>NZ_JBGONY010000026.1:0-63938 GCF_041439375.1 Vibrio crassostreae | reverse complement strand
AAAGCGAAATGTCGCTTAGCTAAGTGTCCAGTCTGACTGGAGCAGATCATACATCTTCCTTATAGAAGAGCTCTTTAGTAATCTCTTTCTCTAAGCTATCTTTACTATTATCAAGATCAGCCAAATTGATATCACTAGCAATTCCACATGACTCGATAGCATTCATAACGATCTCTTCGGTACAAATCCTGTTTTCTGGAGAAGTCCATAAGCAGTGCTTTAGAAGTATTGTGTCTGTAAGGTTTGTATAATTACGCTCGTTGAAAAACGCAGATGCTTTCAACAAATTTGCAGCTTTTTGCCACCGTCGATCCGAAACATACAGACCTAACTCTTCATTTTTTTCACTGATCTCATTGCGTATATATTTGATAACAAGCAAAGTGTCATTACTAAGTTCAACATTATGTATCGCTTCATTCCACTGATTAAGCTCTGAAAGAGATACTTTAAGTTCCTTATCAACATTAGGCTCACTAGTCGAAGGCTTTGCGTTTAGTAACAAATTGAAATTATCTTCAAGTACAATTGGCGGGACCATTAAACGAGTAATAAATCGGTCATACAGAGCATCTAGCCCTTGGTTTTCTTGAGGTACTTCATTCGAGGCGCCAATAACCGAACGAATAGGTGCTTTGATAATTTCACTGCCATTTTTGAAAACATGTTCATTAATTAAGGTGAGCAGAGTGTTTAATATCGCTGGGCTGGATTTCCAAATTTCATCAAGAAATGCAAACTCTGCATCAGGAAGATACCCTTCTGTCTTACGGATATACTTATCCTGTTTGAGCTCTTGAATTGACACTGGCCCAAACACTTCTTCAGGTGTTGTAAAACGATTCATCAAATGTTCATAATACTTTTGAGACTCAAATGCACAGGCTAACCTTCTAGAAATTAAGCTTTTAGCAGTTCCAGGAGGTCCGAATAGAAAAGTGTTCTGCCCACTAAGCGTGCTCAATAATGATATAGAAAGGATCTGCTCTCTCTCATGTAACCCTTCACCAATCTGCTCCAGTAGTTGCGTTATACGTTTTTTCACTTCTGGCTGAGCTGTTTCTGTCACTCTTAAATTTTTACTGTCTTTGATTGTTTGACGTTCTTTACTTTTCACATTCATAACTAACCAACTGTTTCCTTGTTAAACTTCAAATCTGACCACTATATTAAGCCACTTAAGCTTATTGCTACGGCTGTTGTGACGAGTCTGTTCCCCGCATTTCTTGCTGCGATTGAAAAGCCTGCGATCGCTACCACAAACACCCACAAAGATTGATAACTTACTTCTAAAAGATACTCGCCCAAGAATTGCTTCGCGACCAGCAAGGCAAAGGCACTGACAAAAGATACAGCCGCCGCATCCCTATACAACAAATACGCTCTGTGAGTTGAAGCCACTTCGTCCTGCTTATTGGATGGACGATAAAACTCTTTGTACCAATGACTGTTCTGCTCACTATTATTTTGCTTCAACAAATCATACTCGGACACGCGGGCCTTTAGGAGCACAGTGTCAATACGTCGATCTTTCTCTGATAACTGTATAAAGCGATGCCCAGGTAACACATTGCTCCATCGCCAAAATACCAAGACGCTCTTGACTTCAGCCGGCATGAGGTGGCTAAGCCACCCCGAAATCGCACCTATCGCTAACATCGCTCCACCGGTGTCTTTTAGTATATTGACATAACTGATATCAAAAGAACTTTGATTAACAAGTGATATCACGGTGAACTGAAGAACCATCAATACCGAGAGCGGGACAATGTTATTGGCTTTCATCGATATGCCCACCATTATGCCACCTCTTCTTCATAGTCGAAGTGATATGGCTCAGGATTCATACTGTTCCATCCATCACGACCAGGAGCATTATAATGGTGACAAATATCGGAGCCTCTCGTCGCTAATGCTTTGACACCTCGGTGAGTAAAAGCATTCATAACCGCTTTTCGTGGGTGCTTAGGCTCACCATTTTTAGCAGTAGAGGCAATCGCCGTAATATTACGAGACGAACCTTGCCCGATAGGCTCTCCAACCAAACGATTTAAAACTGTCGGCCCGATGTTACGCTTACTGCCATGATGTGGGATCTGCATAAATCGAAGCTCTGCTCCGCTCGTACACTGCTCGATTTGATCTGCCGCGTAATCCAAAGCCTGAATGCCCGCATCCCCAGTAAAAACAGAGCGCCTTCCCTCGACGACCAATTGGGTGATTACACTTAAGTTGTTCTTCGCCGATGTGACTCCGTCATCATCAATCTGGTCTTCACCCCAAATGGCAAAGAAACGACTAATAGATGCGGCCACTTTGTCAAAAAAGCTTTCTAATGCATTCGTTGCAATGGCTTTTTCCGGCATGCCATCGAAATCAGGAATGAGGGATTCGTAGTATTCAACAGAAGGACCAAGAACCTTAACACCACCTCCTGTGTCCGTTAAACCCGTAAAAGGTTCACGTACAGTAACCGCTTTCGATTCAGCCAACTGAACCAATGACCAAGCTTTTTCGAGGTTTTGCTTAAGGCGATCCCCTAAGCTATTGTCCGTCACGCGTCCATCTTTGAATTTATCAGCAAGCCCTTGATTATGTAGCCACGGTTGATGAATCCAAAGTTCTTTTACTTCGAGTTCATTGAGGACGGTTTCCAAACCGTTGATATGGTCTTGATCAGCGTGAGTATTAATGACCAAGTCCACTTTGGAAGTACCGAAACAAGTGGTGATGTGATCAATAATCTTTGAACCTGTACTTTGAAAACCACCATCAATCACAACTACCGTTTGCTCGTCACGATGACCGTGTAGATTACCGTAGCGAAGTGCGATTGCATCACCACTCTTAGACTCTTCACCAACACCTAAAAAATCAATTTCGTAACCCATAACTTTTTCCTTTTTCTATGAAAGTTAAGAGTTACTAATCAACTAGCATGCCACATTATAACGTATTGTTTTTATTGGGATTACCTTGAGATGTGAAGATATGAACTGTAAGGGTATTTACCTATAGTAAATATTATTACCTTCAGATGAGTCAACAATAATAAACTCGCCCCTAAACAGAACTACATTACTCATTTCATCAGAGGCTGGGGTTACTTTTCGTGACTTGTTGGGCATATTCAAGCAACCGCTCGATCGGGATAAAGCGCTGCCTCTTGTTGTTTACTTTGATGCTTTTGGTTTGAGAGTTGATATAGCTAGAAATTTCAAGCGCCAGCATTTGGCTCAATCGATCGAGATTCCTATCATCCAAGGTTTGCGTGACCCACTGTGCAGCGTCAGCAATATGGCCGTTAACACCGCTCAGGTCGGTGTTTTTTATCCAGTTCGGTGTGAGCTCAATGTCATTGAGCTTTGATAGCAACATGGCAATGTCATAACGGCGGATTAAGCCCTTATCTTTCAAGGCATAAGTTTCCAAGGAGTAGCTTTCCAAAGCTTCAACGAAGGCAAATTACCACTCAATTTCTAGCCTTTCGGCGAGCTCATAGTAGCGGCATCCGAGCTTAGTTTATTGACTCCTGGTCGTTTGCCCGCTTCTACTGATAAGCGCGGGAAATCTTTTTTAAGCCATTTGTTAAGAGCCTTAGTAGCGCTGAGTTGTAAATGCATAATTAAATCCATAGCTAGAGAGCAGGATTAATATTTAATTAATCCTGCCACATGTATCGCATCAAGTTACAGACCCCAATTGTTCATTAGGGATGCGAGGACCAAACACCTCTCACGAGATCAAAGTCTTCATATTGAAGAGACGTGTTGTAAGAATTTGCTTTCGCTTGAAGCAAATCGTTGGGCATCGGAGTTATATCTGTGAGCTCTTGACGTTGATCTCTATCACTTGGTTCTGCAAACCCCCTGTCGTAGATCAAACCACCCTTGGCTGTGAATAAACCTCTAGAATGTAAAAAACCCGAACCATCATCATCTGCGCAATACCAGTACAACTTAATGTTCCCAGGCATAACAGCTTTTAGTTCCATTAGAGCTTGTTCTGTTTGCCCCCAAGCTGGTTTTCCGTCTTCTTCTGAAAAAATATGAAACTCTACTTCAGCCTTTTTACATAACTTCATAAGTTCAAGCAGCGTTTTACGATAACCCGACTTAGTAACACAAATAAATGGGTCGTAAATAGTAACTTTCTCCGCACCGAGTAAAAGTGCGGTAGCTGCTTGAGCTAGAGACAATGCATCTCGAGGAAATTGAGAGTTGTAGTTAAAGTCGGGGTCTTCTAACTCAGTAATCGAAGAAACAAAAACAGGTAACTGAGTAAATGATTGATCGACTAATCTATGAAACGGAACATTTCCATGGCTTTCTGTAGCTGCATTTACCCAACTACCTTCTTGATACGTTCGAGTAAACGTAACTGTCTTATTATTTTTGAAAGTTCTAAGTCGCTCTGTTGCTTTATCCAGCGAAGTTCCATTGTGCGTCTGCCTTAATTGGTCAGAGACATCTCTAAACCAAGCTTTCGGAAAACCAGACAACACAGCCCCACGGTCAAACCCTAGTCGCGCATCCAACAGAGCCAAGTCGGCCAAAGAGTTGACTTCAGTAGGCGCAACTGCAAATTCCAAATGTAGCATCAGAATAGCTCCTCTCTTCTTTCTTCAAAGAAGCCATTTGGCCAAGGAGCATCAAACTCACCTTCGTCGGTTGTTTTGATTGGAAGCAAGCGTGTTTTACCTTCTGATTGCTCACAGAAAATAATCTGCACATCACTTTTCTTACAACCAAATGGCTCGTATGAAATCTCTTCGTCTGCTGTTTGGCGTCGACGTTTTAGTAACCTTAATAGCAAATGTTCGCTGTGCGTTTCAATTAGAAACATTCGATCTTGATTTGTCTTAATTGCCTCGAGCATCATGTCGCCTAATGCCAACTGCCATTTAGGGTGGATATGCAGTTCAGGTTGCTCACATGACACAATAAGGTCTTGCTCAAGTGATGTAGCAACGACAAATGGGAATACTTGGGAAACGCCAACACCTACGCTTGATGGTAATAAAGGTATCTCAGTGTGCGAGTCTTTAAGTATTATTGTCTTTTCTAGCAAATCTATTTGCTTTTTGGAAAAATCGGTACCATATTGATCTATAAGGAATTCTAGAATGTTATATCTATGTATGGTCTCATTTCTTCGGTCTTCATCAACAGAAAAGACATCCTTAAACGTCAGATCAACATCTTTCCATAAGGGGAGTGATAGCGTTTCCTTTGGTTTCGATTCTTTATCGAAGTTAGTACTTGGAAATAGCTCGCCAAATCGCTTAGAACCTTCACTTGGCATGCCTAAGAGCTCCAAATAGGGCTTTGCCAACCAATAGGCTGGTGCATATCAATACTTAACAACTGTCTGGCAATCAAATCATAAAGTGAGGGTAATAACTGAGAAGAATGAACTGAAGAATATTGAACAACCTGCTCTATCCTGAGCTCTCCATATTTCTTAAATAGATTCAATATGTTTCTCTGAATGGAGTTAAGACGCTCATCGCAAGCATAACGATGAATGATCCTTAAATTATCGAGCAATGGGTATATTTGAATATCATCACCTGTCAATACGTGCAGGTCTTTACCGCCGCCCAATGCTTGTTCTTTCTGAGCTCTAAACTTTTCTTTAAACTCATCTTTTTCTGCAATGCACTTGGGCTTTATCTCATAAAATGATTGGTATGAATCTTTGTATGTGACTAAAAAATCGGGCGTATACCTATGCAGCTTACCTTCGATAAAATATTCAAAACCCATAGGCTGCGCTTCGAAAGTTATAATCTGTGGCGAAAATTCGAAGTGGAAACATGCGTCAAACTCCAAGTCGGATTCGACTGTATGGATAGAGTTCGTTTTGAGGCTGACAAAGCGTGAGATGTTTTTTACTGACGAGTTTCTAAGAATCCGTTTTTTCATAATAAACAACCATACCTGTAGTAAACTTTCTCAAGTGTTGTACACTTAACAAGCAATTTCAAGGTATGGTTGTTTTTATTTCAGCGTATAGTTTCGTAAAATCAACGTATGGTTTTTTTTACACTATTCGAACTCGTTCAGATTACTCTTTACCGAATACGTTGTTCTCTTGCTCTTGTACACGGATGAAAGTCGTACGCTTAGTTAGCTCTTTAAGCTTTGCTGCGCCTACGTATGTACAAGTTGAACGTACACCACCAAGGATGTCAGAAATTGTGTTGTGAACAGAGCCACGGAACGGAAGTAAAACAGTTTTACCTTCAGCAGCACGGTACTTAGCAACACCACCTGAGTGCTTGTCCATAGCCGACTGTGACGACATTCCATAGAACTTCATGAATTGCTTACCGTCTTGCTCTACAACTTCGCCGCCTGACTCAGAGTGACCTGCTAGCATGCCGCCTAGCATTACGAAGTCAGCACCGCCGCCGAACGCTTTAGATACGTCACCCGCACATGAACAGCCACCGTCACCGATGATCATGCCGCCAAGGCCGTGTGCTGCGTCGCCACACTCGATGATTGCAGAAAGTTGAGGGTAACCTACACCTGTTTTAACACGAGTAGTACAAACAGAACCAGGGCCGATACCAACCTTAACGATGTCTGCGCCAGCTAGGATTAGCTCTTCAACCATGTCACCCGTTACAACGTTACCAGCAGAGATAACTTTAGTCGGGAATTCAGCACGTACTTTTTGTACATACTCAACTAGGTGCTCTGAGTAGCCGTTAGCGATATCAATACAGATAAATACGAATTCGTCGCTAAGCGCCATGATTTGCTTAGTTTTCTCAAACTCAGCTTCAGAAGTACCTGTTGAAACAAATACGTTGTTCAGCGTTTTCTTGTCTACTGTTTTTGCGAACTCAGCCCACTGCTCTACTGTGTAGTGCTTGTGTACTGCAGTCATAACACCGTGCTCTGCTAGAGCAGCTGCCATTTCAAAGCTTGCTACCGAATCCATGTTCGCTGCAATTACTGGAGTACCAGACCATTGACGACCGCTATGCTTGAATGTAAAATCGCGGGTTAATTCAACTTGAGAACGGCTTTTAAGGGTAGAACGCTTCGGACGGAAGAGTACATCTTTGAAACCTAACTTAAGTTCTTGTTCGATACGCATGGTGTTTTCCTTGATTCATAAAATTATGTGTCTCTCGCGAAATGCGTAGTAAAACCGTTGGCAGACGAGTTTACTTTTCTTCGGACACAAAAAAACCGGAGCGTTGGCAGACGCTCCGGTTTTCAGCATTATAGGTCGTGATTTAGTAACAGCAAGTCTGATATTTCACTTTTTTTTATGCTATCCTCTCAAAGATTCCATATCCGCTAAAACTCCCTCAGTTACACTTCCCAACTAAATTCTTATTAATTAATAACTTAGCGAACCATTCACGCAAACGCTGTTGGTTAATTGCGCAATCGTTTTCCTTCATATTTCACGTAATATCACCCTCATAATGCAAATATGTGAAGAAAGTGCCTCGAAATCACATAAAAACCACACTTTTCTCCAACAAAAAAATGCCTTTTTTCTTAAATAAATTCGATTATTTTCCAATTTTTATCTGTTTTTGACCAAATTGGCTAATCTCGTGACGTTTCTGTTTTGCAGTCACTTAGAAAAGTAGAGTGAAAAGGACTCAATCTAGAGACCAATATTCACTTGGGTTTGAGAGTCGAGCCCTCGCACTCCATTAAATGAAGCTTTCAAGCTTAGACTTTATAAATCCAATTTCTATTCACCCATAGCATTACCGTTCCAAAAGCACGTTTCGTGGCTGCCCTTTCGTTCATTTAACCTAGAAGACTCTGCAAAGCGCTCAGAAAAAGAGGATTGGTTGACATGAAAAACTGGGGAAAAGATAAGATTTGAAGAATAGAAAGCAAAAAAATGGCTAAGGTGGTTAACCTTAGCCATTTTTATTCGCTGATCAGACCGATGCTAATACGCACATAGAAAAGTGCTGTTTAGTGAATAGAGCAGTGTTAGTTCTTTTGAGAGACTAACGCTTCTGCAGTCGCATCTTGAATAGACAAGAACAATGAGCTGACTTGTCCTGTTGGTGAGCGCATCGGGTTCAGCGTCACGTTCTGATACATGAAATCGGCTTGTTGAGTTACAGGGCGAACATTGCGGCACTTAAACAGATAAGGCCTTTGTTGCCATGTAATGAAACTGCGACAGCCTAGGTCATATACTGGCTTGGTTTTCAGCCTAAACCACTCTTCTGGGATCTCAGGGAACAGTTCAAAGATCGACTTACCGATCGCATCATGCGATTGCTTACCGCTATGGTGCGTCATAAAGCCATTCCAAACTTGTACCTGAAAGTCACGGTTAATAACCACCAGCCCCATATCGACGTTTTGAACCATGTCGACCATCCAGTGGAACTGTTCAAATTCAGCAGGAAGATTCAGCATATTAAAACTCCTCCATTAGGTAGGCCAATTTGTTGTCTAGAAGAGGCAGAGACTCATCAACGAACATAAATAGAAGGTCACAACGGATTGAAGTGCCATCAATGTTGTAACTGACTTCAAAGGTCATGGTCTTCTTAAACGAGCCGCTGGTATTTTCAATGACAGAATCAATCGAGATATGTTGCCCAAGCAGCACAGGTGAGCTTTGGAAGAAACGAACTTCTGATTGCTCCCCTAACCCATTCAAGAATGAGCCAACTAAGATGTTCGACACATCCATCAGCAGTTCTAACTCTTCAAGCTGTTCGCTTTCGGTTGGCACTTTCATGAGCTTCTTAAGATCGCTCACGCTGGAATCACTCAGTAAGACTAATGCTTCGCCTGCAATGCCTTCTCCGCTGAAGCCTTGGCAAACACCCGACACTTGGTCGTTATCCGCTAGGTCACGAAGTGCCATGTGCAATTCACTCACTTCGAAAATGTTGACGTTCGGCAGTGGTAAATGAACAAATACATTAAAGTGACGAGCCAGTGCATCAGCGGCACGGCCTATCGCTACGTTCGCCACTTCCATATAGATATCGCGTCGGCGAAGTATTGGCAGTTCTAAGGCGGTCGGAGTAATGATCTGAGGCTGTTTTGGCGGCTCAACATGCTCACGTAAAATAGCTTTTAGCGCTTCTTTATCGATCGGCTTTTGTAAAAACGCTTTGGCGCCGAGATCCAGCACCTTCTGTTGTGCTTTTGGTTGTATGTCACCCGAAACAACGACAACAGGCGTGGTATCACCCAAACGTTGCATCTCTTCCAATGTGCCATAGCCGTCTAATTCCGGCATGGTGAGGTCGAGGAACATCAATTTAAATTGGTTTTGAGCGAGCTCTTCAAGTGCATTAAGCCCATGAACAGCAAAAGTTATATCTGCATTTAGAGAACTAGGCAGTGATCGAGCCATCTGCTTCCTTGCTAACGCAGAATCATCACATATAAGAACTGGGAACGACATAAATGCACCACCGACAAATTAAAGCTAATTCGGACGAGTGTAACAGAACATTATAGTATCAGGTACGGGGTGAATGAATTTATGTGTAGATTATTAGTAAGAATGATGGAACAAGCAGGTGAGCTATTATCTGGCATTATTCTTCATGAAAAACAATATGCTACAAAGGTAATAACCGTTCATCATTATAGAGTAATAGCACTTTTTTATGGAACAACAGCGCTAGTTTATGAAATGGCAGCCTTAATAAGTGAGTTTATTAAGGCTCGGTATGCTCATTCATTTATCGGCTTTATGTAGCCATGATAAGAGACGTAGTGTGAAGAACTAGAACTGGTATGAAGGCCATAGGATCAGTAATGCGAAACGTATAACCACAGCAAACACCAATAAAGCGATACCTAAACGATACCATTTGTATTCGGCGATGTTCATCGGGATACGCTTGTAGAACATCGTAATCACGCCTTTCCAATCGCTACTGCGTCTTCCGTACTGCATCATGCTCGTCAAAACAAACAGTGCGCCAAGCACTAACATCCCTTTTTCAGCCCAGAACAATCCAACTTCCATTTGTGTATTCCTTGATAAAACGGTGAGCGACTTAAGTCATTCTAGTCACCTTTTAGCTCTGTTTCTGTAAGACCAAGGTCTAACTCGTTCCACGCTTAGATGAAGGTAACTAAGTGAACGCAATGAGCTCGGCGAATTAAACTGAACGACATGTTCATATCGAGTTCAGCTTACTCACCTATACTCATGTTTCCACTAACAGGAGAAACTCAATGAAATCACTGAAAAAGTCGCTTTGTGTATTAACTGCTTCAGCTCTACTCGTTACCGCTCCGTTTGTGAGTGCTTCATCACCACAACAACCGCCACAACCCGCAGTGAGCCCACTGCAAATGGTTATTGCTTCTTTAAACCTAAGCGAAGAGCAACACGCGGAAGTCATCTCCCTTGTTGAAGGCTACCAATCTGATAGAACACAGATTGACATGGATAGCGCGATCGAGCTCAAGAAGAAACAGATCAGCCTTGTGACTCAACCTGATTTCAATGAAGCCGAGATGGAAAAGATCATCGACACCATTCAAGCAACCGAGAAGTCGATGGTGATGCAAGAGATGCGTCTCAAGAACAACATTTATAATGTGTTAACTGAAGAGCAGAAAGAGCAGTTCAAAACCATGATGAAGTCTGCGCTCTCTGGTGGAAAGTAGTCTGGTGGAAAATAGTCTGGTGGAAAATAGTCTGGTAGAAAGTAGTCTGGCAATAAATCGTCTGGTAGAAAATAGCTGCCCCTAATCCTGATATTGATTCACTCCCATCTCCCCCGGAAAAGGGAGAATCTGAATAGACAACAAAAAGCCGCAGTCATTATGATGACTGCGGCTTTTTTGTGTTCAGTACACCATTAGCAAATCACGTATAAGCATGATTCGACAAATCCGGAGACTTGCTGTTCTTTTGGATGACACGCATCAATTGGATAAGCAGCAGAATACCTGTCACGCCCAAACCAACGCCGATTCCACCCCAGATCCCTGCCAATTCAAATTTTGGCATCAAATACCAAGCGGCAGGTAGGCCAAATACCCAGTAACCGATAGCAGTCATCACGGTTGGCATGGAGACAATCTTCATGCCTCTTAGCAAGTTAATTGCCAGTAACTGCCAAGCATCGACAATAAAGCACAACGCCACTACCCAGATAACAGAAGCCAACAGTGAGGTCATCGCGCCAGTGCCATCGTCCAGCTTAAAGATAGACGCGATCATTTCCGGCCATATGATGAACACGGCAGACAACGCAACGCTCAACACCGACACTAAGATAAAGCTGAGAATCGAGGTTCTTTTGATCCCTTCGTAATTACCCGCACCGAAATCACGCCCCACCAAAATCGCCGCAGCTTGTGAGAAACCGAAATTGAAGTTCCAAGTAAAGCTCAAGCATTGCAGCAGAATTTGGTGTAAGGCTAACGAAGCAATACTGATCGTGCCCGCCATCAAGGTGCCGCCGTAAATAAGGCCATGTTCAAGTAATGCTGCTAATCCGATAGGTAAACCCATCATTAAAAGCGGACTCATCAACTTAATTGAATACTCTTCAGTGTTTAACCAAGGGGCGAACTGTCTGAATTCGTCACGTTTGAATACCCAGACCGTGTATCCAACCATCACGATAAATGCCGCGATAGCCGTACCTAGCCCTAACCCCGTTAAGCCCATGTCTAATTGGAAGGTTAAGAAGTAGCTGACTGGCACATTCAGAATTACGGTGATAATCGACATCACAAGAATGGAGCGCACATTGCCAAACGCGCTGGTTAAGCCGCGAAGCACCAATAGGATAAGCGAAGGCAACATCACCCACTTCAAAGCATGGACATATTCCATGGCTAAAGTGATCACTTCTGGCGGCTGTTTGGCTGCTTCTAATACCAATGGAGCAAACCAGAAGCTGGCCATTAAGGTCACACTGAGCACGAATGCCAGCATAGTTGCGCCTTTCACAGCCAATCTGATTTGAGTATTACCAAACTCAGGGCGAGCTACTCGCTGACCATAAGCGATCGCAATCAAGTTCGCGACACAACCCACGGTGCTGCTCGCAATAATGAAGATGAAAAAGTAGATAGAGGCGCCTAAGCCACCAGCCGCAAGGGCTGACACACTGATACGCGACATCATCCAAACATCAGTAAGGACTAACGCCATAGAGATCAGCTGTGAAATGATCAAAGGGAATGCAAGAGTGAGTATTTTTTTCATGAGCGCCTCAGTTAATTTCGCCCAAAATACGATCGATGGGGCTGGCGTTCAATTGATAAATTTGCGACTCTAACATTCCATAAACTCATGCGAACGAATTATGACCCCATATCCCAGCTTGCCATCCTCACATAATGGCTTAAAAGCCTTTGAAGCTGCCGCAAGGCTGATGAGCTTTACTCTGGCTGCCGAAGAGCTGCATGTGACACAAAGTGCAATCAGCCGACAGATCAAACAGCTTGAAGATGAGTTAAACGCATCACTGGTTATTCGTAAGCATCGAGCGATTGAATTAACGGTACAAGGTCATGATTTGTATGTAGCTTTGCGAGAAAGCTACGGCAATATCGAAGCTGTCATCGCCTCTTGGAGTGAGCCAAAGCAGAAGCGTATTGTGATCAAAGCGACCTTGAGTTTCGCGACGCGAGTATTGATCTCTAAAGTGCGAGAATTAAACGAGCGTTATCAAGATCATGAGATCGTCATTGTTCCTGTTATTGAGGAAGACGAATCGATTAATAGTAGTGAGTATGATCTACTGATCTTCCACACGCGCTTCAAAAAACGCTATGACAAAGCACCTGACATCACCTTCTTGCGTGAAGAGTTTATGGCACCGGTCTGCTCGACTAGCTTAACTAATTCGACCAACTTAACGAATAAAGACACCGACCTCGATTCGATCTTAACTTTACCAAGACTCCACCCAACCTTAGATCATCACGACTGGAAAGTGTGGTTGGCCGATGTTGAATTCCCACCAAAGAAACCCGTCAGAAATACCAGTTTCTTGTCTTTAGATATGGCACTCAGTGCTTGTTTATCCGGTGAAGGCGTTACGGTCACGGATCTATTGTTAGTACAACAAGATCTCCAACGAGGCTTCTTGTACTGCCCTAAGAATGCAAAGATCCAACACAGTGCTTGGACTTACTTCATGCACCAACGTACTCACACGCCTATCATCAATGACCTTATTGAATGGCTTAGAGAAGAGACAGCAAAAGAGATCGAGTTGCTGAAATCATTAGCTCACCAGAATCATTGGTTTGGTGTTATTAGCGATCATCAGTAACGGTAAGCCGTAAGCCCAGATACAACTAAGCCGCAGAACTTGCTGCGGCTTATGCTTTCTACCAGTCGTTTATTGCTTTTATTTAGTGAGCATTAAAGCTTAAACATACGCGCACTGCGTGGTGGTAGATTGAAGGTATGGTAGCGAGAAGAAATGGTTTCTGTCGCACTGCTTAATACGTCTTTGTATTGAACATTCCAATTGAACTCATGTTGGTAGGTATCAACCGTCACGCCACGGGTTTCGCCACACTTATTAATACCAACAACGCCTTCTTTGCCACGCTTAAACAGCAAAGTACATTGGTCACTCGAAATCATCGTCATCGATTTGCCTTGCATTGCGTTATGGAAACTCAGCATATTCTTCATACTCGAACTATTCCAAACATTGCCCCAACGACCGTTATCCTTATCTTCAGAATCCGGTAGATCATCACTGTAGATCAACGGCGTGCCGCCATCTTTGCCAAGGATGTAAGCGTAAGCAAGCTGCTCGTCTTGTGGGTCCATAATTTGGTAACGGAAGCCATCATTGGTTGGTATATCATGTGTGATAGCAAAAGTAATTGAGCGATTATCATCAAGTGCTTGGCCGTACGCTTTTGGATCATGCAGTTGGTTCAAGCCACCGCCCATTGAGAATGCCGAGCGAATCGACGCAAACAGCGGGAAATCGTACGCGGAGTGATTAGTATTATTCAGGTACGGCGCTAAGAATGACTCATAGCCGCTGTTCCCTGCTCCACCGCTGGTAATGACTTCACCGAACACATGCATATTCGCAGTAATTTCAGACGTGAATACCTGATCAATTTGGTACTGGCTCATGTGTTTTACCGCATCAATACGGAACCCTTTGATCCCCATATCTTTTAGCGCTTTCAGATATAAACGTTGCTGTGAAACCACCCAGTTATTCGGATCAAGGTCAGGTAAACCTACATCGCCATCGGCACCACACAAACGCCAGTACTGAACGTGACCAGGATCGTTCCAATCTGAAATACAACCTGCGGCATGGAAATCGTTAGCCGAGACAAAACCTTGCGCTAAGTTGCCAAACAGAGTCTGGTCAGCAAAGTAGCTTGAACGGCTCGCATAATCGTTTAGCACTTCTGTGCCAGGGTAATCCAAGTCACTTCGCTTCCAGCTTTCATTCGCCATATGGTTCAACACCACATCGGCATACACATCAACACCCACACCTTTAAGTGCGGTAATCATTGCGGCTAAATCTTGTTTGTTGCCGAGAGGTGAATCAATGGCACGAAGGTCTTGAGGTTGGTAACGCGCCCACCATTGGCTGCCACTCGATTTCATTGCCGGAGCGACGAGTACTTTCTTATAACCAGCTTGTGCAATTTGATTCGCGTTGGCCGTTACGTCCGAATACTTCCAATTGAAAGCATGCAAAATAGTGTCAGCATAAGTGGCTGAGCTAAAAGAACAAACGGCAAGTGCGGATATGAGTAGGGTATTGATTGGTTTCATAGAACATATCTCTCATTATAAATTCACAAGAATGATATGAATAAGAAAGACAATTAAAACGACGGATAAATCAGAGTTGAATTAGCGTCACCTTCTGTTGATGGTGATTTTATAAAACTGAGCTATCGCCGATGTTATGCGGGATGAATTTTGAAAAGAACTGAAATGAGAATTAATTGAATCAAGTTGACCTGAACAAGACAAAGACTTTGGTCGGCCCTTCTAAACTACGTTATGATTCCTTTTCCCCTCAACCAATTGATATTTTTATGCCTTCTTTCTCTTTTTCACTGATCCCTGTAGGGGTTCGGTTCATGATCCTTTCCGCTTTTGGATTCGCACTGATGTCAGCTTGTGTGAAGTACATTAGCAACTACGGCATACCTGTATTCGAAATTGTTGCAGCAAGGGCTTTGGTGTCTTTGATCATCAGTTATATCGACGTTAAACGAAAAGGCATTTCGATCTGGGGAAATAACAAACCTTTGTTGTTTGTTCGAGGTGCAGTTGGCACCGCAGCACTGATGTGTGTTTACTACGCTGTGACCACGCTACCGTTAGCAGAAGCGACCATTCTACAATACGTACATCCCGTATTTACCGCATTGCTCGGTGTGCTATTTCTGAAAGAACGCGTCCAAAAATCGACCATGATCTGCATTGCGTTCTGCTTAGCAGGGTTATTAGTAATGGTTCAGCCAAGCATGAGCAGTGGCACGAGCAGCGAGTTACCGCTATTTAGCATAATGGTGGCGTTATGTGGCGCATTTGGTAGCTCAATTGCTTATGTGATTGTGAGAAAGCTGAGCCAAACGGAAGACAGCTCTGTCATCATCTTCTACTTCCCACTGGTTGCTCTACCAATCTCTACAGCCCTTATCTGGAACGACTTTGTATGGCCGAGCCTATTCTTAACCGTGATGCTCGTGTTAGTCGGTATTTTCACTCAAATAGGCCAATACGGTTTAACCAAAGCGATGCAAACTCAGGCAGCAGGCAAGGCTTCAGCTTACTCATACGTTCAGATCGTATTCTCAGCACTATTAGGTGTGTGGGTCTTCAATGAGATTCCATCAGTTTGGACTTACCTAGGTGGTGGTCTAATCGTAACTGGCGCGCTAATCAATGTGTTTGGCAAACAACTATTGGTGCCATTTAAAGCTAAGTAGACAACCAAGCTAACCCTCAACTAGTCAATTGATCTAAAAAAGGGCATTGCGGAAAATTCCACAATGCCCTTTAAGTACTTTCTACCCTACTATCATTCTACTAACTTGTCGCATTACGAAGTTTGGGATCATCACTCAGATATTCAACGAACTCGATTTCAAAGCCAGCCGGATCCACAAAGTAGACGTTCTTGCGATAAGGTTCTTCGGCACCGGGCTTAGCAATCGGGAAACCTGCATCAATAAGGCGTTGAGTGACGCTTTCAATGTTATTGGTTACATAAGCGAAGTGTGCGAGGCCAACAGAATGCCCAGCCAAATCTCTGTTCTCACCCTCTCCGTGATCACTCAATGCGATGTATTGGTACTCGTCACCAAAGTGCAGCCAGTTCCGTGGCTTGCCCGACCACTCCCCTTTTCCCTCGTCACGAACATACCAATGAGGGAATGCCGCTTTATAGAAAACCAGCATTTCTGGGATGTCTTTTACCACTAGATTTACATGTTCAAGTTGGATCATTCTTCTCTCCTTAAAGTATTCTCGTAAGCAACGTTGCATATCCTAATACCTCAAGTTAAGTTGAGGTAAAGCACTAATTTGCATTTATTTCGAGAACGTCTTTAGAGCCCAAATTGTTCTACTTTGACTACATACAGACTTTAAGTTTAGACGACCTAATCTAATGTGCCTTCCTTGCCAGTGTTCTGTTCTTTGTACCTTGGTGATCTCGTTGTTCAGAACAGATAACTAAATCGCGACACACATTGGCGTATTTGAAATAGGGTCACGAAACACGCTCGCTTTGAGATCAAATACGTTACTGAGCATCGTTTCGGTCATCACCTCATCAGGCGATCCCTCTGCGATTAAGCACCCTTTTTCCAAAACCACTAGATGGTCGCAATAACGACTGGCTTGGTTCAGGTCATGCAACACGACAACCACCGTTTTTCCCTTGGCATTCATCTGTTGCATCAGGTTCATTAATTCCACCTGGTGAGACATATCAAGGTATGTGGTCGGCTCGTCCAACATCACTACATCTGTATCTTGTGCAATTACCATCGCAATCCATGCTCTTTGACGCTGGCCACCAGACAGTGACTCAACAGGCTTATCAGCAAACTCGAGTACACCTGTATCTCGCATTGCTTGCTCGACAATCCTTTGGTCGTCCTGTCCTAACCTTCCCCAATGAGAGACATAGGGCGAACGGCCATATTCGACCAATTTTCTTACCGTAATGCCTTCCGGGCTGACCAAGATTTGCGGAAGAAGTGACAACGAACGAGCGAGCGCTTTATCGCCGTAGCTTGATAGCGGTTTGTCTTCGAACAACACCTCTCCAGCCACTGGCTTGTTAATTCTGACTAACGTCTTTAACAAGGTAGATTTACCGCACCCGTTAGGTCCTATCAATGCGGTAATTTTTCCCTTAGGGATAGAAACCGACAGGTTCGGTATGATCGTTTGTTTGCCGTACGCGACGGAAAGATTCTGCGTTTTGAGCATGGTTACCAACCTCGATAACGATAGAGAAGAAAGATGAAATATGGCGCGCCAATCACGGAAGTTAGAACGCCTGCTGGCAATTCAATCGGTGGTTGTAGACCTCTAGCTAACCCATCAGCGCTGGTAACCAGAATTGCCCCCACCAGTGCAGATGCAGGGATTAACCACTTATGATTATGCCCAAACAACAAGCGTGCTAAGTGAGGTGCTAATAAACCCACAAAACTGATCGTTCCAGCAACAGAAACGCTAACACTGGCAAGCAATACAGCGGCCAATAACGCGAGAGCCTGAATCTGTTTTGGCTTAGTGCCCAATGTGGTTGCACTTTCCTCGCCAAGCCCCATCACATCTAATCGCCAAGCAAGCCATAATGCCATGGGTAATAACAAGAGCAGAGCACTCCAAACAAACGGGACTTGCTGCCAATTTCTGCCCCAAAGACTGCCTGTTAGCCACACCATGGCCGTGTTGATCTCTATTGGATTGGTGACCAGCAAGAAGTCGATACAACTGGCCAGAAACGCACTCACCGCAATACCAATCAGCGCCAATTTGGCGGGTGTTGGCCTTGACCACCAGGCCAATGCAGCAATCAGTCCAGCAGCCAATACCCCACCGAACATCGCCAGCACAGGAAGCACACTGACTGGTGCATTTGGGAACCAAACTAAACTCGCTGTCGCAGCAAGTCCTGCCCCAGAACTAATACCCATAAGATCAGGCGATGCTAACGGATTACGTATCACGCCTTGCACTAATACCCCTGAAAGCCCTAACCCTGCGCCCACGCTTATCGCGAGCAACATACGTGGTAGCCGATACTGATGGATAACAAAGTCGTCGCTGGAAAACGCGACCAAATGTTCGATGACTTGAGAAACAGAAAGCGAAGCTGCGCCGACAAACAAACCTGCGGATGCCACTAATATGAGAATCCCTGATAACAAAACAATCTTAGTGTGATGGTGCATTAAGATCTCCTCGTCGCAATCAAAATAAAACAAGGTGTCCCGAGCAAAGCAGTAATAACACCAACGGGTGTTTCAGTCGGGAAAGCAATCGCTCGTGATAATGCATCTGACCAAGAGACTAATGCTGCGCCAGCCAATGCTGAAATAGGAATCAGTAAATGATAATTGTGCCCAACCATAGGTCGAACCAAATAAGGCACTAACAATCCAACAAAGCCAACTGGCCCTGCGATAGCAACGCTTGCTCCGGCAAGCAACACGATCGTCAGTCCACTCACGAGGCGAGTAAACCTGATGTTACTGCCCAACCCCACAGCTACCTCTTCACCAAGTGCCAGCAAGTTGAGGTTACGAGCAAGACTCATTGCCAACACCAAACCAATCACTACAGGCGGCCAAAGCTGTTGCCATTGCTCATCATCGACACTAGACAGTGAGCCAGTAAGCCAATGCAAGACGCTATAAGCCATATCGTCGGCAAGAATCAGCGCCGCTCGTGTCAGTCCGAGCAATAACGCCGTAATGGCGATACCGGCTAGAACCAAACGTAACGGATGAGAACGTTCGGAGAAGAAACCACCGAGAAGCATCACGGCCCCTCCGCTTAGCAACGCGCCAAGAACCGCATTGAGGATTGGGTTTAGCTCACTGACTACCGGTGTACCTATCGCAGCCAACGCCATAAAACAGGCTGCGCCAGCGTTAATGCCAAGAATCGATGGAGACGCCAGTGGGTTACGCGTTAATCCTTGCATCAATAACCCAGCGACAGACAAACTCGCACCAATCAATAGCCCCGCATAAGCTCTTGGGGCTCTTAATGTCGCCAATATTTGATGAGTCATGTTGCTTTCATCAAACGCAAACCAGTAGTGAATCAAGTCACTCAATGTTAATGAGAAATTAGACCACCCGGTCATAGAGGCCGCGTAACCAGATAGTGCCAAACACGACACTAATGCCGCAAATAATGTGACTCGCCACGACAGTATTGGCCAGAATCGCTTACTTTTAGAGAACAACATCGTACTCATGATGGATCCAAGATCTGCTCAAGATTTTTCGCCATTTGTTCTGCCGCTAACATGCCTCGATTCAATGACCAAAGTGCTGGTGACACTTCTACAACTTGCTGTTTTTTTGCAGAGGTTAGTACATTGAATAACGGATTTTTCTGCCAATCATCAACAATATTTGGATGAGAGTAAGCGCCAAGGAGTAACCAATCCGGGTTGGTTTTCAACAACAACTCAAAGCTGGTTGGCAAATATGCCTTCTCTGTTGGTTTCACAATTGGGCTCGCAATGCCTAATGTGGTCAGCACGCCTCCTGCGTAAGACGCTGTGCTATGTAACCACATACCTTTATCCGACACGACAGCGAATTGGACGGTTTGTTTGAGCGAGAAATGACTTTTGAATTCGGCCATGGCGTGTTGATGTTGTTGAATTCGTTGTTCCATTGACGATTGTTTATCGAGAGCGATGCCAATCTTGAGCGCAGACTCCAAATTCTCTTGATACGTCTCGCCGCGGCTTTTAAGCAGCAGAGTTGGTGCGATACGTTGTAGATCTTGATAGACAGTACGATGACGCTCTGCATCAGCAATGATCAGGTCAGGCTTTAATACCGCAATGGCTTCTAAGCTAGGCTGAGAACGCATGCCAACCGATTCCCATGGTTGAACCAACGCACGCACCGCCGGGATCACTCTCGAAGCATCATTGTCATCAGCAACACCAACAGGAGAAACACCCACCGCAGCTAACGCATCTACAAATGAGAACTCCAAAACCACAATACGTTGCGGAGTAGTCGCTATCTCAAACTGACCCTGTTCATCTTGTATGACCCTGGTTTGTGCTGAACTGGAGAATGAGAACAAGCTTATAATCAGCAAAGCTAAGGTTATCGCTATCCTGCTGAATAAAAACGGCCTATTAAATGACAGCAGTCCGTTCGACAGCTGCAATGGATTCGAAAACAAAAGGCGAGAGCTGTTTTCCATATTTAATTTTCCTTAAACGCTAGAACCGTGAAAGCCGCCAAGAGTATTGGCGACTTTTATTCGTTATTACTTTCAACAAATTACGTATTAGAACTGATAATTCAGATCCAAAGTGTAAGAACGTCCTGGGGCTGGATAACGACCAACTGGACTGGTATCAATACCGCGGAAGTAATAGTCCTCATCAAACAAGTTGTTCACCGCAAGGTTCATGCGTAGCTTGCTGTTCTCATCCTTGTACAAATCCGAACCTAGGTTAAAGTTCCAGACCATGTAGGCAGGCACTTTACCTGTCGCGCCCGTTGCATCTTCGGCACTTGTATTCGCATTGTCAGAGTAAGACTCGCTGAAGTAGTAACCAGACAAAGTCGTATCTACCTTGCTAAAGGCGTAAGTCGCATCCCAGCTAAATTGATGCTTAGACGTATATGGAAGTTGATTACCTTTGTTTGCGCCCTCTTCCTCTAACGTTGCATCTAAGTAGTTATAGCCAGCGCCCAAACTCAGAGCTTGCATCGCTTGAGGAATATAACGACCAGAGAGCTCAACACCTTGGTGAAGGGTTTTACCAATGTTATCGAAAGTTTGGGTAGCACTTTGCCATTGCAGCTGATCTTCAAAATCAATGCGGTAAAGTGCGATGTTAAAGCTGGTTGAATCTTGGTTGTAGCGTGCACCCAACTCGTAGTTCCACGCTAGCTCACTGCCCTCTTCACCTTTGCCTCGGATGTAAGCGATTTGTGGTGCACGCAAAGATTTCTGTGCATTGGTGTAACCAACCCATTGCTCTGTCAGATGGTATGCTACGGTTAAGCCCGGCAGCCATTCCGTCACTTTGTTGTCTGTGCTCTGTGCTGTACCCAGATCATCAAACGTCATATCAATCGATTCGTAACGAATACCAGGTGTTACCTTTAACACATCATTAAACAAACCAATTTCGTTACTGATATAGCCAGCATAAGCGTCGGTGTCTAAGTGCCAGTCACGTGGGGTTGTTGTAGCACCACCAGCAATTGGCGTTTGGGTCAGCTTGTAATCGATGTCTTCGTTAACATAGCGCGCACCCACAATCACATTTTGCGTCACGGTATTACCGTCAAAATACATCGCGAGTTTAGGTTCAACACCATAAACAGCAAATTCACGTGGTGACGTACGAATATCGGTTGACGGTAATGCCGGGTCCGCCCAGTGACCACCAGCGCTGTTAAAGCCCCATTGGAAGAAACGCTCAGAACGGTGGCCAAACGTTAGTATTTCTAATTCGGCGCTATCTGCAAGATTCAAGTCATGCAGGTACTTCAGGCTCCAACGCGTTGAAGTGCCTTGATATTCATCGTATGGGCGCTTCGACTGAATACGATCTTTTTCGTAATCATCCGGCGATAAAGCTCCGGGCATTTGGGTGTCGGCATCATAACGTTGAACGAAAGCTTGTAGCTCTTGAGTATCACTCAGTAACCATTGCAATTTGGCTTGGAAGTTTTTGACATCTGTGTCGGAGTGTTCACGGAAGCTTTCGCCTTTTAAGAAGTTACCCTCTACTTGAAGTGCCAGCGTATCGGTTAACCAACCCCCCGTGCGCAGGTAAAAGTCGTTGAGCGGCGTATCGCCATCCTCGAATACTGTTAAGCGATTACTGATTTCCGTTTGCCACTCATGTGGAATAGGCTTGGTCACCAAGTTGATCACACCACCGACGTTGTTTGGTCCGTACTGAACCGCCGCACCGCCTCGCACAATATCAATACGATCAAGCATCGACAGCGTTGCAGGGAAAATAGATTGTCCGGTATGACCATACGGCGCCAGTGTCAGAGGAACACCATCCATGAGGAATTGAGCGTGGCCACTGCGACTCGCTTTCAAACCACGCACTGAGATGTTAGGCAAAACACCGGTACCCGTTTCGTCTTGAACTTTAATGCCCGGTACACTTTGGAAGGCAGAGTCAATCGAGAGTGCGCCAGTCTTTTTAATTTGTTCGTTAGTTAGAACGGTACGCGCTCCCGGATACTCTTTCACATCCTCAAGTTCTGAATTACCGATCAAGCTGCCCGTCACGACAACCGTTTCCATGGTCGTCGTTTGTGGATCTGACGCGGCAAATGCGCTCATGGAAGTCACTGAAGCGATGGCCATTGCAAGGGCACTTAGACGCAACTTTTGATGTGATTGAGTACAGGGTTTACCATCCAAATTCTGGTAAGGCATGAAAATCTCCTAAATAGGCAGGTTAGGGTCAAAGGCCGTGTTTACGGTTATATCGGCGCTTTGACCCTATGGGCTAAATGGCCTCAAAATGAAGCCAACTGTTCATTCATTCGTAGCGAATAAATCAATCGTTTTTAGAGTTAAAATAGCTCTTAGAAATGAGCTAACTCCTAGAACTGAACTAGCTCTTAGAACATAATTAGCTTTTAAAACTGATAGCCGTAACTGAGCATAAATTCGGCTGGCGCTCCGTAACCAATCTGGTTAGTACCAGACGTGCCGTTGGTTGCGCCCAGAATGTATTTCTCATTAAGCACGTTGTAAGCATTCACTTGAACTTTGTGACGACCCGTGGTGTACGCTGCCATCAAGTCAACCGTGGTGTAGTCACCCAGAGCTACCGCTTCATCATTACCTGCGTAACGGTCGCCAACATATTTCACACCACCACCTAAACGCCAGTTGTCGTCTAGCTGGTAAGTACTCCAAAGTGAGAACAGGTGGTCAGACACATCATTTGGCTTTTTGCCTGTCTCTTTGTCTTCCGCATCGAGATAGCTATATCCAACCGAAATGTCCCATTGCTCTGTTATCTGACCGCGAGCTTCCAGTTCAATACCTTGGTGACGCGCTTCAATCTTGTTGACCACGTCTCCGTCTGTATTGGTTTCTGGTTGCTCTTGATCGATTTGGAAGACCGCGGCATTCAGCATCAAAGCGTTATCTAATAGGTAAGCTTTTGCGCCAATTTCTTTTAGATCGGTGTGGAAGAATTCAGCTAATTTAGGGTTGATGTAGATACCTGAGTAAGGCAGTTGCCATGAACGAGCTAAGCTTGCGTACACGGACATATCGTTGTTGATTCGGTAAACCAAACCACCGCGGTAGCTCACTTTGTTATCGTCTAGGTTCTCTTTTGCTGAGCCCGCTTTTTGCTGCTCAAGCTCCATCGAGTCGTAACGCACATTGCCGATCACTGAAAGATCACCAAAGGTGTAAACGTCTTGAATGTAGACGCCAGTAGTCGTGGTCGTGTTATCACGGAAAGGTTTGAAACCCGGATCAGGCGTTGGACCTGCAACAGGATTATAAATGTCTTTCGAAGGTAAGATTTTATCGCTTGCGAGCGTTAAGTCGATATTGATCTGATTAAAATCCGCACCGATCATCATTTGGTTCGAATCGGTTTCCCAAACTAGCTCAGATTGAAGAGTGGTTGTGGTACGAGGGTCGTAACCGAAGTTATTTACCGTCTGAGATACTTCATTACCAGTTACCGTTCCTTGGCGTGTACCCTTTTGCTCAAGTTCGATATGGTTGTATGCTGCACGGTTTGTCCATGCCCATTCGCTATTCAAAAGCCATTCATAATTAACGCCAACACGAATGCTGTCCGACTCTTGATAATCGTTGGTGCCACCGTAAAACGTGCTTTCAGAGACGTCGACAGGCTTACCATTCTTTGATGGAACACCACGATATGGCACCAACTCCTGGTGAGCATATTCGACATCGAGATCAATCGTGTGACCATCCGCTGGTAATACACGAATGGTGGGTGCGATAAAGAAGTCATTCGAGTCGACGTGGTCTACATAGGAATCCGATTGTCGACTTTCCACGTTGATACGCCCGCTGACTTTATCACTAAACGCCATCGAACTGTCAACCTGACCAACAAACAAATTGTTGCTGCCAACACTGCCATTTACGTTGGTGAAGTTCTCACCGTTAGCACGCTTGGTGACCAAGTTGATGATACCGCCCGCTGAACCTCGGCCGTAAAGTGCACCGGCTGGGCCTTTTACCACTTCGACACGTTCGATATTCGCTAAGCTTCGGTACGATTGCAGAGTCCCGTCATCACGCATACCATCACGGTACATGTCGTTGAGTGCATCAAAACCACGAATCACAAATTGGTCTCGGCTTCCCTCACCCAAGGTATTGTTAACCCCGGCAACACCATCTAGAGCATCCACTAAACGTACAGCACCACGGTCTTCCATTTCTGTCTTTGTAACCACAGATACCGCTTGCGGTACATCTAACCACTCGACATCCGTTTTGGTTCCTGACTGAGGCATGTGCTCTGCATAACCTTCGTATTGATGGCCAATAATTTGCACTGTTTCATCTACAGTGACTTGTTCTTCCGCCACTGCAGTTGACACACCAGCCGCCGCCGTTAAGGCTCCGCCAATTGCCAAAGCAAGAGGAGACAAGGTCAATCTCATGTTCATTTTCTAATTCCGTTTTAGTTTATAAAATTACATTATTGCGAATAAGAACAAATATCATTTATATTTGCAATGTATATTTTTTGATCTATATTTGCCTAGCAATATGCAACACCACTAATGACATAAGAATCAATAAAAACAATAAGATAGAAAAATTCTCTTTCTTTTAACCCCGAAAGAGAGCACTTGAAAGCGAGTTGTGAGCAGGCGACAACAACGTTTTAAAATTAGGAAAGCCCCATGAAATCTACGATTATTATCGTAAGTCACGTCGTGAATGATGCAGTCACTCACGGCTTCGTACCTACCGCAAAGGCGATGGGTCTTCACGTCGTTTTGATCACAGATCACAAGCTCAACCACCTGAAATTGAGCAATGATGATGAGCGCTTTAATCCCGATGAAATTTTAGAATGCGATGTCTTCAACCCTCTTGAACTCATCGAAATCATCACCGAGAAAAATCTAGCGCCTAATGCTGTTTTCAGTAATAGCGACCACCTACAAACTTCCACTGCAATCTGTGCACAGTTCTTTGGTTTACCCGCTAAAGATTGGAACGTGACGATTAAGGCGAAAAACAAATACTTAACTCGTCAGGTTCTCAACGAAAAATCGTTACCTAATACTCGAAGTGTTTTGTTAAGTCGAGAGAGCGCTCCTATATTCGATTTCGATTTTCCTGTCGTTGCGAAGCCCAAGGAAGGCGTGGCTAGTTTAGACGTGCAGCGCTGCGATTCTGCGGCTGAGCTGGATAACTATTGCGATGCGTTTTGGCAAAAGTACCCTACTACTCCCATTTTAGTTGAGGCGTTTTTACAAGGTCCGCTTATCACTGTCGAAACCATCGGCGACGGGGAAAATTTGATCGCACTTGGTGGGTTCGATGTAGAACTCTCTGCGCCACCTTACTTCATCGAAACAGCGGCGAGTTGGAATGGTATTAACAGCGTGCACTACCGTGATGAATGTATACGTCAGCTTCAAGAGTTCGGGGTGGGGTTTGGTGTCTGTCATAGCGAGTTCATCATCACAGATTCGGGGCCGGTACTGGTCGAGATCAACTATCGAAGTATTGGTGATGGCCGGGAATTTTTGCTTGATAACCTCAGTGGCGGGAATTGGTTCAATACCATCTTAAATCTTCACTTGGGTCACAAGCTTGACCCTACATTTCGTATTGATGGCAGTGCCCATGTGCACTATGTAGTGGCCAAACAAAGCGGTTTAATTGAAGGCTCATCAGCCTCTTTCATTCACCAAGAGGGCGATATTGTCATTCAGCAGCAAGTGCTTAAAAAGGTTGGTGAGACGTTCCAACAAAGTTATTCCAACAAGGATTACTTAGCGAGAATTTCGGTCGTTTCCCCTTCTGGTCAAACTCTAGAACCCGCACTACAACAGACAATCTCTCGCTTCAATCTAACATCAAAAAACGAGGTAACAGCATGAATGAAAACGCGTTATACCTCACTCAACGCTTAGTCGATACTTGCTTACGTGAAGATTTGTTCGGATTAGTTTCTCAAAGCCGATTTGAATCTCAGCTCCCGAGTTCACTCAAGTTATCTTCTTATCCTCGTAATCAAATTTGGGCTATTTTTGCGGGTTCAGACTTTACACTCTACTTGCCCGTTACTCCGAGCTATTACATGCAGCGTTGGGTATACGGCCAAACAGATGGTTCGAAAGGTGATGGTTGGCTCATCGAGAGAAATGGTGTCGTTGAAGCACAGCTGCACTATCAAGATTGGATCGAATTATTGAAAGCAGGTGCTCACGAAAGCTCGCATTCGTTATTAGATGGTTATTTACAAGAACTCGAATGCGCAGAAAAACACAAGGAATTGTGTGATAGCGCCTTCAGTCAGCAATCCGAATCACTCATGCTGCCGATTTCTCAACTAGAGCGTTGGGAGCAAAAGCTATTGCGTGCCGATCAAATCGCATCCTATCTTGACCACCCTTACTACCCGACAGCACGTGCTAAGTTCGGTTTAAGCGATCACGATCTAGAACAATTTGCGCCAGAATTTGCACAAAGCTTTGAACTTCGTTGGCTCGCAATCGAAAAGTCACTGGTTACATTGACCAGTCCACCACCTGAATGTTGGCCAACGATGGAGCAAGTGGGTCTGCCCGCCGACTTTGCTCTTAGCCATGAGTTATTCCCCGCACATCCATTGACACTAAGGAGTCTTGATGGACTTCCTGACGGTGTTATCAAAGCTCCGGTTGCATACCTAGAGGTGACTCCAACTTTATCAGTACGTACTGTGGTCGTGAATCAAGCACCACAGATCCACATCAAGGTGCCGCTGATCATGCGGTCTTTAGGTACTAAAAACATTCGCCTAATTAAACCACCCACACTTTATGATGGGCATTGGTTTGAACGTTTATTGACGCACTTAGAACAAACAGATCAAGACTTACACGGCACACTTTTCCATTGTAATGAGAAACATTGCGGCCATGTTGGAGACGATAAGACCTTTGCTTATATTGTGCGTGAATACCCGCGGAGCTACTTCCAAGACAAAGCACTGGTGCCTGTGGCTGCCCTTGCTAGTCCAATGCCTGATGGACGTTTGTTCTTAGAACATCTCGCCGAGCAGTATTATCAGCAAGATACGCTGACTTGGTTTAAAGATTACGTTGATCTGCTATGCAAAGTGCACCTTACATTGTGGATTCGTTACGGTATCGCTTTGGAGTCTAACCAACAGAACGCCATCATCGCATTCGATGAGCAAGGTAAGATGACCTTAGCCATGAAAGACAACGATGCAGCGCGTATTTGGCCAGAGCGTTTCCAAACGTTTGAGCAACAATCGCCTGTAAAATGCGATCACCTTTTAGATCAACGCATCACAGTAGACAGCGAGCTTGCTCTTGGTCAGATGTTTACCACCATTACTTTGCAGTTAGACATTGCCGCGATTGTGGAAGCAATGGCGACGAAAGGAATCGCCACGTCAGCTTACCTGTATGAAATGGTCGCCAATAGCCTCTCCCAACAGCTTAGCCAGTTGGACAAACAAGGAGACAACACCAAGCTCGCAAACGAGATGTTGTTTGAATCACCCAACCTATACGCTAAGTATCTATTGAGCTCGGGGAGCTTGTTGTCTAAAGAGGCATCTGGCGCAAGCGATATCAATAAATTTTATGGCTTCTCAGCACCGAACTTTTTGTGGCTAACCAGCGAAGACGCACAACACGCTTACCTTGAAAACATCAAGCAGAGCGTGAGTTAACCCATCATGACCAAACTCATCTATTGCGTGCTTTTAAGCCACTTTATCGCCGCGTTTGCAGCCTTAGGAATGCCGCTGTTTTTGCCGATGGTATTGCCAACACTGGATGCAAACATTACTTCGGATTGGGCGGGGGTACTGTTTATTTTGCCGACCTTTTGCACTGCCGTTGCGGCGCGCTTTTGGGGTCAGTTTGCTGATAAATATGGCAGACGTCGATCTCTATTGCGTGCTCAACTCGGGCTTGCAGCAGGCTTCGCGCTGTGTGGCTTAGCCGATAACCTCGCAATGTTTGTGTTTGGTCTTATCATTCAAGGAACCTTTGGTGGCACCATGGCCGCCTCAAACAGCTACTTATCCAGTCAAATCAACGATGCGAAAGCACTCGGTAAGTCACTCAATAAAACTCAGCTTTCTGCCCGTCTGGCGCTAATTATTGCTCCGATTGGGCTTGGCTGGAGTTTATCGGAAACAAACCCGCTGAACGCGTATCTGTGGCTGTCCGCTTTGCCGCTATTCGCGCTAGTGATCACCTTAACATTACCCATTGATGACTTAGCGAAATCTAAGGGGATTGTAAAAGATCAGGCATCGGATAAAGCTCAATGCAGCCAAGTCAATTCGTTAAATACGCTTTATTGGGTGTTTGGCGCGCAGTTCAGTTTTGCTTTCGCCATGGTCGTCACGTTCCCTTATTTCTCGCCTTATATGCAGCAATATGGCGTGACAAGCCAAGCGTGGATTGGATTTTTGTATGCCCTCCCACATGGTGTTTATCTCGTCTTTGCAGGGAAAGTTCATCTGTTCTCAGAACGGATTGATCGCCACCAGCTTGAACGCAATCAAGCGCAGCGTACTTTATGGCTGGGCTTTAGTTTGCTTTCACTCAGTGCCGCAATGCATCTCACTCCTTATCAAGAAGTGTTGATTATTGCTCGTATTGTTTTTGGACTTGGCATGGTTTGCTGTTATCACGGCTTACATCAAGCGTTAGCAAACCAAATTGATCGACGACAAAGCGGCAGAGTATTTTCGCGCTTTGATGCTATGTCTAAATGGGGTGGCGTTGCGGCTGGGTTGAGCGCGTCTTTCATATCAAGCCAGGGCTGGCTTGAGGTTCCTTTCATACTTTCTATGTTGGTCAGTGGCATTACAGCTATCGCGCTGATCATCCATTCAAAATTTGGACATCAACATGTTACAGACTCAATTATCTCCAAGTGAATACTCCGCTGAAGACCAAGTTCTTCAAAATCGTAAAAAAGTACTGCTAAACCGAGAAAAAGCCCAACTCAATACCATCATGGGTGTAGTGAACTGTTACTTACGTGAATACGCAATACCCAATGAACAGGTTGATTGGTGCTACAGTTCTGCCTCTCTGCCTCAAACTTTGAAAAGAAACTACAACGCTCACCAACGCGTGGCCATTCACCTACCTCACCAAGATCAACCTCAGAAAAATGGTCTGATGGTTTTACCCGTTGAGTACACCTGTAAACTGGGGAAAGTGAAGCTCAGTGATACACCTTGGGCTAAAATGCCCGGTGCAGCTTGGTGCAAATTGGACGCAACTCAAACCCTGACGCTTCTACTCAGTTACCTAAAAGAAATGCTGACGATTCCATTCAATCACGAGTTGGTCGAGCAAATGGAAAACAGTTTGTTGATTACCGAGCAGTTCCTAAACTCAGACAACTCACCTCAGCATCACAATGCGTTTATCGCATCAGAGCAATCGTTACTTTGGGGACATACTTTTCATCCAACGCCAAAGAGTCGTTCAGGTGTCAGTATCGATGATCTGCTAGCGTGTTCCCCTGAGGTTGGCGCTAAGGTTCCCCTGTATTGGTTTAAAGTCGACACCGCGTTGCTCGACGTCTTGAGTTCAGATAACCGAACCTCACCAACGACCATGCTTGAACAACTTGCACCTGATGAAAACAATTCAGCAGGTACTATTCTTTACCCTTGTCACCCTTGGGAAAGTTACACACTTTTGCAAAACCCAGTGGTCAAAACGGCCATTGAACAAGGCAAAATCATCCCGCTTGGATTAGGTGGTGAGAAACTCTTACCCACCTCATCCGTGCGCACTCTGTATCACCCAGACATGGATTGGTTTGCTAAGTTCTCTATCAATGTACGTTTAACCAACTGTGTACGTAAGAACGCATGGTATGAGCTCGATAGTGCCGTTCAATTAACCTCGATTCTGCACCCAATCAAAGAGGGTGAGCAGTTACGTAACCCTGTCTTCAAGGTAATGACAGAGCCTTACGCAACCACATTGAATCTAGAATCTGTGGCTGAACAAGAACATGCTGATGTTATTAAGGCTCGAGAGTCATTTGGTATTTTATATAGAGAGAATTTCACTTTAAGCGAAACCGATATTTTGCAGCCAACGTTAGCGGGTGCGCTCTTTGCTTACGACACGGACGGGAACAGTTGCATCGCCACTCAACTCAAACACAAAGCGCAAACAACACAAAGCCAATATGAAAATGTCGCCACACTGTGGTTTGAGCGCTATCTGCATTGTTTGATTCCAGGCGTTTTTAACTACTACTTCAAGCATGGAGTTGCATTTGAACCTCATTTACAAAATACGTTGATTGGATTTGAAAAAGACATGCCATGCTGTGTATGGATTCGAGACTTAGAAGGCACCAAGCTACTACCCGAGTTTTGGCCATCAGAGACTCTTCAGCAACTTTCAGAGCGTGCTCGTCAATCGGTGTACTACAGCCGTGAGCAAGGTTGGAACCGTATCGGCTATTGCACCTTCATTAACAATATCAGTGAGGCGATTTTCTTTATCGCTGAGGGGGACTCAGCACTTGAAAATACGTTATGGGGAACTTTAAAAGACGCAATCATCCGTTGGCAGTCGATCAATGGTCAGCAACCCGAACTAATGGCATTGCTTAACGATGGTCATTTCCCTAGCAAAAACAACTTCACAACACGTTTGATGAAAAATGCCGATAAAGAGTCTGGGTACACCCAAGTAGCAGCACCTTGGCCGACTCATAAAAGAGGAGCTCACCATGCTTAATTCGCCTCAACTTCCTGAGAACATCCACCAAGAAATACACCAATTGGCCAAGCAACAAACTCAACCATTATGTGCTTATCTTTATGATCTCGATGCATTGGAGCAGCACATTAAGCAGATGCGCCATGTATTGCCAAAAAACGTAGAGCTATTTTACGCCGCGAAAGCGAACCCTTCAGCGCCAATACTGCGTACTTTAGCCCCTTATGTTGATGGTTTCGAAGCGGCATCAGGCGGAGAGCTTACACACCTCCACCAACAACAACTCAATAAACCACTGATCTTTGGTGGCCCAGGGAAAATGCCAAGTGAACTAGCGCAAGCAATTGAACTCGATGTTGATGCGATTCATGTAGAGAGCCTCACTGAGTTACAACGCATTGGTGCTTTAACTCAGAGATTGAATCGACCTGCTTCGATCTTCTTGCGTATGAACATAGACATTGGTGACATCACACTTAGCAAGTTAGCCATGGGCGGAAAACCCACTCCGTTTGGGCTCGATGAGGGTGAACTCAATAACGCCTTGATGTATCTGCGCGACTTTCCCTTGATAAAGTTAAAAGGCTTCCACTTCCACTTAATGTCGCATCAACTTGAAGTCGATCGCCACCTCGCCTTGATGCAACGCTATTTCCAAGTCGTCAAAGAGTGGCAAAAGACATTCTCACTCGATGAGCTGATCATCAACCTTGGTGGCGGTATGGGAATCAATTACCAAAACCCGAAGCAACACTTTCCTTGGATAGAGTTCTGCGACAAATTGGAGTTCTTGATTGCTAAAGAACATCTGCAAGACTGGAAGCTACGTTTTGAATGTGGCCGCTATATCTCAGCACCGTGCGGCTATTACGTGATGGAGGTACTGGATATCAAGCAAAACCTTGGTGAGAACTTCGTGATTGCTCGTGGTGGAACACATCATTTCCGTACGCCGGCTGCACAAAACCATGACCACCCTTTTGCTATCGTGAAAAGTAATCAACAACCCACCATTTCACATCCGATAAACCATGCTAAAGCCACGTTGGTTGGACAGCTTTGTACTCCAAAAGATGTTCTGGCACGAAAGCAACATATCGAGCAAATCGATATCGGTGACTATGTGGTGTTCACCCTAGCAGGCGCTTATGCTTGGAACATCTCGCATCAAAACTTCTTAATGCATGAACCTCCGGTGTTTCATTATTTCTAAGCACTCCGCCGTGCTCTATGGTTTCTAACTGACGGGTTGAGTTGAAACTCCGTGGAGCTAGCTAAGACCACAAAATAAAAAAGGCGTTAGCAAACTCAGGTCTGCTAACGCCTTTCTATGTTTATCGTAGTCCTTTTACCAAACAACTACAGACTCAAACATCAAAGACTAGTATTTGATGGCTGTTTTACCAATCGAGGCACTGCTTTCAATACGTTGGTGTGCATCTTTAATTGTATCCACACTAAAGCCATCTAGGGTCGTGGTTAGCGTCGATTTAATTCGACCAGCATCAATCAGATTCGCAGCTTGGAATAAGATGTCTTGCTGCTTCTGGATATCGTCGGTGTTAAACAGTGAACGCGTGAACATCAGCTCCCAAATAAAGCCCGCTGATTTGCCTTGCAGCGCTGATAAGTCAATGCCACCGTCAAATTCAACAATCGAACTAATCATGCCTTGTGGTGCGATCAACTCAACCATCGCATCCCAGTGCCCTTTTGTATCAGCAACATTGAAGATGTAGTCGACATGTTGAATGCCCTGCTCTCGCACTGACTCGACAAGGTTACGGTGGTTCACCGCATAATCCGCTCCCATATCCCTTACCCATTGTTCCGTTTCAGGTCTTGAAGCTGTTGCGATAACTTTTAGGTTGGTCAGCTGCTTAGCCAGTTGAATAGTGATCGAACCTACACCGCCCGCTCCACCAATGATCAGAATAGACTTTTTATCTTCTGGACGAACACGTAGGCGGTCAAACAATGCTTCCCATGCAGTCAGTGTTGCTAGTGGCATCACTGCTGCAGCTTCATCTGAAAGGCTCTTAGGCGCTTTAGCGGCAATACGGTAGTCCACAGCTTGGTATTCTGCGTTAGCACCCATACGTGTTACGTCACCCGCATAGTACACACGGTCACCGACTTCGAAGCCTTCAACGTCAGCACCTTTACCAACAACTTCGCCGACTGCGTCATAGCCCAGCACTTTTGGTTGTTCGAGTGTTTTGCCTTTGGCATTACGAATACGAATTTTTGCGTCAGCAGGGTTGATAGAAGTCGCACTCACTTTTACCAACAAGTCATTCTCTTTTATTTCCGGTAGGCTCGTTTCAAATTCAAATAGGCTTTCTTGTTCTGTAATCGCTAGTGACTGAGTAAATCCGATTGCTTTCATTGTTAATGGTAATGACATGATACTTCTCCTTAAATTCGACAATTGAAGCTTAGAGACTTTTCTCTTTAGATAAACAGCCTAATATTTGAATTATTATCAAATAACTTTTGATAATAAGATGTATATGCGCTGACAAAATACTAAGATTAGTAATTAGAAAATGCCTAATTTATCGGTAACAAAACAACCGATTCAAGGTTCAGAACAGGGAAACGAAATGCTTCTTGAAGACCTACAAGTGATTTTAAAGGTAGCGGAGTTTCGCAGTATCACCGCTGCAGCCACCAACCTTGATATGCGTACTGCCACCGCGAGCGCTGCCGTCAAACGTGTTGAAGCCGCACTGGGCGCTGAGCTGTTTGTAAGAACCACTCGCCATTTAAGGCTCTCTTCAGCAGGTGAGCGTTATTTGCCTGAATGCGAACAAGCCTTGAAATTGTTAGAGCAAGCGAAGCTCAACATGCGCGAGGAACTCGGTATTGTTGACGGTGAAATTCGTATAGCGCTTTCATCGGATCTAGGGCGCAACCTAGTTACACCTTGGCTTGATGAGTTCTTACTTGAATATCCAAAGGCGACGCTTCGTACTAGCATCAGCGATAGCAATATCGATTTCTACCGAGATTCCGTCGATATGGCGCTGCGCTACGGATCCCCGACCGATGCCAACATGTATGGTTTTAAGATATGCGACGTGCCGAGGGTATTGTGTGCGGCTCCTGAATACTTGGCTGAAATGGGAACACCAAAACACCCGAGAGACTTAGCTCAGTACAATGGTTTGCTTTACCAACTCCATGACATGTTGCAAGACGAGTGGGTGTTTAACGATGGTACCCAAGATCATAAAGTGAAACTAAAAGGAAATCGCGCTTCGAACGACGCAGACCTTGTAAGACGTTGGTGTATCGCAGGAAAAGGAGTGGCAATAAAATCTTGTCTAGACATGTCACCTCATCTGCTTTCAGGTGAAGTTATTAAAATTATGCCTGAATTTAAGCCGACACCTACCGAGTTGTGGTTAGTGTGTCCAAGTCGCCAATCCATTACCCCGACGGTGCGTCTATTAAGAGATTTATTCAGAGAGAAAACCTCAGAGATCCTTTCACAACTCAATGAGCAAGGCATTATAGAAAACAAAGCATCATAAAGCCTAATGCAGCTTAGAGATAAGAAATAGAGATACAAAAAAGGCGCTAGTGAACTTTTAAGCCACTAACGCCTTTAATCATTTGAACATCACACCATATTGATGGGTATATCGTCTAATACGAGTGCTTAGTTTGACTCGTCTTCAACATCGCAGTCAGCACAGCACTGAAGCGCAATTTCATGTTCGAAGGTGATTGTGTCTTTACCTTCTTCTAGTAGTTCTGCGATTTCATCAGCGACTTCTTTTTCATCATCCGCTTCGATGCCGCTTGCTAACTCTTCTTCTGAATAACCAAAAAAGTTAAGCAGTAAGTACTCGCGAGCTTCATCTTTAGTACAAACCACGTTTGCTGAAAGATCTGGAGTAACCTCACCTTGTGCGAGTGTCGCCGTCACTTGTGCGATTGCATCATCTTTCATCGCAGGCGTTAACCAACCAAGATCTGTACTTACCGTCGTTTTTTTACAGTCGAAGCAAGGCAGTTGGTGAAAGTAGTATTGAAAGGTAGTCATAGGTAAATTCTTCTTTAAATGTTGTATAGCGAGATTATGCGCGTTTTGTAGCAAATTACTATCTCAATCACAACCTAAGGTTGGTTCGATCTGAATATTTGTACCAAGTACAGAACACCATGATGACGACTGATAAATTTAAGGCTTCGCTCATTTGAGGGATCATCTCATTACGGTGAAGTTTGCGAAGCCTCGCTTGCTCCACGCGACTTAGCTTTGTAATTGTGTAACCAGCAACAAAACAACCCGATGCACAGCCCCCAAAATGCACTGCCGATTCCCAGTAAATTGGTACCAGAAGCAGTGAATAAGAAAGTAAGCAGTGCGGGTTCTCGGTGGTGACTGTCTGCCATTGATACCGCAAGACAATTCATCAAGGTGGGCATCACCGCTAAGCCAGCAACCGCAATGACAATCTCGGAAGGCACTGCGCTAAACAGCGATACAAATGACATCCCCATCACTCCAGCTAACAGATAAAATACGCCCATCGAGATCCCCGCCATATAACGTGTATTTGGATTACTATCCGCATTCGGGCCCATGCAAATAGCTCCCGTAATCGCTGCAAGGTTATACGCAAAGCCACCAAACGGCGCGAAAATCAAACCTGTCACCCCGGTGGTGGTAATGATCTTCGATGAATCGACTTGGTATCCATTCGCTTTTAGAACCGCAAATCCCGGTAAGTTCTGTGAAGCCATCGTCACTATAAACAGTGGGATACCGACACTGAACAACGAAAAGAACTCAAAATCGGGCGTAATGAACACCGGGGTCGTTAATCCCATAGTCACCTGACTGACATCGAGTTTGCCAAAACCCACACACATAACCAGTGCGATAATGAAAATGCTTGGGATCAGTAAATTTCCTAACCGCGCTTTCGCCAGAATAAATACAGCGAGCATGACCGCTACGACTTGTGCCTCTTCCATTAGCGACGTGAACAAACCCAAACCGAATTGCAATAGAATCCCCGCGAGCATCGCAGAGGCAATCGATGTTGGGATCTGTTTTAGGACTTTCTCAAATATCCCCGCCAATCCAACTAACGTGATCAACATCGAACTGAACAAAAACACGGCCACAGCCTGATTCATTGTCAGCCCTTCAAGAGATGTGATTAACAACGCCGCTCCAGGCGTCGACCACGCTGTAACCACAGGCTTCTTGTAATGAAACGAAAGCAGTATTGTGGTTACGCCCATGCCAATTCCCAACGCCCAAAACCATGACGCCACTTGCTCTTCAGTTGCTCCAGCACTCATTGCCGCTTGGAAAATAATCGCCGCGGCGCTCGCATAACCAATGAAAACAGCGATAAAGCCGGTACTGACGTGAGAAAATTTTAGCTTAGTCATGTTAATCTCTTCCTGCGTGCGTTATAACGTCCATAGACCAAACCTAGCACTGTGCGCTATAACGCACAACTTATTTGTAAAAACTTGTAGAGAAAATATGCAAACAGAAATTAAAGTTGGCGTTAACTTGAAACGCCTTCGCCAAGAAAAAGGCTGGAGCTTAGACAAAACAGCGAAAGAAACTGGCGTGAGCAAAGCAATGCTAGGACAAATTGAACGTGGAGAATCCAGCCCGACAGTCGCTAAGCTTTGGCAGATAGCTTCTGGGTTCGAGGTGTCACTTTCGAATTTTATCGCGGCTAGCCCAAACAGTGAACTGACGAGTTTATTCAGAGATGCAAACGAACTAAGACATGAGGAATACAACATTGGCTTTTTCGTCAGTTTGTTGTTTCCTTTTGAGGAAGCACTAGGGTTTGAAATCTTCGAACTCACCCTAGCACCCGATTACCAGCATGAATCCGCACCACATAACACAGGCGTCACCGAGCACATCTTATGCATATCGGGAGAGCTAGCCGTGATGTTTGATGGAGAGTGGCATACGCTACACGCAGGACAAGCCGTTCGCTTCAATGCTAACCAGAACCATGGCTACAAAAATATCGGTGGAGACAATGCGGTGTTCCATAATGTAATTCACTACCCTAATAACAAGCAATAGTGCCAGATTTACCGCTAACGGATGTTTAGCGCTAACGAAAGAGCTGTCAAACCACTGACCAGTATTACTTTTGAACGACTATACGTTGACGACCATGCTGCCATCTTCGGCTTGATAACGAGCCCATAGTTGAGAGAGGTTTTCTTTATTGAGCTGTATCTCTTTTTCTTTTAGAAAAGCTTCGTTGTGCAGCTTCGAATACGAGCGCTCAGCAAGGTCACAGCTAAATGTAACGATGGTTTTCCCTTCCCCCATTCTAGCCGCAGCGTATAGCGCCCCAGCTACGTTCAATGACGAACTGCTTCCTAGAAGAATACCGTCATGCTCCGCAACAAGGCGAGATATTGTAACTAAATCCTGATCGGGCAGAGTGATTGCACGATTGATTTTTGCCTGCCTGAAATTTTCAACCGTCCGCATGATCCCTATGCCTTCCGTGAACGAGCTTCCCGTTGATTGATAGTGTCCATTACGGAGAAATGAATAAATGCCGGACCCATTTGGGTCAACTAACCAAGTTTCGAGATTGGGTTGCTGCTCAGATAGATAGTGTGAATTTCCAGCAATGGTTCCCCCCGTCCCCACCACTGAAACTAGAGCATCAATATTACCTTGTGTTTGCTGCCAGATCTCCGGTCCCGTATTTAAATAGTGCGCTCGATAATTACTGAGATTTTCGAACTGATCTGCCCACCAATAATTCTCATTTTCAACGCCAATCCGCTTGGCCATGTGGTAAAAGTGTTCAGGGTTTGCAAACGGACAAGGGTCGACCAATAACAGTTCAGCGTTATAAAGCGAGATCATACGCTCTTTCTCTTGTGCCTGCCCTTTTGGCATCACCACCAACATTTTGTAACCGAGAGATTTAGCCACTAGAGCAAGGCCGATCCCCGTATTTCCTGCGGTACCTTCAACGATTGTCATCCCAGGCTTAAGCTTGCCAGCTTCTACAGCATCCTTAACAAGCTGAAGAGCTGCTCTATCTTTAATCGAACCACCCGGGTTCTGGTGTTCGCACTTAAGAAGAATCTCACAACCTGATATCTCTGAAAGACTGTTGATTCTAACAAGATCGGTATCGCCAATCAGTTCGCTGAGATTGTTTGCAATATGGGCAGATGACATCGCGACTCCGTTTATTTGTTGAGGATAGGTTTGTTCTTCGATTGGTTTGTCGATGATCATAAGCGTAGCTCTGAGACCTGCTTAGTCAAGAAGTGCCGGAATTGAAAACACTTTCATTTTCCAAATAACAATTATAATTAGGGGTGATCGATTAGATTGAGGGTAAATAAGATGTTTCTAAAAGAGAAAAAGAGCGGTGACCTCGTAGATGTTACTGAAATGACCAAATTAACCAACTTATTCCAGGACAGTATCGAAGGTCGGTTTCAAGCTGGTGAAGAGCAGCAAGACCCTGAGATTTTTAAAAAGTCCGAACTGATGTTTATGTCAGGTGAAGAGTTACCTAGATGCTGGACAGATCCAAACTACCGCTCAGGGACTAAATAACCTAAGCGATTCCGGAGCACCAGAAACTCTGTTCTAAAGGTGTTTGACAAGCGCCTTGTAGGCTATAGCCCCTGCTAAAACATTCAGACGCACCTTAACTAGACACCAAAAAGCGAGCCACTTGGGCTCGCTTTGAACTATCTGATTTTAGCTTCAATTACAGAAGTTCTACCGACTGTTGAGCAATAACGAACTCTTCGTTGGTTGGGATAACCATTGCTACTGCGTCTAACATTTCAGACTTACCGATGATGCCTTCTGCACCAAAGCGAGCCGATTCGTTACCCGCTACATCTTCAACGAAACCAAGAATCTTAAGGTTGTTTAGGATTTCACGACGAATTGGTAGAGAGTTCTCACCGATACCACCAGTGAAGATGATGCCGTCTAAAGAATCTAACGTTGCAAGGTAAGAAGCAATGTACTTTGATACGCGGTAAGTAAACACCTCAAATGCAAGCTTAGCGCCTTCATGGCCCTCTTCCATTGCCTCTAAAATGCCACGAGCATCGCTCGTAAGGCCAGACACGCCAAGGAAACCAGACTCCTTGTTTAGAGAGTTGAAGACTTGCTCTTGTGACCAACCTTTCTTGAGTAGATACTCGATGATGCCTGGATCCAAGTCACCACAACGTGTGCCCATCATAAGGCCAGAAAGTGGAGTGAAACCCATAGAAGTATCAACACTGTTACCGTCTTTGATTGCACATACAGACGCGCCGTTACCTAGATGAACAGAGATGAAGCTCGCCTCTTCGACTGGCTTGTTTACCATCTTCGCAGCTTCACGGCTAACGAAGTAGTGGCTCGTACCGTGGAAACCGTAGCGACGTACGCCGAAGTCTGTATATAGCTCTTTTGCGATTGCACCAGTGAATGCACGTTGTGGCATCGTTTGGTGGAAAGCCGTATCAAATACAGCAAATTGAGGTAGAGAAGGGAAAGCTTCAATCGCAGCACGGATGCCAATGGCACCGGCAGGGTTATGAAGTGGAGCTAGGTCAGATAGGCTTTCAATTTCGTTCGTTACTTCTTCAGTAATACGAACGGTTTGAGTGAACTTCTCACCGCCGTGAACGATACGGTGACCGATAGCAACGATATCAGCAGTGAAGCCTAGATCTTCCATCAGACCAACTAGTTTGCCAATGGCAATTTTGTGGTGGTTATCCTCACCTTGAATGGCAATTTCAGTTTTCTCGCCTTGATATTTCCAGCTCATGCGAGCATCTTCAAGACCAAAACATTCCCCTAGGCCACTCAATACTGCTTCACCAGAAACAGAATCAATGACAGCAAATTTTAGGGATGAACTACCCGAGTTAATAACCAGAACAAACGAATTAGACATTGGATATGGATCCTGTTTCAGTACGAATTGGATGAAGTATTTACTTCAATTTTAGTTAAGTCCATTATTCAATAATTTTTGAATCTTTCAACTTTTGTTTTGGAGAAATCACTAAATGAACACAATTAAGTTGATCTTAGTCATCAAACCATTTATTTTGAGAGCGAAATTAAAAAATAGTTGAATAAGAAAGTTAGCGAACAAATAACGCAAACGAGTGCTCACGTTATTTTTAACTTGATTGAGTTAATTAGAGCGACTCGAATAAATGTAGGTAATACGCCTAGAAAACAACCACCCCTTCCCTTTCGCCTTCTTAGCATTACCGACAACTTCTTACTCGAAATCTCAATTTCTCAGTGTTTACATCAAAAAGATCACAGGTGTGTTGAGAATAATGAAAGACAGAGCCGATCTTCTTTTGATTGCCTTCGAGCACAACGGTTCGAATATGCGCATGTAACGTCGCTTAGATAGCCTTCACTCTTTGTTTTAGCATCTTGTAGCACATTCTTTTGGTAAAGGCTTAGAACGCGATACAGCTAATTTATTGGCACTCAGATAAGTTATAGGCGTAAAGCTTAGTTGAAGTAAGCTGACTACGTATATCGAGCCAACAAAGGCTTAAGTTCAAATAGCAGGCACAAAAAAGCCGAGCATTACGCTCGGCTTTGAAATTCAGTGTCTAGACTAAAGAGTCTAAGCGACAGGTTGATTAACCTTCGTTGCGCTCTGGACGACGACCACGGTTACCACCGCCATTGCCGTTACCATGACCACGTTCGCCACGGAAGTTACCACGGTGATCGCCACCACGGTTACGGTCGAAACGACGTTCGCCATCACGTCCGCCAGCAGAGTTACCATCGCGAGCACCATCACGGTTGCCACGGTATCCACCACGACCGCCTTCACGGTTACCACCTTCGCGGTTACCATCACGGTTACCACGGTAGCCGCCACCATCACGACCGCCACGACCGCCGCCACGGTTGCCATCACGACCGCCGCCGCCACGACGAGGCTCACGGAAGTCGTTGAAATCAACAACAACAGCGCCAGCTTCTTTTTGACGAATACGTAGTTTGCTCAGCTTACCAGCAGTTTCAGAGTTCATTGCTTTTGGCAGTTGAACGTAAGTAGAACCTTGGTCTAGCTTGATTGCACCGATAGAACCTTTAGTTAGGCCAAGTTCGTTTGCTAGTGCGCCAACGATGTCTTTAACCTGAACGCCTTGCTCACGGCCAACTTGTAGTTGGTAAGTATCCCAATCTTGAGTATTGAAGTTGCGACCACCACCGTCACGGCCGTTGTCACGATCTTCACGACGCTCTTTGCGACGGTTCTTATCACGCTCAATAGCAGCGATCATTGGGTCTTCGCCAACGTAGAATAGTGGGCTCTTACCTTGCTGACGCTTAAGAAGCATTGCAGCTAGAGTAGCAGCATCAACTTCTAGAGACTCTTGAAGAGTAGAGATAAGACCTGCAAAGTTTTCTAGTGCTTTGCTTTCTTTCTCAGTTTCAAGTTCAGCGCCAAGCTTAGCAACACGTGCAGCAGCAACTTGGTCACGTAGAGGAAGTTGAATTTCTTCCATTTGAGACTTAGTTACGCGCTCGATTGTGCGAAGCATGCGAATTTGGTTAGTGCGAACTAGTAGGATCGCTTTACCTTTACGTCCAGCACGGCCAGTACGACCAATACGGTGGATGTAAGATTCAACATCGAATGGGATGTCGTAGTTGAATACGTGAGTGATACGTGGAACATCAAGACCACGAGCTACAACGTCAGTTGCAACTAGGATGTCGATAACACCTTGTTTGATGTGATCAACAGTACGCTCACGTAGAGACTGAGGAATATCACCGTGCAGTGCAGCAGCTTTGAAGCCACGTGCAGATAGCCAATCAGCTAGACGCTCAGTGTCTTGACGAGTACGTACGAATACGATTGACGCGTCAGTTTCTTCAGTTTCTAGAAGACGAGACATTGCTTCGTCTTTTTCTACGCCTTTAACAACCCAGAAGTTCTGCGCTACTTTATCAACTGTGTGGTTAGTACCAGCAACGTCAACTTTAGCCGGGTTACGTAGGTAACGGTCAACAATAGTCTTAACCATTGGAGGCATAGTTGCAGAGAAAAGTACACGTTGTGCAGATTCTGGAGCTTGCTCTAGGATCCAAGTAACGTCATCTACGAAGCCCATTTTCAGCATTTCATCTGCTTCATCAAGAACAAATGTGTGTGCTTCATCTAGGTGTAGACGGTCACGAGTTAGTAAGTCTTTAACACGACCTGGAGTACCAACAACAATGTGAGCACCGCGGCTTAGAGCACGCATTTGGTCAACAATTGAAGCACCACCGTAGATTTCAATAACTTTAAGACCTTTGATATCACGGCCAAGGTTTTTGATTTCCGCAGCAACTTGAATCGCTAGCTCACGAGTAGGAGCCATGATGATTGCTTGTGGTTTGTGTTGGTTCAGGTTGATTTTGTTAAGTAAAGGCAGAGAGAATGCTGCTGTTTTACCAGTACCAGTCTGTGCTTTACCTAGTGCGTCACGGCCTTCAAGAAGAAGAGGAATAGCTGCTGCTTGGATTGGAGTCGGAGAAACGAAACCCATGCTATCAAGAGCTGAAAGAATGTTATCGTTTAGGGCTAATTCATTAAATTGAATTACAGATTCGGACATTGGGATCCCACTATATATAAGTAAACAAAAGGTCCCGGGAGCTCTATCAATTCCAATACTGATCCAATCAGATACTGATTCCATTCAGAGTTACGAAGCAGTAATAAAACACTTCAAGCCATTAGGGACGTCTAAGGGAGGCGGATTATTCCCTAAATGCATAAAAAAATCCAGAAAAAATTGAAATACATCACATATTTTTCGCTTTTACATCAATACTGGTTATCATATCGTCAAAACTTGATGAATATCTCGTCACAGCACCCATCTCCTAGCAAATTGACCTAGTAAAATAAGAGGGCAATTAATTAACGCTCACTTCGCCTTTAAGTAGTAATCAAGCCTCGCAATGATTATAGTGTGCTCAATTGTCCTCGATAGATAAAAGTCAAAATGTTTCAAGATAATCCTCTACTCGCTCAGCTCAAGCAGCAAATCCAAGAAACCCTCCCTAAAAAGGAAGGTACCATCAAAGCCACTGAAAAAGGTTTTGGTTTTCTCGAAGTTGATAGCAAAACAAGCTTCTTTATCCCGCCTCCGTACATGAAGAAATGTGTGCACGGTGACAAGGTGATTGCCATCATTCGCACCGAGAAAGAGCGCGAAGTAGCAGAGCCTGAGGAATTGGTTGAACAAGGTCTTACTCGCTTTATTGCGCGAGTTAAGCTTTTCAAAGGCCGATTGAACGTTGTTCCTGATCACCCGCAACTGAAAAAACTGCAACTTAAAGCGAAAGCAAAGAAGGGCCTAAACCCTGAAACGCTTAAAGAAGGTGACTGGGTTGTTGCTCATATCGTTCAACACCCATTAAAAGGTGACAATGGCTTCTTGGCTCAGATCTCTGAGAAAATCACAGACGCTGACGACAAGATTGCACCTTGGTGGGTAACGCTGGCACAAAACGACCTCCCAAACAGCGAACCTGAAGGCATCGACAACTGGCTAATCAACGATGACGCCGATCTTGAACGTGTAGACATGACGCACGTCCCTTTTGTGACTATCGATGGCGAAAGCACAAAAGATATGGATGATGCGCTTTACGCGAAGAAGAAAGAGAACGGTGATTTTGAACTGACTATAGCGATTGCCGACCCTACGGCTTACATCTCTCCTGATGATGCGATGGATAAAGTGGCTCGTGAGCGTGGTTTCACGATTTACCTCCCGGGTCGTAACATCCCAATGTTGCCTCGCGACCTTGCAGACAACTTGTGTTCACTGATCGAGAATGAAGTTCGTCCTGCACTTTGCTGCACAGTAACGGTATCTAAAGATGGCGTTATCGGTGATGACATTAACTTCTTCGCTGCGAACATCAAATCTCATGCTCGTCTTGCTTACGATAACGTATCAGACTGGCTAGAAACAGGTGCATCAGAGAAATGGCAACCATCAGAAGAGATTGCTGCGATTGTTTCTGACCTTCACCAATTCGCTCAAGCACGTTCAGCATGGCGCTCAGCAAACGCTGTTGTATTCCCAGATCGCCCTGACTACCGCTTTGAACTTAGCGAAGATAACGATGTTGTCGCTATCCACGCTGACATGCGTCGTAGCGCAAACAAACTGGTTGAAGAATCAATGATCAGCGCGAACATCTGTGCGGGCCGAGTACTCAAAGAAAGCTTCAACCAAGGTGTGTTTAACTGCCACTCTGGTTTCAAGGCTGAGAAAGTATCTGACGTTCTTGAACTGGTAAACCCGCAAGCGGAAACACCGTTCACTGAAGAGCAAATCGTTTCTCTAGAAGGTTTTGCCACTCTGCGCCGTTGGTTAGGTTCTTTAGATAACAGCTACTACGACAATCGTATCCGTAAATTCCAAGCGTATAGCGAGATCAGCAATGAGCCAGCACCACACTACGCGATGGGTTTAGATATTTACGCAACTTGGACTTCTCCAATTCGTAAATACGGCGACATGATTAACCACCGTATGCTAAAAGCGCACATCCTAGGTAAAGCGCCAATTCAAACACCAGATGAAACCATTGGTGATGAACTTGCCCTACACCGCCGTCACCACGGTATGGCTGAGCGTAATGTTGGCGATTGGTTGTATGCTCGTACTCTAGCGAATGCTCCAGCGGAAGAAACTCGCTTCCAAGCAGAGATCTTCGATATTAACCGTGCAGGTATGCGTGTACGTTTACTTGAAAATGGTGCTGCTGCATTTATCCCTGGTTCTTTCATTCTTGATAATAAAGAAAGAATAGAGTGCAACGGAGATATGGGTACTGTATCTATCGATAAAGAAATGGTATACAAACTGGGAGACGTTTTAGAAGTAGTTCTCTCCGAAGTTAATCAGGAAAACCGCAACTTAGTAGCAAAACCTACTCAAGTATTTGCGGACTTGCCTAGCGAGCCTGAAACGACAAACGAAACTGAAGCTTAAAACCTTTAAAGGTTAGGCTTGTAAGGTTAGAGCTTTCAAGGTTAAAAGCTTCAAAGGTTCACTTCTAAAGGCGCTAATTATTAGCGCCTTTTTTGTAAATGTCTCATGCTTAAACAATACTTAAAAAAACAATCAATAAGCAATCAATTTACAACGTCAAAGAAGCGCACTATGTCATCAATTACAGTTACTCAATTCCGAAACTTCATTCCCAGGAGACGAGAACGTTATCCTGCCTCTAAAAACGGTATCTTCATGGTATCGAAGGGCAGCATTTCTTTCGTGCTACCCAATGGCACTGAAGCCTCGTTACAAGCGAGCGATTTCACACTTTACAATTCTGGTCAGATTAAAGACATCACAGTTAACACTGAAAATGGCGAATTTAGCGCAACCTGCTTAGATTTCGATTTGGCTATTTTTCAGAAGTTTATCAACCAATTCAGCGATCTAGAATCCACAAGAATTCCAGACAAGTACATAAAGTTCAATCAAACCGACACCGAGATCTGCCAGTTGAAAGAGCTCATCATGTCACTTGTTAGTTCTTCGCCTCAGAATGACTACGCACTCACTCAACTTGGCTTAGGATTGTTGTCGCTAATGGTAGAACAGCATCCAGCTTTATTAGTCATTATTGCTCGAGCTTCTAGATTAACCGTGACACAAAAGGTCATTCATTACATCGAACAAAACATCGAAAATAATATCTCTTTAGATACACTAGCCAGTTATATGGGAATGTCACCCGCAACGCTTAAACGCCGCTTATCTGCTGAAGACTTGTCGTTCTCAAACCTTCTGAAAATAAAGCGTATTGCTCATGCGGCTACACAGCTAAGAACCTCGAGCAAGTCGATCACTCAAATAGCCTATGAATCCGGTTTTAAAAGTGCTGCTCACTTTAGTACTGCCTTCAAAACTTATCATGGTAAGACACCAAAAGACTTCCGATCGCTAGTGGCACAAGCACAACTGCAGAGCGTAAAGCCGCAAGTTTAAAGAAACAAAGCGATAGATTGATGTGGACGTCTTAGTTGGGAACTGGTGTAAACCAAGTGGCTTCAATATTAAGCCACTTGGGTGTGGGATGAGATGATTTGGCTTTGGGATTCAGTGGTTGAGTTTTGATACTCATTGATTCAGCTTTGCGAGCAGGCCACCAGCAAACGTGAAAACAGAGTGACTATGACCAGAAGTACGATTTAGGGTCTTTTTCTATTTCCGCCAAAATAGCATCAAGATCCTTCGATTTAGGAAGGTACGGATACGGCCCCCAATTCACAGAGTCGGTTTCGACATCCCCTTCAAGCGGCACCATCACTAACCAACAAGACAGCGACTCATCAAAAGTCACGCAGACGATCTCGTTTGTATAATCACTGTGAGATGAGTCGAGTAGATAATGCGCCTGAGAAAACAGCACACCACCCTCACACTCTTCATATAGGGATTTGCCTAGCTCGACAGGTAAACTTCGATTTCGAGATGTACAGAGCCTCTCGGCCCCAATTAAAAGACGATTCAGCTCGATATGAATGACGGACATAACACCCCTTGTAACTTCATAGAAACTTCTAAGTAGTGAATTCCTCTACTTAGCTTAGGACTCAACAAACATTTTAGCGAACAAGCGTAATCAAAATACCTGCCCTGCTCCCAGAAACGAATCTTGCTTTCGGAAACCCAGAAAGCAACGACTCATCAAGCGAACAGCTATACATCGAGAGTATGGAATTTCACAAAAGTGTCATATAACCGACCTATCATATGCGACAAATGTTATTAACTAGGAGTTGTTTATGTTACGAGTCGCGCTTGCCTCTCTTTTATCCTTAGCCCTGTCTTCTCATGCTGCTTTAGCACAAGAAACCACTATTTCGGGCTCCACTTCAGTATCACGAGTGATGGATGTGTTAGCTGAGGAGTACAACAAGACTCACCCTGATAACTATATTGCGGTTCAGGGCATTGGTTCTACAGCAGGTATTACCATGGTTAATAAAGGTGTCTCTGACATCGGTATGAGCTCGCGTTATTTAACCGACCGCGAACAAGACGAGAAGTTGAAGGTCTTTCCAATTGCCTTTGACGGCCTAGCTGTAGTAACTAACCGCTCAAACGCTGTAAGCAACGTTACACGTGAGCAGCTGTTCGATATCTACAAAGGCAAAATCACGAACTGGAAAGCTGTGGGTGGCGCAGATCAGCCTATCGCAGTTGTCACTCGCGAAGCGTCTTCTGGCTCACGCTATAGCTTCGAAAGCTTGCTTGGTTTAACGAAGATCATTAATGACCGTCTAGTGTCTGACATCAACCCAAATAACTTGGTTGTAAACAGCAACAGCATGGTTAAAACGATTGTTAACCATAACCCACACGCGATTGGTTTTATCTCTGTTGGTTCAATCGACCGTTCGATTAAAGCAATTACATTTGAAGGCGTAGAGCCAACATCTAAGAACATTGCTAACCACAGCTATGAATTGGCTCGCCCATTCTTGTTGCTGCATAAGACAGACTCAGTTTCTGACGAGAGCAAAGACTTCATCAAGTTCGTGAAGTCAAAGCAAGGGCAAGACCTTATCGAAGAGTACGGCTACACTCGCATTAAATAAGTGAGTGAGTTTTATCTTATGAAAAAAAAGAGAGAGCATTAAGCTCTCTCTTTTTTTTTGGAATCTATATGGTTCGTTTAGAAGTGAAGTTGAATCACTGAAACGATCACAGCGCCAGGACGACGAATACCTTCGATTTCGACGCGAATTTCACGTTCAATCTCTAGGCCTTTCTTAATTGGCGTTACTTTTGTTAGCGTACTTTTAGCACGAACATTACTGCCCGATTTAACAGGGTATGGGAAACGTACTTGGTTAAGACCAATGTTTACGACCATCTTCGCTGTTGGGAATTGAGACTTGTCAGGGTCAACACTGTCAGTCAATCGAGGAAGCAGAGATAAAGTTAAAAAACCATGTGCGATGGTTGTTTTGAACGGAGAGTCTGTTTCCGCTTTTTCAGGCTCAGTGTGAATCCACTGCATATCTTCAGTAACAAGGCCGAACTGGTTAATACGGTCTTGACTTACATTGATCCAGTCGCCAGTATGGATGACTTCACCGATCTGTTGATTAAGCTCATCAAACACAAGTTGTGCTTCTGGCTTAAGTACGATCGGCTGTTCCACCGGCATCTCTGGTGCATCTTCATTGACAGCAGGTTTGTGGTGATCACGAACCCACGCAAAGAAATGGCTATTTTGCGTACGATTAAGAAAGTCGCCCCAGTAATCTCTAAGAGCTGGAGACATCCATTGCATAAACTCTGAGTGTTGCGAAGACATGCTATCGCCTCGGTGTTTAAATAAATCAATGACTTTCATAAGAACCTCAATGCACAGAAAATTTCAATATAACTTCGTAATTTTGAAACACTTCACACTATTGTGCAAATGTTTTCGAGCATACAACCGTTAGCTGAACCTTGTTAAAACCATATTAAACATACACTTACCAATAAAACATCATTTTATTACAAAACCCAAATTAGAGTGTTAGCTCTATCACATAACAAACATTTGTTTATATAAAAGGCGTTTTTATTCATCAGTAGAATAAAAAAAGGCTTAGCGCAATGCTAAGCCTTAGTTTTTACAAGGAATTAATTTCCCAAGGGTTGGTCTTGTAAGAGACGAATCTTACAAGACACTCAATCCCCTATTCGTCATCAAGCGGAACCAGCTTGGTATTACCACCGTGTGCTTTCTCACGCTTACGTTGCACGAATGCGTAGAAGCCAGGGATTAGGAACGTACCCGCCAGTAACACACATAACAGGCCGCCGATCAGTGAAATACCCAAAGAGTTCTGACTCACGTGACCTGCGCCCGCAGCAAAGATAAGCGGGAAGATACCTAAGATGAACGACCAAGACGTCATGTTCACAGCACGGAAACGTAAAGTACCGCCCTTCACCGCCGCATCTTCAATCGGTGCGTCTTTCTCTTCACGCTCAACCTTTGCGAATTCCACAATCAAGATTGCGTTCTTCGCGGCCAAGGCTATCAAGAGAACCAAACCTATTTGTGCATAAAGGTTCAGCGGAGTGCCCGTTAGATTCAATGCCAAGAAGGAGCCTAAGGTTGCGACAGGTACCACGAGGATAATCGCAATCGGAATTGTCCAACTCTCGTATTGAGCCACCATAAACAGGTAGATGAAGATCAGAGCCAGTGCGAAAGCAAAGATCGCTTGGTTACCTGCTAGTACTTCTTGGTAAGCCATGCCTGTCCATTCGTACTGATACCCCTGAGGCAATACTTCTGCAGCTACGCGTTCCATTGCCGCAATCGCATCACCACTTGAGTAACCTTCTGCAGGTTGACCTTGAATCACGGCACTGCGGTACATGTTGTAACGCCATGCTACATCTGGTTCGAAGATCTGGTCGTAAGTCACCAATGTGCTTAACGGGATCATCTCGCCATTAGACGAACGCACGTGGAATCGTTGTAGGTCATCCATGCTGCTACGGTGTTCACTGTCAGCTTGCATGGTGACACGGAAGTTCTTACCAAACATGGTGAAATCATTCACATACAGAGAACCTAGGTTACCTTGTAATGTTTGGAAGATTTCCGACAACGGAATACCAAGTTGCTGCGCTTTCTCGCGGTCAATGTCGACATAGTAATGAGGTACATTGGCACGGAAGGTACTGAAGGTATGTGATATCTCAGGCTGTTTAGTGGCCTCAGCAATCACGTCATTCATAACCATCGCTAGATCAGTACGGCTACGACCTAATGTATCTTCTAGAACAAACTCAAATCCAGACGCTGCACCCATACCTGGTACTGCTGGAGGTCCCATTGCAAACACGATAGCTTGAGGTAATTCAGTGGCTGCTCGGCCATTAATACGTTGCGAAATTGCTTGCGCAGAATGTTGACCATCCAGTGCGTTACGCATCTCCCAATCGTGGAGCTTGATGAACATCGACGCACCATTCGAAGCAGAAGCGCCTGTCATAAATGCGTAGCCGTTAACCAGTGTTACGCCATCAACACCCGGCTCTTGTTCAACCATTTCAAGCAGCTGCTTAGTCACTTCTTCGGTTCGAGACAAGGATGCCGCGTCAGGAAGCTGAACGTTAACCAGCCAAATGCCTTTATCTTCTTGAGGTACAAACGCCGTAGACGTTGTCTTCGCAAAATAAGTCACAGCCGCCAAAGCCACAAAGAAGAAAGTGAACAGCAGAACGCCTTTCTTAACTAAGAAGCCAGCCACTTGACCGTATTTGTTAGTAACAGACTCTAGACCACGGTTAAATGCTTGGTACCAACGCGCCGTGTTACCACCACCCTGCTTAAGAACCAGTGAACACAATGCAGGTGATAGCGTTAATGCGTTAATTGAAGAGATAACAACCGCAATACAGATAGTCAGAGCGAACTGACGGTACATGATGCCAGTAATACCAGGAAGCATTGCAACAGGGATGAATACCGCAAGTAGAACCAAGGTCGACGTAATGATCGGCCCCGTTACTTCTTTCATCGCAATAAGCGTGGCTTTACGCGGTGAGATCGTTGGGTCTTTGGCCATCGTGGTATCAACGTTCTCGATAACCAAGATCGCATCATCTACTACGATACCAATCGCCAATATCAAACCAAATAGAGTCACCGTGTTGATGGTAAAGCCTGTCATCTGCATGACCGCAAAAGTACCAATCAAAGATACAGGAATCGCAACCACTGGAATCAAAGTCGCACGCGCACTACCTAAGAACAGATACGTTACCGCGATAACCAGTAAGATCGCTTCAATTAGCGTTTTTACTACGCCTTTGATCGACTCTGCAACGAAGAGTGTCGTGTCATAACTCGCCTCATAAGCAACGCCTTCAGGGAAATTTTTGCCTAAATTATCCAGCATCGCCATCACCGCTTTACCACTTTCCAGCGCGTTAGCGTCTGATTGAAGTGACAACGTTACGATTGAAGCGTCTTGACCACGGTATTTACCATTGCCATCGTAGAACTTTTTACCAAGCTCAACGCGTGAAACGTCTTTTAAATAAACCGTTGAACCATCTTGGTTTGCACGAAGTACAACATTTTCAAACTCATCAGCCGTTTCTAGTCGGCCTTTGGTTACCAAGTTGAACTGCACTTCTTGTGCGTTGTTGTAAGGTGCAGCACCAATACGACCAGCCGCTACCTGAACGTTCTGTTCAGCCAAGGCGCGATTCACATCAGAGGTGGTTATATTGAGGTTAGCCATTTTCTCAGGGTCTAACCAAACACGCATCGCGTATTCGCCACCACCCAATACGTTAACTTCACTGATACCCTTTACACGGGCCAATTGGTCTTTAATGTTCAAGTTCACGTAGTTGATCAAGAATTGATCGTCATACTCTCCGTTCGGCGAGTAGAAGTTCAATACCATCAGCAAGTCAGGAGAACGCTTCTTGACCGTTACACCCACCATTCTTACTTCTTGTGGAAGTTTCGATTCGATCTGAGCAACACGGTTCTGCACGTTGACCTGAGCCATATCAGCATCAGTACCGACATCAAAGGTCACGTTAAGGTTGTATGAACCATCGTTAGCACTTTTAGAGGACATGTAGATCATATCTTCTACGCCGTTAACCGACGTTTCTATGGGGTCGGCTATCGCCTGCTCCACCACTTCAGCACTTGCGCCCGTATAGAATGCAGACACACTGACCGACGGTGGGCTAATTTTTGGATATTCAGCCACCGGCAAGATAGCGAGAGAAATCGCACCCGCCAGCGTTAATATGATGGATATAACAAGGGCAAACTTAGGCCTTTGAATAAAGAAACGACTCAACATAAATAGCCCCCTTACTCAGCTTGTTCAGCAGAAGGTTGAATGCGAACGGACATACCATTACGGACACGCTGTAAGCCTTGAGTGATGACTGAGTCGTTCTTCTCTAATCCAGAATGAACAATTACACCACCTTCAACCTGACGACCCATCTCGATGTTTCTGCGCTCAGCAACTGGTGCCGCTTCACCTTCAACCAGTACCATCACAAAGTCGCCTTCTAGGTCGGTTTGTACTGCTCGGCGTGGGATAGTCACAACATCAATAGATTGCTTTTCACGTAGATCCACACGAACGTGTTGACCAGGAAGTAATCGTTGATTCGGATTATCAGCGATTGCGCGCATCGCGATCGTACCGGTATTGAGATTGATACGGTTACCCAAAAAATCGAGCTGACCTAGGTGTTCAAACGCTTCACCATTCTCAAGCATAATCTGAACTTCAACACCTGCAGAGTCGCTGCTGCCGTCACCTTCAATACGGTCCATACCCAGCTCAATACGCTCACGCTCACTAATGCTGAACGATGCATGAATTGGATCTAGGCTAACCAAAGTCGTCAATACACCTGAAGACGGTGAAACCAGATCACCTTTACTTACTTTAGTGTCACTGATTCTTCCAGAGAAAGGCGCGATAATTTTGGTATGAGAAAGTTGGACATTCGCGGCGTTTAACTGAGCTTGGCTGGCTTCAAGCTGTGCTTGAGAGCCTAATAAGTTTGCCGTTAATGCATCGAATTCTGATTGAGAAATACTGCCTTTCGGAAGTAGGTTTTTACCACGGTTAAAATCAAGCTCGGCTTTCTTAAGGTTCGCGTTTGCTTGAGCAACAGACGCTTTTGCGCTTGCAACTTCAGCTTCAAACGAAGATGGCTCAATGGAATATAGCAGCTGGCCCTTTTCGACCATTTGACCTTCATTGAAATGACGGCTTTGTAGATAGCCCGAAACTTGCGCTGTGATAGCCGTGTCTTCAACGGCTTCAATACGACCGATGTACGACTTACTTTGCTGGTGAGAAACAACGCTAACATCCTGTACAGCTACGAGAGGTAAAGGCGCTTGCTTAGCATTTTGAGCATCTTGCCCACATCCAGCAAGAATAAGAGAGCTTGCAAGAGCCGTAAGGATCAACTTTTTACGCATGGTTATACCGTCACTTATTAGTATTTGAACAGCATAAAATTTACGTAACACACTCGTTACCATTGTCCGAGGAATATCAATTATAACTAGTCAAAGTGTATCAATATGTTAATTGAAACCAAGTGCTTATAAAGTGATTACAAACACGCTACAATTCCTAAGTAAATCAACCTCTCAGCTTTTGTTCTCTATGGATATTGTCTAACATAATGTATTGTCAGACAGATAAGCATTCACATTTAATTGTTAAGGAATTCTCATGATTTCAAAATGGGCTAAACGTTTCTATCAAATGGCGGAATTGGTCGGTTCTTGGAGTAAAGATCCTTCAACTCAAGTCGGCGCCGTAATCACTAAGCACAACCGTATTGTTTCCGTTGGCTTTAATGGCTACCCACATGGCGTGTCTGATAGTGCGGATACTGATGACAGAGAGATGAAGTACCTAAAGACACTTCACGCTGAAGAAAATGCGATTCTATTCGCTAAGCGTGATTTGGACAGTTGTGAAATATGGGTAACCCACTTCCCTTGTCCGAACTGTGCAGCAAAAATCATTCAAACAGGAATTTCAGCAGTACATTGCCCAGAGCAAAGTGAAGATTTCCTTTCTCGCTGGGGTGATAAAATCAAAGTTAGCCAAGATATGTTTGAGCAAGCTGGCGTGCAAGTCGATTGGCTGCCACTCGCTGACCTAGATTAAGCTATTAGATAGCTAGAACAAAAAAGCCGAGAGTCGATATTATCGCTCTCGGCTTTCTTTTTTGGACTTATAGTTTGGACGCTGTAGCTTAGTCGCAATAGACCGATAAGCAAATTAAGCGCTCGTTGGAAACTCCTCCGCGTACGCTTCCATAAAGTCCTTGCGAATGTCTTGCTCTAAATGAATCGCTTTTTCGGTCGGGCAGAAGATCATAAAATGTACTTCTTGCTCACCCGTCGAACTGCTCGTGATATGGATGTGAGGCTCAGAACCAGGAAGGTCAACACCAGCGTGCTTTTCGATCACTCCGTTATAACGGCGGGCAACATCGATAAACTCTTCGCAATGCTCTTCAATTTTCACAATAAGACCCGGCACCATAGGGTATAGGTTTACAAAGTCTTTCACCGTCACAACAAAGTTATGGTAAACATAGCGCTTCATGAAGTTGAGGTTCTTTACCGGATAAGTGAAGAACATGCTATTGGGTAGCGTGGCAGTCTTGCCAGTGAAATGATATTGCCCATGATACAAATCTATTTCTTGAATCACAGTCGCCATCAAATTGTGCTCAATCACCTCACCGCTGATTTTACCCACCTCAATCCAGTCACCAATTCTAAATGAACGAGAACTCGCACGCTGAATAGAACCTGTGAAGCACAATATGATCTCTTTAGATGCGACGACTATAGCAACCGCTATGGCCGTAACTGACAGTGCAAACTCACTGATTTCGGATTTCCACAACACAAATAACGTCACAACAATAATCGCGAATGTGCCGTTTTTGGTTCGTGACATCCAGTTACGTTGGTCTTCGCTAAGGAAAGCAACATCACCTCTTATTTGAGACAAGGTGATTCGGCGAATGATCAAAATAATAGTGATAATCAACGCACTAAAAATAAACTTATGAGCGAGTAGGAAATCTATTACTTGCCACACTTTTTCCATTACTTAATCCTTAGCATTACAACAGTTAGCTTTACAACAGTTAGCTTTACAACGATTAGCTTTACAAGAAAGCCGCTAATATCAGAGCTATGAAAAAGCGCTCAACTCCGGAGCGCTCGTGTTCATTCTGGTACCAGCCTAGCTAAGGCTATCATTTTATCTGGGCAGAAGTAATAAATTGGCCAAAAGTTTCACACCAAATCACAACGGTATTAAATCGATTAAGATCAATATCTTCAGGCAGCTCAACCATAAAACGGTCGAATGTTTTCACATCTCCAACTCTGAGTAACTCGTTCTTACTGTCATTAAAAGCTTGTTCGGTTTCAATAAACTTAGGCGAGAGGTAGATCTTGTAGTCTGGTCCCGGCGCCAGTTCGCCCTCAAAAGCAATCGCACTTTCAGATACAGAGACGATGCCTTCTCCCCAATGCAAGAAATCACTGTCTTCTCGGTCTTTGGTAAACTCACCTGTGTAGATAGCCTGCTGACTGATCGCTTCGACGGAACTTGAGGAAGGAGAATCAGGCTCAATCAAAATAGGTAGCGCATAAACACCAAGCCCAAAACCAACAGCACCCACGGCTAAGTGGGTGCAAAGTAAAACTAACTTTTTCATCGCGTACTCCCTTATACTTAAAGAGAGTATTATTGAATACTCTCAAAAATACAAAGAGATATAACGCTCTAATGTTCTATTTTTGGTAATGAGTTGCCGTACGTTGAGACAATTCGACAATTACTTTTACCGCTTGCTCCATGCCTTGAATGGTAATGAACTCATGAATACCGTGGAAGTTGTAGCCACCAGTAAAGATATTCGGACACGGTAGTCCCATGAAAGATAAGCGAGCGCCGTCAGTACCACCGCGGATAGGTTTGATCATAGGCTCAACGTCGCACTCAATCATCGCTTGCTTAGCCAACTCAATAATATGCTGATGAGGTTCAACCATCTCTTTCATGTTGAAGTAGCTATCAGTCAGTACCAACTCAACATGGCCTTTCTCTAAGCGCTCATTCAATTCATCCACTTTTTGCTGCATGAATGCTTTACGTGCTTCTACGCCTTCACGCTCAAAATCACGGATGATATAACCCAATTCAGAGCGAGCGACGCCCATTTCAGCCGATTTCAGGTGGTAGAAACCTTCATAGCCTTCTGTGCATTCAGGTGTTTCTTGCGCTGGCATCATCAATTGGAATTGCGCCGCAATGTTCATCGAGTTCACCATTTTACCTTTTGCGGTACCTGGGTGAACGTTTACGCCGTGGCAGATAACATCAGCACTTGTGGCATTAAAGTTCTCAAACTCCAACTCACCGACTGGGCCGCCATCAATGGTATACGCCCATTCAGCACCAAACTTCTCAACATCAAACAGGTTCGCACCACGCCCAATCTCTTCATCTGGCGTAAAACCAATACAAATATCGCCGTGTTTGATGTCAGGATTCGCTTTCAGGTAAGCAATCGCGCTGATGATTTCAGCGATGCCCGCTTTGTTGTCGGCACCAAGCAGAGTCGTGCCATCAGTAGTGATAAGATCATGACCATGCAAACTATCCAGGTCTGGGTATTGGCTTGGGTTCAAACTCTCGCCACTTTCACCTAATTCAATCGTTCCACCTCGGTAATCTTTAATCACTTGTGGTTTCACGTTGGCACCTGATGCATCAGGAGCGGTATCCATGTGCGCCACAAAACCAATAGCCGGCACAGGATAATCAACATTAGAAGGCAGCTTCGCCATCAAATACCCATTTTCATCTAAAGACACATCAACTAAGTCTAATGCAACCAATTCTAACTTTAAGGCTTCAGCAAAGGTAATTTGACCCGGTGAACTTGGGCATTGCTGATTAGAAGGATCGGATTTGGTATCAAAAGTAACGTAATTCAGAAAACGTTCTACAAGATTTTCCATAATTTATCTCACCATGGATTAAGTAATTGATTTACTGACTTAATTATTAACGTAAATAAATGATGTATTTTTAGAAAAATACGAACACAGAGTCAGCAGCGAGGTTTTTCATCTTACGCCCCTGACCATCTATGTAATTGCTCTAAATCATTATTGTACGAAATTAGAGGAGCTTCCTATACTTAAAAACAGAGGGTTTCGTCAGTTCCAATATTGCATACGGATGATAAGCGATCGCTTTGTACGCATTCTACGCCCTTCGCTCTCAGCCCAAAAAAAGTACAAAGTGGATGATGATCACAGTTTATCCTTGATGCAAAATCTGTCATACGTTACACGGAGACACTGTTATGACGATTAATAAATATTTCATTTTCTCTCCTCAAGCCTCTGAGGAAACACTTCAACCAGTATTAACTGAGAAAGAAGTTCAAAGGCAGGAAGCTCTAAGACAGGCGCAGACCCAGGGTGGGTTCGATACCAACGCGACCTCGTAACTTGATAATACTCAGAACGTATTTATAGAACCCCTAATAAAGAGCTCTACTTCTCTATGATGTCGAGCTCTTTGTCTTTAGACCTTTCTCTATTTCCAATTTGCCCTATTCAGGCGTCAGCCTATCAGCACTCTTTTACTTTCCGACCTTCGCCTATACCTGTATCTATAGCTACTCGATTACATCGCCATCTCAGTTCACACGCTGAGAAATGACTCATTAAACTTCCCCAAGCCATACCTTGTCGTGTCATTTTGTGCTAATAATTCATATTCGTTTTCATTCCTCACTCGCCCTCTTTTCAAAACTATAATGCGAGTACCAGAGAACCTAACCACAGGAATCCCGAATTCAATGGAATATTCAAAACTAGGAAGTAGTCAAATTCCCGTTTCCCGTATCTGTCTTGGTAGCATGACTTGGGGGCTGCAAAATACGCAACAGCAAGCCGACCAACAGATCGAATACGCATTAAGCCAAGGTATTAACTTTATCGATACAGCAGAAATGTACGCGGTTCCACCTTCTCCAGATACCTACGGCAAAACAGAAGCGATCATTGGTAACTGGTTATCACGTAATCCACAGCGTCGCCAAGAGTTGCTCATTGCGAGCAAAATTGCGGGACCAGGGCTACCTTGGGTTCGAGATGGAGGCCCTATAACCGGTGAAGCGGTGATCGCAGCAGTTGATGCATCATTAAAACGCCTACAAACAGACTATATCGACCTTTACCAACTTCATTGGCCAAATCGCACAACACCACACTTTGGTAAACATTTCCCAAATCACATTCGATTCAGTGATATTGACCGAAAACAACATGAAGCTGAGATGCTGGAAATTCTACAAGCACTGGCAAGCTGCATTAAGGCGGGTAAAATCCGCCATGTTGGGCTTTCAGATGATTCCACTTGGGGCATTAACACTTACCTCAAGCTGAGCGAAAAACACGATTTGCCACGTATGGTTTCGATTCAGAATGAATTTAGCTTGCTGCACGCAAAAGACTGGCCATATCTGATTGAAAATTGTGTGCATGAAGATGTCGCTTACCTACCATGGTCGCCTTTGGCTGCAGGCATGTTGAGTGGAAAGTACATCGATGGCGCAAGACCGGAAGGCAGCCGTTGGACTTACATGCAACGTAAAGGCATTTTCCGCGACACCGAGTCTGCCAATGAAGCGGTGAAAGGCTATGTTGAAGTGGCGAATGCTCATGGATTTACTCCGAGCCAACTGGCATTGGCTTGGTGTAATCAAGTTGATGGGGTGACGTCCACCATCATTGGTGCAACCACTATGGAGCAGCTAAAAGAGAACGTTGCCGCTTTCAGTAAACCGTTATCAAAAGAGATCCTTACCGATATCAATACCATCTTTAAGCGCTATCCTGCTCCGTATTAAGCTGTCAGTTCAGCGAGACTTAGGTAAGTAAATCCCCATAAGAGCGCGCTATTTAGTGCGTTTTTCTTTTTTTAAGTGAGTTGCTTTTGCTTTTTATGTGGATCGCATTGAGTCATCACGCTTTTGGTTACCCAACCTTTGCTCTATAATGCGCGAGCTTATATCTAGGATAAAAACATGATTTCAAAAAACCAATTAAAACTCCTTCGTGCTTTGGGCCAAAAGAAACAACGTAAAGCCCACGGCCTATTTCTAGTTCAAGGTGAAAAGAACGTTCTTGAGCTGTTCAATAGTGACTTAGTCGTGAAGAACGTCTTTGCTACCGCTGATTTCTTATCTGAAAATCACGCATCACTGATTGAGTTTGATTGTGTTGAAGCCTCACTGGATGACCTAACCAAAGCGAGCACTTTGGTAAGTAACAATGCAGCGATTGCGGTTGTTGAGATCCCAACGTTTGAACTACCAGAAGCGACAGGACTGATGATTGCACTTGATGGCGTTTCAGACCCTGGCAACCTAGGTACGATTATTCGCGTAGCAGACTGGTATGGCATCAAGCATATCGTTGCGAGCAGCGACTGCGCAGACCCATACAACCCTAAAACTATCAGCGCGACTATGGGCAGCTTTGGCCGAGTACACGTAAGTCAAACTGACTTACCAGCTTACTTAGAGCAAGCGAATCTACCGGTTTACGGTGCATTTTTGGAAGGCGAAAGTGTTCATAAGACTGACTTCACTGCAAATGGCATTTTGCTGATGGGCAGCGAGTCTCACGGTATTCGTGAACACGCCGCTAAATTCGTGACTGATAAGATTACGATTCCAGCATTCGGTGGCGCAGAGTCACTAAATGTAGCGATGGCGACAGGTATCATCCTCGATAACATGCGTCGTCAGCATAGCTAGACCTCTAGGCTAACTAGCCAATCGACAGTGTTCAGATATTAAAAAAGGCGTATTGATTAAATCAGTACGCCTTTTTATTTGAGTTCTTTTCAACAATTACTTTTCTAGCATTGCCAACTTATCAGCGACACCATTCCACTTCTCAGCGTCATCCATTGGTGCTTTTACTTCCGTTTGTACCGGCCAGATTTCGGCAAGCTCTGCGTTCACTTCGATAAAGATTTTTTGATCTTCTGGTAGCTCATCTTCTTGGAAGATCGCTTGAGCATCACATTCAGGTACACATAAACCACAATCAATACATTCGATTGGGTTGATTACCATGAAATTTGGGCCTTCATGGAACGCATCTGCGGGGCACACTGCCACACAGTCTGTGTATTTACATTGAATACAATTATCGCCTACGACAAATGCCATGATGCTCTGCTCTATAAGTTAGTCAAAATTGAAGAATGGGGATAATACTCATCCCAAAGCAAAATTCAACATCATACGGCTCTAATATCGTGTCTATTTGCTCCATGTTTCCAAATTAGTATGACAGATAAATCAATTTCTCGTAAAATGCGCGCCATTGTGAGCTTATCGCTTCTTTCAACATCAGCGTTTTCATCAAACTCTGTATAAAGAAACGAACTAGCTAAGACACCTATAAAAACGAGACATCGAAATGATACGTTTAACCGAAATTAAACTCCCACTAGACCATGAAGAGTCTGCTATTCAAGACGCTATTGAAGCGAAACTTGGTATTAACTCTGATCAGGTACTCTCTTTTAATATCTTTAAACGTGGCTACGATGCTCGTAAGAAATCAAAGATCTTACTTATCTACACGCTGGATGTTCTCGTTGAAAACGAAGTTGAGTTGTTGGAACAATTCATCAGCGACCCGCACGTAAAAGTAACTCCTGATATGGAGTACAAGTTTGTTGCTAAAGCCGTTGAAAACCAAACTGAACGCCCTGTGGTTATCGGCTTTGGCCCTTGTGGTTTGTTCGCTGGCCTAGTGCTTGCTCAAATGGGCTTCAACCCAATCATCGTTGAGCGTGGTAAAGAAGTTCGTGAACGTACTAAAGATACCTTTGGTTTCTGGCGTAAGCGCACACTGAACACAGAATCAAACGTTCAGTTTGGTGAAGGCGGCGCAGGTACCTTCTCTGACGGTAAGCTTTACAGCCAAGTGAAAGATCCAAAACACTACGGCCGTAAAGTAATCGAAGAGTTCGTTGCAGCTGGTGCACCAGAAGAGATCCTATACGTAAGTAAGCCGCACATCGGTACCTTCAAACTGGTTACCATGATCGAGAAAATGCGTGCATCTATCATCGAGTTAGGTGGCGAAATTCGCTTCAGCACTCGCGTAGATGACCTTCATATGGAAGATGGCCAAATCACTGGCTTAACGCTTTCTAACGGCGAAGAGATCAAATCTCGCCACGTTGTACTGGCTGTTGGTCACAGTGCACGAGATACGTTTGAAATGCTGTACGATCGTGGCGTTTACATGGAAGCGAAGCCTTTCTCTGTTGGTTTCCGCATCGAACACAAGCAATCGATGATCGATGAAGCTCGTTTCGGTAAGAACGCAGGCAACCCAATCCTAGGTGCTGCGGACTACAAATTAGTTCACCACTGTAAGAATGGCCGCACTGTATACAGCTTCTGTATGTGCCCAGGTGGTACTGTAGTAGCTGCAACGTCTGAAGAAGGCCGCGTAGTAACTAACGGCATGAGCCAATACTCTCGTGCAGAACGTAACGCAAACAGCGCAATCGTTGTTGGTATCGACCCAGAACGCGATTACCCAGGTGATGCTTTGGCTGGTATCCGTTTACAACGTGAACTAGAAAGCGGAGCTTACGTTCTTGGTGGCGAAAACTACGATGCCCCTGCTCAGAAAATCGGTGACTTCTTGAAAGGTCGCGATCCAAGTGCAATCGGTGAAGTACAACCGTCGTTCACACCGGGTATCCACCTGACTGATATTTCAAAAGCGCTGCCTGATTTTGCTATCGAAGCGATTCGTGAAGCAATCCCTGCGTTCGAGAAGAAGATCAAAGGTTTCTCTACGCCAGACGGCCTACTAACCGGTGTTGAAACTCGCACGTCTTCTCCTGTATGTATCAAACGTGGCAAAGACTTCCAAAGCATCAACCTTAAGGGCTTCTTCCCTGCAGGTGAAGGTGCAGGCTACGCAGGCGGTATCCTGTCTGCTGGTATCGATGGTATTAAGGCTGCAGAAGCGCTAGCGCTATCAATGGTAGAGCAGAACCAAGCTGAGAAAATAGAGATAGCTTAAGCGCTTTCAATAAAACGAAGCCATATAACGGTCAGCAAAACTAAAATCCAGTGTCTTATAGACACTGGATTTTTTATTGCATAAAGGTATCTAGAGTTATTAAGTCACAACTTCGTCAGCGTTACTTACAAGTCTCTTTTGACCAGTTCACACCATCATCTGAACACTCAAATCGACTTGTGCCATTTTGGTAGTAATAACCTTTAGTCCAGTTACCTTGAGAATATCTAGACGTTATCGTTTGAGTATAATCAAACGGCGTATTTTCAATGTACGCATACTTATGTCTGTTCCAGCTGTCAGATCCATAGGAACTGTTGTCATTAAAATCTACCGATAGGTAGTTGAGCGTATCAAAGTCGCTGCGCGACACACTATCCAATGAATCGCCTAGATTAACCCACTCTGGATGTGGTGCGTTATTCTCAAAATTAAATTTCGCTTGTACTTGGGCAAACTGATCTTTGTAGTCACCGACAAGATCTGCCGACAAGGTTTGCATGAATCCAGCACCGACATTTTGACGTGAACAACTGTCCCAATCAGGTTGTTTAGACCAACCACGGTTCAACACACCAAAGGTCGCGAGTGAGTTAGGCAAAACCTGTTGCTTGATCGTCTCTTGCACCGAACATGAATATTCCGTTCCATCACTATCCAATGAGAACCAAGCTTCTTTGTCATATTCCAAACCATTTTTCTTTTGGCTATTACGCTCAATATGCTTATTTAACGCCAGTTCGGTCTGCAAATCAGCGGACACTTCATGTTCAATAACAATCAGCTTGTCAGCAGTCATCACTGTTTTAACTTTATACCACTTATTAATTTCGTTCTTCTTAGTGTAATCCCAATGCTCCCAGTAATAATCAACATAAGCTTGCTGAGCTTTTGGGTTCTCTTTTTGAATATCTTTCGTCTCTTGATACGACTTTTTAATAGCTGGCATCATTTTCTGCGCTAACTCATAGAGCTCGGTATTTTGATTCTTAACGAAATCACCATACAAATCTTCCACTGCGATGTTGTATCGGTTCGCAATTCGGAAGTCATGCTCTTTCACATTTTGGATAACGCTATTTTGGGTGTTCACGGCTTGCTTTAAGGCAGAGCAACTGTTTAAGCCACCTTTATACAAGTCGGCTTGAATTTCATTCCATAGAACGGTTGTCAGTGGTGTTGTAGACTTAATTTCTTGATCGGAACTTACCGTCATGACAGGCGGAAATACTAGCTGATAAGGTTCAGTAATCGGCGTGTTGGGGTTATCCGCATCAATGGCGCCGACAGGCACATTTACTACGATTGGGGCATAATCCATACAGTCTGAATTAGAGCCCGTTAAAGATAGTTCATAGCTCCCTTCATCGTCAGTGATACTACTAGGCTCACCTTCATCTAACACACCGTTATAGTTGATGTCTAAAAACGCAGTCGCCCCTGAGATATAACCATCGATAGCCACACCTTGTAAGGTTTTCGTTTGAGGTGCTGGCGTATTGTTACTGCTGCTACCACCGCCTCCTCCGCCACAAGCCGTGAGGCCACCAGCGATAAGTGCGATAGAAATAAGCTTAAGTTTCATTCGATTAGATCCTAATGAAATAGATTTATGAGTAGGGGTGTCATTGGGGGATGACCGAGAATGACTTTGATAGTCATGCTGAGTCATAGTAACGATTGGTGTTCAAAAGAAACATGAAAGGGTGATAGGCAATTCATGCATGTTTTCATTATGAGCGAGAAATTAGGGGGGAAAGACATAAACTCAAAGGTGGATTAATTACCCCTCGCTTGAAGATATCCAAAGCTTATAAAAATCACTATAGCCGGTTTGATTTATCTCTACACCATGAACTTCAACACTGTTAGATACCTTCTCTTTACCGTGAAATAACGGGCAAAGTAACTTCTGTTGATCTGCTCCAGTCAGACTGGACACTTAGCTAAGCGACATTTCGCTTTTCAAA
>NZ_JBGONY010000025.1:0-64883 GCF_041439375.1 Vibrio crassostreae | reverse complement strand
TGACTCTATTACCAAACGTGTAAAATTACTTGCAAACTGGGTGGGTCCATATATGTAAAATTACTTGCAAACTGGGTGGGTCCATATATGACGAACTTTCGGTATCAAAAAGAAAGCTATATAACCTAGAGCTTCTTTTCTTCACCTTTTTGCAGGCAAAAAAATGCCCCGCATAAGCGAGGCATTCAAAAGCATTAGTGCATAATTCTAACTAGTTGGTGCTGTAGCAAGGCAACAAAGAAGGTTCAGCTATGGAGCATAGTTTCCTATGTGACTTAGTGAATCTTCTGCAGTTAACGCAGCTACAGTGCCAAATAGGACGAATTATTGACCTTTAACTTCTTTAAGACCGTTGTAAGGAGCTTTAGAACCTAGAGCTTCTTCGATACGGATAAGTTGGTTGTACTTAGCAACACGGTCAGAACGGCTCATAGAACCAGTTTTGATTTGACCTGCAGCTGTACCTACCGCTAGATCAGCGATAGTTGCATCTTCAGTTTCGCCAGAACGGTGAGAGATTACTGCAGTGTAGCCAGCGTCTTTAGCCATCTTGATAGCAGCTAGAGTCTCTGTTAAAGAACCGATTTGGTTGAACTTGATAAGGATAGAGTTAGCTACGCCTTTCTCGATACCTTCAGCAAGAATCTTAGTGTTTGTAACGAACAGATCGTCACCAACAATTTGAAGCTTGTCGCCTAGAAGTTCAGTTTGGTGCTTGAAGCCATCCCAATCTGACTCGTCAAGACCGTCTTCGATAGAAACGATTGGGAAGTTGTTCGCTAGCTCAGCTAGGTAGTGGTTGAACTCTTCAGAAGTGAAAGTTTTACCTTCGCCCTTCATGTTGTAGATGCCAGCTTCTTTGTCGAAGAACTCAGATGCAGCACAGTCCATAGCAAGAGTAACGTCTTTACCTAGTTCGTAACCAGCAGCTGCAACAGCTTCTGCGATAACTTCTAGAGCTTCAGCGTTAGACTTAAGGTTAGGAGCGAAACCACCTTCATCACCAACTGCAGTGCTGTAGCCTTTAGACTTAAGAACTTTAGCTAGGTTGTGGAATACTTCAGCGCCGATACGTAGACCTTCTTTAAGAGTTTTAGCGCCAACTGGTTGGATCATGAACTCTTGGATGTCAACGTTGTTATCTGCGTGCTCACCACCGTTGATGATGTTCATCATTGGTAGAGGCATAGAGAACTGACCAGCAGTACCGTTTAGCTCAGCGATGTGCTCGTATAGAGGCATGCCTTTCGCAGCAGCAGCAGCTTTTGCGTTAGCTAGAGATACAGCTAGGATAGCGTTCGCGCCGAACTTAGACTTGTTATCAGTACCGTCTAGGTCAAGCATGATTTGGTCAACGTCAGCTTGTGCTTTAGCGTCAGTACCAACTAGAGCTTCAGCGATTGGGCCGTTTACAGCTTCAATAGCTTTAAGAACACCTTTACCTAGGAAACGTGATTTGTCGCCGTCACGTAGCTCAAGAGCTTCGCGAGAACCAGTAGATGCGCCAGATGGAGCAGCAGCCATACCTACGAAACCGCCTTCTAGGTGTACTTCAGCTTCTACAGTTGGGTTACCACGTGAATCGATGATTTCACGACCTAGAACTTTAACGATCTTAGACATTGAATGTTTCCTTCTCGTTGAATATATAAATGTCAAATTTAAAGGTAGCAGCACAACTTACGCAGCTACCTGTATTCCTTTTTACTTTTCTAACTCGCCGCGCTGGAACTCACCAGCCGCTTTAACGAAACCTGCAAACAATGGGTGACCATCGCGAGGTGTTGAAGTGAACTCTGGGTGGAATTGAGCAGCAACAAACCATGGGTGGTTCGGGTTCTCAATAACTTCAACCAGTTTCTTGTCCGCAGATAGACCCGATACTTTTAGGCCCGCTTTTTCGATTTGTGGACGAAGATTGTTGTTCACTTCGTAACGGTGACGGTGACGTTCATGGATCGTCGCGCTACCGTATAATTCGTAAGCTTTAGTCCCTTTCGCTAGGTGACAAAGCTGTGAACCAAGACGCATTGTGCCGCCTAGGTCAGATGATTCTGTACGCTCTTCAACTTTACCTTCGCCATCAGTCCACTCAGTGATAAGACCAACTACTGGGTACTTAGTTTCAGTACAGAATTCAGAAGAGTGTGCCCCTTCCATTTTCGCAACGTTACGAGCGTACTCGATAAGCGCTACTTGCATACCTAGACAGATACCTAAGTACGGTACTTTGTTTTCACGAGCGTATTGAGCAGCAAGAATCTTACCTTCAACACCACGGTCACCAAAGCCACCAGGAACTAGGATTGCATCTAGGCCTTCTAAAACTTCTACGCCACGAGACTCAACGTCTTGTGAATCTACGTATTTAATATTAACGCTTAGGCGGTTTTTCAAGCCTGCGTGTTTTAGCGCTTCATTTACTGATTTGTATGCATCTGGTAGTTCAATGTACTTACCAACCATACCAATCGTCACTTCACCCGTTGGGTTAGCTTCTTCGTAAATTACTTGTTCCCATTCAGACAGATCTGCTTCTGGAGCTGTGATGCCGAAACGCTTACATACAAGTTCATCAGTGCCTTGAGCTTTAATAAGCTGAGGGATCTTGTAGATAGAGTCAACATCGCGCATAGAAATAACTGCATTTTCTTGCACATTACAGAACAGAGCAATTTTCTTACGCTCGTTCGAAGGAATGTTGCGGTCTGAACGACAAACTAGGATGTCTGGCTGAATACCAATAGACAGCAACTCTTTTACAGAGTGTTGCGTCGGCTTAGTTTTCACTTCGCCCGCAGCTGCTAGGTATGGCACTAGAGTAAGGTGCATGAACATTGCGCGTTCACGGCCTAGTTCTACTGCTAGCTGACGAATCGCTTCCATGAATGGTAGAGATTCGATATCACCAACCGTACCACCAACTTCAACGATCGCGATATCGTGGCCAGCTGCGCCAGAAATTACACGCTCTTTGATAGAGTTAGTGATGTGTGGGATAACCTGAATAGTTGCACCTAGGTAATCACCGCGACGCTCTTTAGCGAGTACGTCTGAGTAAACACGACCTGCAGTGAAGTTGTTACGCTTAGTCATCTTGGTGCGAATGAATCGCTCATAGTGACCAAGGTCAAGGTCAGTTTCAGCGCCATCTTCCGTAACGAACACTTCACCGTGCTGAGTCGGGCTCATAGTGCCTGGATCAACGTTGATGTAAGGGTCAAGCTTCATCATAGTCACTTTAAGACCACGAGCTTCTAAAATAGCCGCAAGAGATGCTGCAGCAATACCTTTACCTAGAGAGGATACAACCCCGCCAGTAACAAAAATGTAATTTGTCGTCATGTTTAACCTGAAATTGGTTGAATGAGGGAAATGGACTACTTCTGGACGGGATGAAAATATACCAGAAGCCCCTTATCGCCACAACGTGAAATCTATCACACTGCTATTTTTTATTTTTTGCTTCAAATCAATTCATGATAAAAGCTTTGGTTATCTTTTCTCCGCCACTTTGACTTCATCCCACATGGAATCAAGCTGTTGTAGTGAAAAATCGGTCAAAATTTTATCTTGCTGACGAACTTTTTGTTCCACCCCTTTAAAGCGACGTGAGAACTTCAGATTGGCTTTATTTAAAGCCGACTCTGGATTTTTACCCAAATGTCGCACCAAATTGACCGTCGCAAACAGCAAATCACCCAACTCTTCTTCAACCAAATCTTCATTTGGCGTCACTTGAAGCGCTTCTTCTAGCACCTCATCGACTTCCTCTAAAACCTTATTAGCCACTGGGCCAATAGAGTCCCAATCGAAGCCATATTTCGCTACCTGTTTTTGAATCTTTGTAGCACGAGAAAGCGCAGGTAGAGAGTTTGGTATTGAGTCTAGAATACTTTCTTGAGTTTTGCCTGCCTGTGCTTTTTCTTTGGCTTTTTCAGCTTCCCAGTTGGCATTAATTTCTTCATCATTGGCAAACTCGGTATCAGAAAATACATGAGGATGACGGCGCGTTAGCTTCTCATTGATGCCATCAACCACATCAGAAAACTCAAACAGCCCCTGCTCTTTCGCGAGCTGACTGTAGAAAATCACCTGAAACAGCAGGTCACCTAGCTCTTCTTGTAGGTTCGGCCAATCTTTGTTGTGAATCGCGTCCACCACCTCATAAGTTTCTTCGATAGTATGCGGCACAATTGTTTCAAAATTTTGTTTCAAATCCCAAGGACAACCACCTTCAGGATCGCGCAGCTTAGCCATAATCTGTTCAAGTTGTTCAATCGGGTGGTTCATCGTTTTCTTCCTATTCACTGTCTTTGATTTTTAAATTTATAACGTCTTCTAAAACTAAAAAAGGTGAGCAGCCAAAACCACTCACCTTTGTTGATACTGTCTAATTCTCTAAATTCCGCATCTTTCACTAAGCAGTTGTTACTTTAACAAGGCAACAAGCTTTCGCGATTCCTGAGCATAGCTCGCCTATGTGATGGAACAAGAAAGCGCAGTTAACGCAGTAAAAGTGACTAATGCAACGTGAAAGTTAGCCTAGGCGTTTAACCGACATGACATCTTTGATTTGCTCTACTCGACTAGTCACTCGACTCAGAATCTCAATATTGGTCACTTCCAAATCGAAATCCATTACCGATAGCTGACGTTTATAGTCGATGCGGCTCTTCATTGTCGTCACGCTGATCTTCTCGTTCGAGAACAGTGAGGTGATGTCTTTCAGCAAGCCATTACGCTCCAGTGCTTCAACACGCAGCGTTAGGATGTAAGAACCGACGAAGCCATTGCCCCAGACTGTATCAATAATACGCTCTGGTGCGTGCAGGCTTAGCTCACTCAACTGTTCACAGTCAGCACGGTGAACTGAGATACCACGACCTTGAGTGATGTAACCTTTAATCACATCACCAGGGATTGGCTGACAGCAACGAGCTAGGTGCGTCATTAAGTTATCAACGCCCTCAACCACTACCGCGTCTTTCTTTGGACGACTCTGTTGTGCTGGCTTGTTTTCCGACTCAAGCAGTTTCTCTAGCGCTTTCTTGTCTTCTTCTTCCGCCGTAGGCTTGTTGACCAACGCATTGATGTGATTAACCACTTGGTTAATGCGCAAGTCGCCACTGCCGATACCAGCATAAAGCTCATCTGGCGTGTTTACGTTAAAGCGTCTTAGCGCGTATTGGTCGGCATCTTTTAGAGTTGCACCAACCTTCGCTAATTCAACCTCAAGAATGTCACGACCCGCTTCTAGGTTCTTCTCACGACTTTGCGCGCGGAACCAAGCGTTGATTTTCGCACGAGCACGTCCAGAGTGAACGAAGCCTGTGGTTGGGTTCAGCCAATCACGAGATGGGTTCGGCTCTTTCTGAGTGATAATTTCAACCTGATCACCCATCGATAATTTATGAGTGAATGGGACGATACGGCCTGCTACTTTGGCACCGATACAGCGGTGTCCAACCATCGAGTGGATGTGGTAAGCGAAATCCAACGGGGTTGCACCCATAGGTAAATCGACCACATCACCACGCGGTGTAAAGGCATATACGCGATCATCGAATACTTGGCTACGAACTTCATCCAGCATCTCGCCAGAATCCGACATCTCTTCTTGCCAATCGATAAGTTTACGCAACCAAGTGATTTTCTCGTCGTAACCACTGCGTCCACTCGAAGCGCCTTCTTTGTACTTCCAATGCGCAGCCACACCCAACTCTGAGTCTTCGTGCATTTGCTTGGTACGGATCTGAATCTCAATGGTCTTGCCTTCTGGGCCCAGAACCACCGTGTGAATCGATTGGTAACCATTTGGCTTAGGGTTCGCCACATAGTCATCAAATTCACTTGGTAGATGTTTGTATTTGGTATGAACCACACCTAGACCGGCATAACAGTCTTGAAGCTGATCTGCGATGATACGTACCGCTCGCACGTCAAAAAGCTCATCGAAGTCCAAGCCTTTCTTCTGCATCTTACGCCAGATACTGTAGATGTGTTTTGGTCGACCGCTCACTTCCGCATTGATGCTTGAACGATTCATTTCAGCCGTTAAGTCGTCAACGAAATCGGTGATGTATTGTTCACGTACGATACGACGCTCAGACAGCTGTTTAGCTATCTGCTTGTAGGTGTCTGGCTGCTGGTAGCGGAATGCGTAATCTTCGATTTCCCACTTAAGCTGACCAATACCTAAACGGTTAGCGAGCGGAGCGTAGATGTTAGAACACTCTTTTGCTGCCGCGCGACGCACAGCATCAGGCGCTTTTTTTACCTCGATAAGGTTACAGATTCGTTCAGCGAGTTTGATGACTACGCAGCGGAAGTCGTCGACCATCGCCAGTAGCATGCGGCGAACATTATCAACTTGCCCCGAGGCAGCACTGCCTTCAAGAGTCACGTTTAACTGGCCTAAAGCCGCCATTTCTTCAACGCCATCAATCAACTTTACGGTTTCTTTACCGTAGCTTTCTTCAAACGCTTCGCGCTCAAAAACGCCGCTTGAGACGACGGGGAAAAGTTGCGCGGCAATTAAAGTGGCACGGTCCATGGACAGCGTAACCAAGATTTCGATCATCTCGCGGCCACGCCAAAGCAAGAGCGATGCTTGCTCGTGATCTTTTAATAGCTCTTCACAGTGACGATAAACCTTGATCAGTTTATTCGAGGTTTTTGCGTCTTGATTCAGTGACGCTATCCAACTTTCTAGCTCAAACTGTTCGCTTGGGTTTAAATGTGCGCTTCGTACCGCAACCATCATGCCTTCCTAGTTATTATGTTTTATACCCAATTCAATATGACTAACTGGTTCCAAGTTAGTTCGACCATATTGATATCAGCGCAGGTGTCCCTGCGCCTTTGTCATTCATTTTTAAGCCTTATTTACGGGCCTTTAAGCCTTGATAAAGAGAGCCATCGATTCTAAATGGCTGGTGTGTGGGAACATATCCAACATACCAATTTTGGCTAATTGATAGCCTTGCTTTTCTAAGCTCTCTGAATCTCTAGCTAGAGTAGCAGGATTACACGAAACATAAACCACACGCTTCGCTCCCAACGCTGAAATTTGATCAACGATCCCACTCGCTCCCGCACGTGCTGGGTCAAGCAATACTTTCTCGAATTTATCTTTTGCCCAAGGCTGTGAAGATAAGTCTTCTTCAAGGTTAGCTTGGTAAAACTCGGTATTGCCTAACTGGTTTAACGCTGCGTTAGATGTGGCTTGCTGAACCATTTCATCAACGCCTTCTACACCAACCACAAACGCCGATTGTTGAGCGATAGGTAGACTGAAGTTACCTAAGCCACAAAACAGATCTAGCACTCGCTCATCCGCTTTAGGTTCTAACCATTCAATCGCTTGAGCCACCATCTGCTGGTTAACCTTCTGGTTTACTTGGATAAAGTGGTTTGGCTCAAACGGTAACGTCACGCCAGTTTCGCTATAGGCTGGTGCATCACCAACTAAACGAACCAACTTATCGCTTTCAGGCATTGAGTACAGCGTCGCGCCTTCTTCTTTTGCTAACGCTATCAGCGCTTGTTCATCTTTTTCAACCAAAGGCTTAAGGTGACGTAGCACCATAACAGGACCAGTATCGCCCAATACCAATTCAACGTGTCCTAAAGACGTAAGGCTGTTGAAAGTGTTGAGTAAATTTTTCAGTTTTGGAAGCAATACATTAAGGCGAGGATCAAGCACGGCACAGTCGGTGATGTTTTCAATCTGCTTACTCTGCTTCTTACGGAAACCGAATTGAAGCTGCTGTGTCTTCTTATCAACAAATAGGCTGATACGTGCGCGACGTCGATAACCGGTTTCATCACCAATAATAGGTTGTGCAACTTCAGTATTAGCCGTTTGGTATTGGCTCATCAGGTGCGTAAGAGATTGCGATTTATGCTCAACCTGAGAAGAATAACCGAGATGCTGAAGGTGACAACCACCACACTGATTAAAGTGCTTACAAAATGGCTTTAAACGCTGCTCGCTCGGCTTCAACAATTTGATGAGCTTTGCTCGCGAAAACTTACTTTTGCTCTCAGTAAGTTGAATGACCACCTGCTCACCTGGCAATGCGCCATCAATGAAAACCGGTTTATTCTTCTGATAAGCGATGCCAGCGCCATTGTGATCCATTCGTTCAACCAAAACCGATTGATGCTTGGTCTCGAGTTGAGTTTTCTTTTTTGGTTGGAAAAAACGTGCCATTGCTTGTGCCTAATGTATCTTTTAATAAGTAATTGGTATCCAGGACTCACTATTATGTCTTGGAATCATTGTCGAACGTCACGGCTTTGATTAAGCTTACCGTTCACTTAACCGCCATTGTGTGCGTTATTTTCCCATATCCAGACCTCGATGTAATTAAAGAACATGACCAGATATGGCTTAAGAGCCCGTGTAATTACCTTAACTCTAGCTCCAACCCTGATTATTGGGTTGCTATTGAGTGCATTTTTCTCATTTAACCGCTATCAAGACCTTGAGGGGCAAGTGGTTAACACTGGTACTAGCATCATTGAGCCACTTGCGATTGCGAGTGAATCAGGCATGAAGCTCGAAAGTCGAGAGTCTGTTCGTCAGCTTATTAGCTATGCGCATCGAAAGAATTCTAAGCTGGTGCGCAGTATCGCGGTGTTTGATGAACGTCATGAGTTGTTTGTAACCTCAAACTTCCACCCTGATTTTGAAAGCCTAACCTATCCGAAAGATAAACCGATCCCGCATTTAAGCTCATCGAACCTGCTCGATAACACGCTGATTCTGCGGACGCCGATCATAGCCGAAGGCCAATACATCAATTCAGCCAACGGTCAGTCTCAAGCCAACCAAGCGATCGGTTATATTGCGATTGAATTAGACCTATCTTCTCTTCGATTGCAGCAATATCAAGAAGTGTTCTCTGCCTTCTTAGTTCTGATTCTCGGGCTTGGGTTGTCTGGTGTCTTTGCTTTCCGCTTGATGCATGACGTAACCCAGCCGATCACACACATGAAGAACATGGTCGACCGAATTCGTCGAGGCCACCTAGATGTACGTATCGAAGGCAAAATGCATGGTGAGCTAGACTCACTGAAAAACGGCATCAACGCGATGGCGGTATCGTTGTCAGAGTATCACGTCGAGATGCAGCACAGTATCGACCAAGCCACATCAGACTTGCGAGAAACCCTTGAGCAATTAGAGATTCAAAACGTTGAGTTAGACATAGCGAAGAAACGAGCTCAAGAAGCAGCTCGTGTTAAGTCTGAATTCCTGGCGAATATGTCTCACGAACTAAGAACACCTCTGAATGGTGTGATTGGCTTCACTCGTCAAATGCTTAAGACTCACCTATCGAACAGCCAAACCGATTACCTACAAACCATTGAACGATCGGCAAATAACCTGCTTAGCATCATCAACGATATCTTGGACTTTTCGAAACTTGAAGCCGGTAAACTGGCTCTAGAAAACATCCCATTTGAATTCCAAGCTAGCCTTGAAGAAGTAGTAAACCTTCAAGCAACCAACGCTCACGAGAAAGGCCTTGAGCTGACACTGAAGATCGATCCTAAAGTACCGCCAGGCGTGGTGGGCGATCCACTGCGTATTCAACAGATCCTGACCAACCTAGTCGGCAACTCAATCAAATTTACCGAGCGCGGCAACATTGATATCAGCGTTGAGCTTCGCTCACAAAGCGAAGACAACATTGAGCTGCAATTCATGGTTCGCGATACGGGTATTGGTATTTCGGAGCGTCAACAAGCTCAGCTATTCCAGGCCTTCAGCCAAGCCGATGCAAGTATCTCTCGTCGTTATGGTGGTACAGGCTTAGGTCTGGTTATCACCCAAAAACTGGTCAGCCAAATGGGCGGAGAGATCAGCCTAACTAGTCGTCTACATCAAGGGTCAACCTTCTGGTTTACGTTGAGACTATCAACGACTGATATGCCAATGACAGAGCTGATTGAGACTCAGTGTCTACAAGACAAACAACTGCTGCTGATCGAACCAAACATGCAAGCGGCATCGATTACTCAGCAAATCCTAACTCAAGAAGGCTTAGTGGTAACGTATCGTTCGGTAATGCCAGACGAGACCACCTCGTATGACTACGTTTTGCTTAACCTAGCCGCCAATCAAGAATATCAATTTGATACCGTGAGTGGTTGGGCGATCGGTGCGAAGAAGATTGCCCAAAACGTGATTATTGGCACACCAAGTACCGAGCTAGCGTTGGGTGAGCAACTAATGAAAGAGGTCGATGTTCAATGCATCACTAAACCTCTTTCTCGCAAGAAGTTACTGCAAACTCTGGTATCGAATCAGGCGCCCACCTTGATTGCACCAGCGATTGAAACACACTCAGAAGAGAAGCTTCCGCTTACTGTGATGGCAGTAGACGACAACCCAGCCAACCTTAAGTTGATTACCGCGCTGCTTAAAGAGCGTGTAGAAACCGTCATCAGTTGTACCAGTGGTCAGCAGGCGATAGACAAAGCGACAGAGACGCCATTTGATATCATCTTCATGGATATTCAAATGCCACAGATGGACGGTGTAACCGCTTGTCAGAACATCAAAAAACTGGCGAACAATGCGAATACACCTGTAATTGCCGTGACCGCACATGCAATGATTGGCGAACGAGATCGACTGCTTGAAGCGGGCATGGATGACTACCTAACCAAACCTATTGAAGAGCATGTGTTACAGCAGGTTCTGATTCATTGGAGCTCGACCTCTGAGGTTGAGCTCATCGAAAAAATAGATCCAGACCACCCAGCGGTCTCTGCTGAAGTCGACAACGGTCCGGTGTCAGAAATTGAAGCCAGCGTGCACACAAACATCATCATTGATTGGCAAGCTGCGATGAAACAAGCCGCCAATAAAGAAGACCTCGCACGCGATATGCTGCAAATGCTCGTCGACTTTATTCCAGAGGTGTATGAGGCAGCAGACAAAGCGATAGAAGACAGTGACTATCCAGTTGAAGAGCTGATACACATCATTCACAAGATGCATGGCAGCAGCTCGTACAGCGGCGTACCAAGGCTAAAATCGGTATGTGCGACAATAGAGAAAGAGCTGCGTTCAGGTACTTCTGTTGAAGACATTGAACCTGAGCTTTTCGAGCTTCAGGATGAATTAGATAAGGTTCAAGCAACCGCGATTCACTACTTGAAACAGGCGAAGGCCTAGCGGGTACTTGTTACTCACTAGTATTCTTTAGAGGGTTTACCCGCCAATAAAAAAGCAGAGCTCATGAGCTCTGCTTTTTTCTGTCTAGAGTCAAGAGCACTAGATATAAAGTCGCGATAATCTGTTTACGATTCGAGTAACACCGTTGCCACAGCGTAGTGACGCTCATCCGAGATAGTCAGATGAATCGATGTTGTGCCATTCGCCTCTGCGATTTCACGCGCTTTCTTGTGTAAGCTCAATACTGGCTTACCATGCTCATCGTTTGAAATCTCAAAGTCGTGGAAGGTAACACCCAGCGCAATCCCCGTACCTAACGCCTTAGATGCAGCTTCTTTAGCAGCAAAACGTTTTGCAAGGTAACGCCCTTTTTGCTTGAGTTGCTGGAATACTTCAAACTCAGAATCGGTCAAAATACGCTGAGCAAAAGCGTCACCACTTCGTGACAATGCCTTTTCAACACGTTCAATTTCTGCGATATCTGTACCTAATCCAACAACAGCCATGCTTACCCTACTACTAAACTTCTATCTATTAATTCTACTAATTCGTCGCTTACGGTTTAGAAAATTAAGCGTTGTTGCGTGCTGTTTCCATCACAGCTTTCATGTCTGCAACGGCTTTGTTCAAACCATCAAACACTGCGCGTCCCATGATCGAGTGACCGATGTTCAGCTCGTAGATCTCAGGAAGAGCCGCAATCGGTGCGACGTTGTGGTAAGTCAGACCATGACCCGCATTGACTGTGATACCTAAGTCATCTGCATAGCTTGCGCCTGCTGCGATCTTCTTAAGCTCGTCTTGTTGATCTTCTTCTGTCTTAGCATCAGCATAGTGACCCGTGTGCAGTTCAATGAACGGTGCGCCACACGCTTTTGCAGCATCGATTTGCTCACGGTCAGCATCGATAAACAGAGATACCTTGATACCTGCTGCAGACAGTTTTTGTGTCGCCGCTTTGATCTTCTCTAGTTGACCAACTACGTCCAAGCCACCTTCAGTGGTTAGCTCTTCACGTTTTTCAGGAACCAGACAAACAAACTCAGGATTAGTATCGAGTGCAATTTGAACCATCTCGTCCGTTACGGCCATCTCCAAGTTCATGCGAGTTTGAAGTGTTTCAGCCAGAATACGCACATCGCGATCAACGATGTGACGACGGTCTTCACGCAGGTGAATAGTAATGCCATCTGCACCAGCACGTTCAGCGATTTCAGCTGCGTGTACTGGATCTGGGTATTTAGTACCACGTGCATTACGTAGTGTTGCAATATGGTCGATATTAACGCCTAAAAGGATTGAGCTCATTTTCCAATACTCCGTGCTCTGGAGAGGGCTATTGTTGGCATAAATAGCTCTCTACTTTTTAATGGTTTGCCGCCAAGATACGGCTTTAAGGCTATGCGTGTAAAGCGTTTTGCCGCTTTTAACTGCTCTTTAGTGATAAACCTACGTTCGCTGATTGCAATAAGTTCATCGCCCATAAAAGTCAGGTTATCTCGACGTACTGAAGCGATGAAACCTTTCTGCTCTCGATAGCGATAAGTCATGCTCGGATCAATCGCTTCGCCAGTGCCCGCGCAGTGTAAAAAGTCGACGCCGTAACCCATAGCAGATAATAGAGCCAGCTCAAAGCGACGCAGTGCTGGCTCAGGATTATCATTATGCGCCAGCTCTGTTAAAGCATGAAGATAGTCGTGAAAAAGTGCAGGCATCGGTACTTCCGCCATCAATACCCGACCGATAAGCTCGTTCACGTACATGCCTGAATACAGATTAATACCGGCGAGAGGGAGCCCCAAGCTGATGGGTTCAGCTTGGCGTAAGGTTTTCATCGAACCATTACCAGACCACTTAAGCAATAGCGGCGTAAAAGGTTGTAATGCACCTTTCAAATTGGAACGCTTGCTGCGAGCGCCTTTAGACATCAACGTCACCCGACCGAACTCTTCGCTGAAGACGTCCAAGATCAGGCTCGACTCACTGTATGGTCGACGGTGCAACACAAAGCATCGCTGTAACCCTTCGCTCAATCACTTACCCTTATTACAGATACAAAAAGAGAGAGTTCGCACTCTCTCTTGGATTTATCTTCAGTTCAACTTTCTTAATCTCAGAAAGTGACGTTCAATATATTATAGATCGTCGATGTAGCCTAACGAGCGAAGTGCACGCTCATCATCAGCCCAGCCAGATTTAACCTTAACCCAAGTCTCTAGGTAAACCTTACGACCGAATAGCTCTTCCATATCGATACGCGCTTCACGACCAATTGTTTTGATCTTCTCGCCCGCTTTACCAATCACCATTTTCTTCTGGCCTGTACGCTCAACAAGAATCAGTGCATTGATGTGGAAGCCATCGTTATCTGGGTTGTAATCGAAACGTTCGATTTCAACCGTTACCGAGTAAGGTAGCTCGTCACCCGTAAAGCGCATCAGCTTTTCACGGATAATTTCAGAGGCCATAAAACGTTGCGAGCGATCAGTCACGTATTCTTCAGGGAAGTGGTGTGTCGCTTTAGGTAAATGTTCACGTACGTGCTTACGCAGTACATCAATATTTTTACCTTGCTTCGCTGAGATTGGCACTACATCAATGAAGTCCATCTTCTTAGAGACTTCCATCATGTGCTGCATCACGTTAGTACGGTCTTGAACGTTATCTACTTTGTTGATGCAAAGTACAACTGGGAAGTCAGTCTTCTTCAGTTTGTTCAGAACCATCTCATCGTCGTCAGTCCAGTGAGTACCATCGACAAGGAAGAATACTAGGTTTACATCACTCAATGAGCTGTTCGCCGCACGGTTCATCAAGCGGTTGATGGCACGCTTTTCTTCAATATGAAGTCCAGGAGTATCAACAAAGATCGCTTGGTAATCACCCTCAGTTTCAACGCCCATAATACGGTGACGTGTCGTCTGTGGTTTACGTGATGTAATAGAAATCTTCTGACCCAGAATATGGTTCAGAAGCGTCGACTTACCTACATTTGGGCGACCGACAATAGCGATGAAGCCACAGTGTTGGTTTTCCGGTAGGCCTGTTTTTTTGCTATCAGATGAAAAGAATGCATCGATATCGAAATCTTGGTTGTTATCAGACATTGCTTAGTTGCTCTAATGCTGTTTCAGCAGCCGCTTGTTCTGCCTTGCGGCGGCTAGTGCCTTTACCGATAACAGGTTTATCCACACCTGCCACTTCACACTCAACCGTAAACTCTTGGTTGTGTGCTTCACCTTTAATATTAGTCACTGTGTAGACAGGTAGAGGATTTCTTCGACCTTGCAAAAACTCTTGTAGGCGAGTTTTCGGATCTTTTTGAGATACTCCAGGCTGAATAGCATCTAGGCGAGATTGGTACCAGCTTAAAATAATGCCGCGAACCGTCTCGGTATCACTATCTAAATAGACAGCGCCTATGACCGCTTCAACCGCATCCGCTAGAATAGAATCACGACGGAAACCGCCACTCTTCAACTCACCTGGACCTAATTTTAAGTAATCTCCTAGTTCGAATTCACGACCTAGTTCTGCCAATGTATGACCACGTACTAATGTTGCGCGCATGCGGCTCATATCACCTTCGTTTACCTTAGGAAAACGGTGGTAAAGATCATCAGCGATAACAAAACTTAAAATTGAATCGCCCAGAAACTCAAGACGTTCGTTATGTTTACCTGCGGCGCTGCGGTGAGTCAGCGCCAAGTGGATAAGATCGGCATCATTAAACTGATAGCCAATCTTTCTCTCTAGTTTATCAATTGGAGAATTCATGCTCTCTCGATGTGTTATGTGATCGATTAATGAATCCCACCGATGCGATTAAAACGCACACCAGTAGGAATCCATGTTGGAAGTACACTGTCTGAACCGCGTTCGAATTCGAAGCTGATCCAAATAGCAACGGCCTTACCAACAAGGTTTGCTTCAGGGACAAAGCCCCAGTAACGGCTATCGGCACTGTTGTCACGGTTATCACCCATCACAAAGTACTGGCCTTCTGGAACGACCCATTCGTTAACACCATTGCGAGGCTGATATGCTTGCACACGATCGCGGCGCAATGGGTTAACTAAAATCTGGTGTTCTACGTCTCCAAGCTGTTCGTTCAGCTGAATCAGAGGCACACCATCTTGAATAAATTGGCTCTCTTCAACATTACTTAGTTTCACTGGTTCACAGCTACTTGTACCCTTCGCCTGAATGCAGATCTCTTTACGACTGCTGTAGCGAATCGTGTCACCAGGCATACCAACAACACGCTTAATGTAGTCGATGTTTGGCTGAGGTGGGTACTTAAATACGATTGAGTCACCGCGTTCTGGCTTGCCTGTTTCTACCAATTGAGTGCGCCATACTGGGTCTTTTAGACCGTACGCGTACTTCTCTACCAAGATGAAATCACCAACCAAAAGGGTTGGCATCATCGAGCCAGAAGGGATTTGAAACGGTTCATAGATGAATGAACGCAAGATCAAAACAAATGCAATTACCGGGAAAATGGACACACTGTTCTCAACCCACCAAGGCTGAGCCGTAACTTTTGCGCTGGTTTCAGCGTCTAGGCCATTCGATTGTGCTTCAACGTCAGCAAGCTTTTGCTGGCGCTTCTTCGCCCACACAAACTTTTCCAACGCCCATACAATGCCGGTCACTAGAGTTACGATCACTAAGATAAGCGAAAATGTATTAGCCATTGATATCCCTTAAATTTCATTTCTTTAAAAATAACGAAAGTGAAAGAGCATAACTCTTTCACTCTGCTTAATATTTCTAATTTGTATCAATCATGCTGACTAAATGCTGGGAAGATGACGAAGGAAAAATCGTTTAGTTCGAGGCGCAAAGTGCAGTGACTAGTGGGCCTAATTGCAATCTTTGCAACAAAGAAATAAACGATTTTAACCAGTAATGTTCAGCAGATAGTTAATGCGATTGATACCTAGTCTTTTCCAACGTGAAGGATTGCAAGGAAAGCTTCTTGAGGCAGTTCAACGTTACCGATCTGCTTCATACGCTTCTTACCTTCTTTTTGTTTCTTAAGAAGTTTCTTCTTACGACTGATATCACCACCGTAACATTTTGCGATTACGTTCTTACGCAGTTGTTTTACTGTAGAACGAGCAATGATGTGGTTACCAATCGCTGCTTGAATCGCGATATCGAACATCTGACGAGGGATGAATTCTTTCATCTTCTCTACCAGTAGACGACCACGAGACTGAGCAATATCTTTGTGCGTAATGATCGCTAGAGCATCAACCGTTTCGCCATTCAGTAATACGTCTACACGTACCATGTTTGATGGCTCGTAACGTTGGAAGTTGTAATCCAATGATGCGTAACCGCGAGACGTTGACTTCAGACGGTCGAAGAAGTCGAGAACTACTTCAGCCATAGGAAGATCGTACGTCACAGCAACTTGATTACCGTGGTAAACCATGTCTACTTGTACGCCACGCTTCTCTACACACAGTGTGATTACGTTACCTAGGTAATCCGAAGGTACCAGGATATTACAGCGTGCAATTGGTTCACGAATTTCTTCTAGGTCATTAACCGCTGGCAGTTTAGCCGGGCTATCAACGTAAAGAACCGTTTTATCTGTTTTTACAACTTCATACACTACTGTTGGTGCAGTCGTGATTAGGTCTAGGTCGTATTCACGCTCTAGACGCTCTTGGATGATCTCCATGTGAAGCATGCCTAAGAAGCCACAACGGAAACCAAAACCAAGTGCTGCTGAACTTTCTGGTTCAAAGAACAATGACGCATCGTTCAGGCTTAGCTTGCCTAACGCGTCACGGAAGTTTTCGTAGTCATCAGATGATACAGGGAATAGACCTGCGTATACCTGAGGCTTCACTTTTTGGAAACCAGGCAGACGTTCAGTGCTGCCGCCTTTTGCAAGCGTCAACGTATCACCAACTGGTGCACCTAGGATGTCTTTAATACCACAAACAACCCAACCTACTTCGCCAGTATTTAGCTCTGTCGTGTCGATTTGCTTAGGCGTGAAGATACCTAGACGGTCAACACCCCAAACTTGGTCTGTCGACATTACTCGAATCTTGTCGTTCTTCTTCAGCTTACCGTTTTTAATACGAACCAAAGAAACTACGCCAAGGTAGTTATCGAACCAAGAGTCAATGATCAACGCTTGTAGAGGCGCTTCAGGATCACCTTCCGGTGGTGGGATAGCCGTTACGATGTTTTCTAGAACATCATCTACGCCTAAACCTGTTTTAGCAGAACAGCGAGTCGCTTCCATCGCATCGATGCCAACGATCTCTTCGATCTCTTCAGCAACACGCTCTGGTTCAGCAGCTGGTAGGTCAATCTTGTTCAAGATTGGCACTACTTCCAGCTCCATTTCGATTGCTGTGTAACAGTTTGCTAGAGTTTGTGCTTCAACACCCTGGCCTGCATCCACTACAAGTAGTGCGCCTTCACAAGCCGCTAGAGAACGAGATACTTCGTAAGAGAAGTCTACGTGTCCAGGAGTGTCGATAAAGTTAAGCTGGTAAGTTTCACCATCTTTAGCTTTGTAATCTAAAGTCACACTCTGCGCTTTAATTGTAATACCACGCTCGCGTTCTATATCCATAGAATCGAGGACTTGAGCTGCCATCTCACGTTCACTTAATCCTCCACAAACTTGGATTAAGCGGTCAGAAAGGGTCGACTTACCGTGGTCGATGTGGGCGATAATCGAAAAATTACGAATGTGCTTCATAGGCTTGGTGTGACTAAACTCTTTGAATAGGGATAATAAGAAAGCCGCGACACGTCCAATCTACAGTCAGCATTGGTGGCGGCATTTCAATCAAGTTGGCAGATTCTACCCAATTTAAGGGCAAGAAGCATCATAAATTAGACGAGAGACTCACCAAGGATTCGAATCAAGACGACTTCTTGCTTGGATTTGTCTTCCATGGGTTTGGCTAACCGCTTCGCTAAGGCAATCCCACCAGCAGTAAACAGTGCTGCACTTAAGATAACAATGCCCTCGCCCCCTTGAAGTAAGGGTTGCAACAAGAGTTGTCCAAAACCAGCACCAATCATCAACATGAAAAGTGGGATGAGATAAACGATCGCCGCCGACTGAAGTAGGCTTTTTTCTGGAAAGCCAATTTCTACGATTTGTCCTGCTTTGACTAAGCTTTTGGTTTTAAGCTGCCAAAACAAAGATTTATTGCCAACAGCCTTAGTCACAATACCCGTTCCGCAGCTTTTTTGAGAAGAACAACTGCTGCAACTGGTTTGTTGCTCGCAGCTCAGTTGAACAAAATATTGCTTACCTTTTTGTTCAACCGAGCTAACGGTCGCCAGCGCGGTCATCATTGCGCTGGTTCCAATTTATTAAACGTAACTGATTGAGCAATACGTTTGGCGGTTGCTGGCGGAATATCACCAACCACAGAAATTTCTTTATCGCCAATCACTAAGCTGTGTAAGGTTCTGCGTCCTTGGCGTACCAATTGCCCTTTCAATGAATGTTCGTCTTTATCGGCGATATAAACCGAAAAGCTAAACAATCCATCACTGAAAAGCTGACTCTCAACCATTTTATCGGTCGCAGCCATTTGATAGCGGCTAAGCTCTTTTGACTTAAACCCTTCAGGAATCCAAGACGCTTGCCAGTTAGTTTCACTCACTAAGCCTTCCGGCAGTGATAAGACTTTTGGCAATTGAGCTTGGTTCAAGCCACCCATCGCCTCAGCAATCTTGTCGTTCACCACGTAAGAGATCGTGCGGTACTGTTCAAGCACTTCGCCATCACGGTCCAAAAGGTCGGCACGCAAAGGAAGGCTTGTTTTCTCGTCTACCCAAACCACGTAAGAATAGCGAAGGCCATCTTTCGGCACGACCCGCAGTACTTGAGTAGTGCTGCCCGCTTCACGAGAGCGCCCAACTTTTACGAAGTCGTAGTACTGATTCAGTGATTCGATATCTCTATTAATCATCGGAATAACAGGTGCAACCATACTGCCAGACTGAATCGTAAATGGCTCTGTACCCGGTTCGATGTAGCTCACTTCATTGCCACGTCGAATAACTTCACGAACAGGGCCGCTTAGGTAAACAAGGTGTGCAAGTTGTTGGTCGTCGTTAACTGCATGGCGATAAACAAGAGGTTCAATACTGCTCTTCTTTATCAATATGTAGGAGAGTTCATAATTTAGATGCTGACTGGCCTCGTTCATTTGATGCAACAAGGCCTTTGCAGTGGTTTCCTCTGCAAAGGCTGTTGGAGACATCAAGCTGAACAGTGTCAGTGCACTGACCAGGATTTTCTTCATTCAATGTCCGATTCTAGATGTGCATCTTGCATTGGCGATGCATCACTGTTTAGTCTTAGCTGAAGCTCATAATCTTCTAGCATTGCATGAACGCGTTTACGCTGCTCTTGCAAGTTAGCTTCCGATGCCGGCTTCTCAACAGAGTCACGCGTTAAACTTACTGGTTCCGCAGAACCCGCAAATGGAATCGTCTGGAGTACAGGCAACTGCTCTGGAACTGCAGGATCGCTGCCACCATATTGTTGAACACCTAATACAACCGCTAATGAAACACACGCTGCTAAGGCAACTTGTCCAAACTGTTGGAACCAAGCCGGAAGCTGGCGCTTCGCTTGCTGAGGTTTAGGCTGCTCTTCAATTGGAGCAACAGTAGGTTCAACATTCACTTGGTGCAGGTTCGGCATTGCACTATGTGCAGGCTCAGCTTCAAGCGCTGCTGCCACATTGTTAGCAATGTTCCAATCTTGAGCTTCTGGCGCATCCCCACGCATAACATCACCAATTAAATGGTAACTCTGCCAGGTATCCATGCTTTCTTGATCGGACTCGAGATCTACAATGAGAGCTTTATCGATCGTTTCACCATCCATGAGTGCCGAAAGCTTTTCTTTATCAGCCATTATTTTCACCATAATTATTACAAGTTCTAGCGTTGCAAAAGAGGTTTAATTTTCTTTTCCACCGCTTCACGAGCTCGGAAAATACGCGAACGTACGGTTCCTACAGGGCAATCCATTACTTCTGCAATCTCTTCGTAGCTCAAACCTTCGAGCTCACGCAACGTCATTGCAGTTTTTAAGTCTTCTGGTAGCGCTTCAATCGCTCCAAAAACGACTTGTTTCAATTCTTTTGACAGCGTTAAGTTCTCAGGGTTCGATATTTCTTTTAACGCGCTGCCTGTTTCGTAATATTCTGCATCTTCTGCATCTACATCTGTTGCTGGCGGCCTACGGCTTTGGGCAACAATATGATTTTTAGCGGTGTTCACGGCAATTCGGTACAACCATGTATAGAAGGCACTCTCGCCACGAAAGTTAGGTATCGCGCGGTAAGCTTTAATAAAAGCTTCTTGTGCTACATCAGGTACATCACCGGAATTATTCACGTATCGAGAGATAAGATTACAAACTTTGTTTTGATACTTAACCACTAGTAAGTTAAATGCCTGCTTATCTCCACTCTGAACTCGCTCAATCAACACTTGATCGGTTAGCTGCTCGTTCATTCGAGCGGGTACTCCTATTGTTATAACCCTTACCTTCGCAGATATGGGTACTAATTATGCGAAATGTAGTATTGACACCACCGTCTACAAGAGCACTATTGTGACTAAGCCAAATACCGAAAGTTCCAACTTTCTTAAAATTATTTGCCATTATTGTTTCACAATGTGATGTAATAAAAATAGCTATCCCTATAAATTTGGGGAAACTTGAGCAAAAGCAATGGTATTGAGCAATTAAATATTTCTAGATAGCTGTCTATATATTGATTTTGCATAGCGTTTAAGGATGACTCTGGAGAGATTATAACAGTCTTATCCAAACTCCTAAAACAAGACAAAGTCAATTGAGAGTGGACAACTCGACTATAGCCCGGGATTTAATAAGTTTTATGAACGCAAACCGTGAACATCAGTGTGATGTATTAGTGGTAGGAAGTGGTGCGGCAGGCTTGTCATTAGCCTTACGCGTAGCAGAACATGCAAAAGTAATTGTATTAAGCAAAGGACCACGCAGCGAAGGATCGACGTATTACGCACAAGGTGGTATCGCCGCGGTGTTCGATGAGTCGGACAGTATTGAGTCTCATGTAGAGGATACTCAAATTGCTGGGGCTGGGTTATGTGAAGAAGATACAGTTCAATTCATTGCTGAAAATGCTAAAGAGTGTGTGCAATGGCTGATTGATGGTGGTGTTCCATTTGATAAAGATGAGAACAGCACAGACGGCCAACCGAAATATCACCTCACTCGTGAGGGTGGCCACAGTCACCGCAGAATTCTGCACGCTGCCGATGCAACTGGCATGGCGATGCAAACCTCACTACAAGATAACGTCAACAACCACCCAAATATAGAGATCTTCGAGCGCCACAACGCGCTGGATTTGATCACTGAAGATAAGATTGGTGGTTCGAAAGACAAGGTTATTGGTGCCTACATTTGGAACCGTAACCAAGAACACGTTGAAACCGTGCGCGCTAAATTTGTTGTATTAGCAACAGGCGGCGCTTCAAAGGTTTACCAATACACCTCTAACCCAGATGTCTCCTCAGGTGATGGTATTGCTATCGCTTGGCGTGCAGGTTGTCGTGTGGCAAATCTTGAGTTCAACCAGTTCCACCCGACTTGCTTATTCCACCCAGAAGCTCGTAACTTCCTGCTAACGGAAGCACTGCGTGGTGAAGGTGCTTACTTGCGTCGTCCAGATGGTTCTCGCTTTATGAAGGACTTCGATGAGCGCGGTGAGTTGGCTCCTCGTGACGTAGTTGCTCGTGCGATTGACTTCGAAATGAAGCGCTTAGGTGCTGACTGCATGTATGTTGATATCAGCCACAAGCCTGAAGAATTCATCACAACGCACTTCCCAATGATCCACACTCGCTTAATGGACTTGGGCATAGATATGACCAAAGAGCCAATCCCTATCGTGCCAGCCGCTCACTACACTTGTGGTGGTGTCATGGTTAATAAGCAGGGTCAAACCGACCTGACTAACTTGTATGCGATTGGTGAAGTGAGCTATACCGGCTTACACGGTGCAAACCGTATGGCTTCTAACTCACTGCTTGAGTGTGTGGTTTACGCATGGGCAGCAGCAAAAGATATCGTTGAGAACATCGACCAATCTCAATTGTGTGCTGAACTGCCTGCATGGGATGAAAGCCAAGTCACCAACAGTGATGAAGAAGTTATCATTCAGCACAACTGGCACGAGCTGCGTCTATTCATGTGGGATTACATGGGTATTGTTCGAACGGACAAGCGCCTTGAACGCGCACTGCGCCGTATTCAGATGCTGCAACAAGAAACTCATGAGTACTACAGCTACTTCAAGGTTTCGAATAACCTATTAGAACTGCGTAACTTACTACAAGTGGCTGAGCTAATGGTTCGCTGTGCAATGCAACGCAAAGAGAGCCGCGGCCTGCACTACACGTTGGATTACCCTGAACTTGCAGAAGACAGTGGACCAACGATTCTGACACCAGAGAAACGCCAAGCATAATAATTGGTTAAACGTGATTAGCTAATTAGTCGTCAGCAAAAAATAATTAAACGAAAGGGAGCCGTGTGCTCCCTTTTCTTTTGTCTAACGCTTTCTTTTATCTAGCGTGCTCGTTGTAAGTTCGCCAGAAAGTGACGATATTCATGCTCGCAACAGCTGTCGCGCCAAAGCAATACCGAGTGCCCGCACTCAAACTGCAATTTAACAAAGAACTGCGCCCAGATCTTATCAACAGACTTGAGTCGGTAAGTTCGGTCATTGAGTCGAATATCACCATCCTCTTTGTAATCAAACTTCCCATGGGCGCTGTTTAGAGTCACATGGTTGTTTCTGAACAAGCGGATCATTAAAGCTAAGCAATAAAGGCTGGCGGCAAGTGGAATAGAAGACAGGACGATGAAAAACAAAAGGCACCCAAAAATAGTGCCTTTTGCAAATAATGCGGAATACGAAGGGTTAAGCTGAAGCTTAACGAACCTTGCTGAGGTTGTGTGCGACAATTTTATCAACCATTGATGCATGGCCTAGGTTTTCACTGCGTCCGTGTCCCATTACCCAAGTAAACAAATCTGGGTCATCACACTCTAATAGAGAAACAAACTCGCGCTGTTCCTGCTCTTGCAATGAATCAAAACACTCTTCGAAAAATGGCATGATGACTACATCAAGTTCTAACATGCCACGACGGCAACCCCATTTAATTCGTGCTTTCTGCTCTGCAGTGTACATTGGCTATCCTCACCTATAATTTTTCTTTCTCGGAGTGTAACAAGTCATACGCCCTGCAACTACTATGTGAGTCACAGTCCCTATCTAAGCTCACAAAAAAACCTAGGCTGACAAAGAAACAGAACCGGATTAACATAGAGCCAAATAAAATTCTTAGGAAAGATAAAATGGATTGGAAAAACACATTTCAGCCACTCGCTCATACGCAAAATGAATCGCTTCCAGAACTGATGATGACACACGTGTCCGACTGGAGCGCAATCACCATGATAGGCGATGACAAAAAGTCGTACCTACAGGGTCAAGTAACGTGCGATATCGTCACTCTTCCTAATGATGAATCCACGCTAGGCGCACACTGTGATGCAAAAGGAAAGGTATGGAGCATCTTCCGCCTGTTCCATCACAATGGCGGTTACGCACTCATGCAGCCTAAATCTGCGATTGAAGTCGAGCTCGTTGAAATCAAAAAATACGCGGTGTTTTCTAAGGTTGATATTGAACAAACGACAGATGTTGTTATCGGTGTGATGGGCGCGGCTGCGGATCAATACATTGATTCTATTTCAGAAAGCCAAGGTAATGTGCGTGCTATCTCTGGTGGTAGCGCGGTTAAAGTCTCTGACAACCGCTGGGCTCTACTTGTGACAGAACAAGCAGCTGAAGCCTTGGTATCAGACAGCGCTGCGGAGAAAGTATCAGAAGCTCTATGGCAGTATCATGAAATTCTCGATGCTCAGCCTAACCTAACCAAAGCAGAGCAAAACGAACATATTCCTCAGGCTCTTAACCTGCAAGCAATTGGTGGCATCAGCTTTACCAAAGGCTGTTACACAGGTCAAGAAACAGTAGCTCGTGCTAAGTACCGTGGCATGAACAAGCGTGAGATGCGCATTGTTTCAGGAACAACAGCAGAAGTATTGTCTCTAGAGAACCCTATTGAACTAGAGCGTAGTGTTGGTGAGAACTGGCGTGGTGCAGGTCGATTATTAAACGTATATCAATTTGCTGATAACAAAGCGATTGGTTTGATGGTATTGCCAAACAACCTTGATAATGATGTTCAGCTTCGATTGACTGCGCAGCCTGATCAAGTATGGAATATCCTGCCACTGCCTTACAGCCTCGAAGACGAGTAATCACGTGGAAACACTGATTACACAATGGCTAGATCAACAGCAGGTGGACTATCGCCTGCTGATGCAAAGCAAACCAACCACTAGCATTGAAGAAACCGCGCAAGAGCGAGGCATCGACCCATCTCAAATGGTGAAGTGCATCCTGCTCAAGGATATGGGTAATCAGTATGCATTAGCCTGTACTGCTGGCGATCGCTCTGTCGATCCCAAGAAAGTACGCTCAGTTCTGAATTGCCGTCGAATGACCTGCGTGTCGCTCGCTGATGTTGAAGCGATCACTGGCTTTAAAGTGGGTTGTGTGGGTCCGCTCGCTCTAAAGAGACACATGCCGATCATTTTTGATCCTTCCATTCAGAACAACTCGACCGTTACCATTAGCTCGGGTGATCGAATGGCTGGCGTTGCGTTGGATCTCAATGATCTTATGGCGCTATGTGCTCCGACCGTCGCTGACATCAGTCGATGATCGTTTCAATCAGATCATGCTTCGCAAACTTCATTTAAATATTTCATTGAGTACATTTTTAGTGTGAACTTCGTCATAAGAAGAGCACACCCTTAATAAATAGTTACTCAAAATAAAAGCATAAGTAGTCACAAAGTTAAATTTGCGTTATTGTGAATTTACTGACTAGCTATTAAGCAAATCAGTACAAGTGAATCCACTGAGTAACATCAGTATCCACTTTTGTGTAATGCATCTGTGACTATTCGCCCGTTTTAGACGGGCTTTTTTTTGTCCAAAATTTACAATTTGATTACACAAACAAAAAAATCCCGCCTATTCTTATACTTGTAACATTATCACTGCTTAATACCGAACAGGAAAGTTCACGGCAGTTCACTACTCAGTATTATTTTGGGGAGGAGCTCACGTAAAAATAGATATTTACTGAAGAAAGTGCTTAGAACAGCACAAATATCTAATTAACGTCAACTCTACTGCATATTACTCCATGCTTATCACAATTATTATCTCGGAGTTTTTCTATAATATGCAGGCTAGGTAAATATAAGGATAATTAAGAATGAGACTGTTTAAGCGCTATACACCGAGTATGATTGCTAAACATGTAAGTCGACTTTTCAAAGGACGAATCTACATTTACGGCGTAGGAAAATTTGAGTTTGATAACGGTAAGCTAGTGCTACCAGACCGAGCAGAAAAACGTCACTTTCAAACAGTGAAAGAAATAAATAGTGAAATCATGAAACTGCGCTGCGCGTACGCATGACCTGATTACCTACAGAATTAAAAACAAAAAGGGTTGGCATAATGCCAACCCTTTTTTCGTATCAATGATGATTCGATAAATCACCAGAACACTATGTCACTATCTATGAGTCACTGGTCGCTTAGCTAAGTCAGGAAGATTACCTGACAAACCCAGTGCGCGCTTCATGATCTCATCTTTCGCACCCGGTAATTGGCCAGCAAGCTTCATACCGATACCACGAATCAGCTTCTTAGCTGGGTTATCGCCTTCAAACAGATCTTTAAAGCCCTGCATTGAAGCTATCATCTTCGCCGCCTCTGCTTTTCTCCAGCGCTCGTAGCCGCGAAGATTACGCTTGGTGCCAATGTCCTCACCCGCAGACCATAGCTTTAACAGCTCTTGTGCTAAGCTTGCTGCGTCTAATAAGCCAAGGTTAACGCCCTGCCCTGCTAATGGATGAATGGTATGAGCAGCATCACCAACCAAAGCCACACGCTCTACCGCAAAGTCACGCGCATAACGCATACGTAGTGGGAAGGCAAAACGGTCACCAACCACTTCGCACAGTCCGAGCTTTGAGTCGAACTCTGACGTTAGCTGTTTATTAAAATCAGCATCTGACATTGATACAAGCTTCTCGGCACGATTAGGCTCCGTAGACCAAACAATCGAGCTCATGTGGCTTGGTTGCATTGGTAGGAATGCCAATGGGCCTTGAGGTGTGAATATTTGACGAGCAACGCTGTGGTGCGGCTCTGTGGTTTTGATGTTCGCGACAATCGCACTGTGGCCGTAATCCCAATGTGTTAATGGGATATCTTGCTGCTTACGAACCCAAGAGTTTGCGCCATCTGCTCCAACAACCAGCTTAGCAGTCAGAGCTTGACCATTGTCCAATGTTAACCAAGCTTCACTTTCACCAATCGCCATCGTTTTACACGTTGCGGGCATATACAGGCTGACATTGTCTTGCTTCTTAACCTGATCAAGCAGCGCTAATTGAATCACACGATTTTCAACGATATGACCCAAGTTCGGCTGAGCCAAGCGTGTCGAGTCAAACTCAATACGAGCGAAGCTGTCTTGCTCCCACACTTCCATCGCTTGATATGGTGCAGCTCGTCTTTGTTCAATGCCTTGCCATGCCCCTAGGTTACGAAGAATCACTTCACTAGAACGACTCAATGCAGACACGCGTACATCAGGCAGCTCGCTCAGCCCTTCACTAGGCGCTCTGCCTTCAATGACAGCAATTCTTAGGTCACTGTCTTTCAAGGCAGCAGCAAGCGCTAGGCCAACCATGCCACCACCAACAATCGCGATATCAACACTTTGCATCATTATTTATTACCTTATCTTTCTACTAGGCCAAGCGTATGACGCAAAAGTGGACCTTTAAGTGGTGGAAGGTTATCTATTACGGCTAACCCAAGATTACGCCCAATGCGAGCGGTCATAAAATCGTTTGAGAACAGATGAACTAGGCTTGAAGTCAGCGTGATCGTTGCGTCTCTGTCTTGTTCTCTACGCTTTCTAAAGTTAACAAGACCATTGTAACGACCCACATCATCCAACTGGCGACATAACTCTTCTGCCAAGGAAGCCACATCTCGGATACCAAGGTTAAAGCCTTGCCCCGCAATTGGGTGGAGCGTTTGAGCGGCATTGCCAACAATAGCAAATCGATGAGAGATATTTTGCTGTCGGTGACGAAGAATCAGTGGGTAACTAGCACGCTTGCCGACTTTCTCTAATCGACCAAGTCGCCAGCCAAAATCGTTCTGCAGCTGCTCAAGAAATTCGTTGTCGTTTAGCGTCATCACTTTTTGTGCTTGCTCTGGTGTCAAACACCAAACCAGCGATAAACGGTTGTCACTCATCGGTAATAGAGCAACTGGCCCATGGTGAGTAAAACGCTCAAATGCGCGACCTTGGTGAGGTTCACTCGCCACGATATTGGCAATCACAGCAACTTGCTCAAAGTCGTGCTCACTCAATGAGATATTGATCTGTTGGCAACAGGTTGAGATTGCACCATCAGCTGCAACCAATAACTTAGTCGTTATGGTTTGCCCACTTGTCAGTTCAATCGTCGTCAACGCTTCTTCACGTTCAACTTTACTGACAGACTCAGGGCAAAGCATGGTAATTGCCGCTTCTGATTCAAGTTTCTGTTGATAGATTCGCCCCACATCGGCTAACTCGACCACGTAGCCAAGCGCATCTACAGCAAGCTCTTCACTGTAGATGTCTGTCATTCCGGCATGTCCTCTATCCGAAACATGGATATCTTTAATCGGGGTCGCTACTGGAGCGATAGATTGCCACAACTGCAAAGAATCCAGGATCTGCACCGTGCCATAGGACAAAGCAATCGAACGAGAATCAAACCCTGGATGAGCTTGATGATCAACCTGATAAGGCTCCACTACCGCAATCGACAATGAACCTTGGCTTAGGTGATTCAAAGCAAGGGCTAAGGTTGCCCCTGCCATTGCGCCACCAGCAATTACAACATCATACTGAGCCATCATAACCTCAAACCGGCCAACTAATTAATGAATGGTTGGCGCCGCATCTTCAGATGGGCGTGCACCAAATTCAGCATGAATCGTTAATGCACACGCTTTTACGTGCTCAATAACGTGTTCTAGAAGTTGTGCTTGCTCTTCCAGATCATCTTCTTCGTCAATGCCTAGCTTCGCCATCTCTTCAAGATCCGCCAACGCTTCTTTGGTGCCTTCAGACGCTTTGTTCAATTGAGCCCCAACAAGCCCCAAACCAGAAATGAAATGGTTAATCCAATCAGACACACCATCAGCAAGATCAAACACGCTCGCGCTTGCATCTTCATCCGGCAGTAACATAGACAGTTCCATACCTGAGCCTGTGATTTCACTGGTTGTAACTTTCAATGTTGCTTCCGCTAACGTTAGCGCGCGATCTGGCCAGCCCATGCCTTCATTGGTGTAATCGAAGATCAGTGGTTGCCAGCTTTTATCTGCAAGGTTTAAGCCTCCGCTTAACATACCCGTTAATAAACCATGCATCTCAGCAGGGGTTACGGCTAGACTTGCCGATTGAAGTTCAGTCGCAACCGTTAGGTAGTCAGGTAAAGTAGTTTCGCTCATCAGATAGCTCGCTCAGTTATTCTTTATATCGATAGTATAATCGTACCACTTCACCCCAATTCTGGTAAGCATCGATCCCCAGCAATTGAAGGATGACTGACTATCAATTGTTCAATTTGCTGAATTACTGTGTGCTCAAGCTCTCATTTACAAACAGTCACTCTGAAAAGCTTGAATCTTAATAGCGGTTTACCTATAGTTTCTCCCTCAGAGGAGATTGCTTCCTCATCGGTACTTGCACTTTTTCTTTCTCAAAAAATGGCGAAGGGCAACAGCCTTAAAATAGCGCGTTAAAGAGTTCATCCATCATGAGTAATCAAGCGGTAGACGTTGAAATATTAGGAAAACTGACTCGAGTGAATTGTCCACCAGGGCAAGAAGAGTCATTAATTGCAGCGGCGGCCGATCTTGATAATCGATTGAAAGAGATGGCTGAACGTACTAAGGTAACCAATGAAGTGAAGCTGCTAACGATCGCAGCTCTGAATATTTGTTATGAGCTGCAAACCAAGAAGTTTGAAGCAAACGACGAACAAAACGCACTGACCGAGCGAATGGAACAGCTCACGACATCACTTTCAGATGTCCTCAGTAAAGTTAAGCACGGACAGCAATAGCGTACACAAAATTTACCCTGGAGTGTTTGTCAGAGGATTCACGTCCCCGAGCCGATAAGCAATCCCTAAGGGTTAGTACTTGAGTGCTATTGAGCATGCTCGGTCCGCCGAGAAGCCTACGGTAATCATTGCTGATCCGCCTTGAACTCGCTGGTTCAAGGGCCATCTATTCTCAACGGCACTTTGGGGTATCCCTTCTTATGAAGACGCTCACACGCAGCGAATTTCGCAAACAGATCCGTATCAAGCGCAATGCCTTATCTGGCTACCAACAAACTCAATCCGGTATAGACTTAGTTAAGCAGTGTTCTCAACTCAATGAGATTCAGTCTGCTCAGCATATCGCTCTTTATATTTCCATTGATGGCGAACTCGATACCCAGCCTTTAATCGAATGGTTATGGGCGCAAGGTAAGCAAACTTATTTACCAGTATTGCACCCCTTCTCTGCCGGACACTTGCTGTTTCTGCACTACTCGCCAACAACACCTACGGTCTTGAATAAATACGGTATTGTCGAACCTCAGCTCAATCAGATGCTGGTTAAACCTTGCCAGCAACTCGACCTTATTCTTACGCCCCTTGTCGGCTTTGACTCTCAAGGGCATCGCTTAGGCATGGGCGGCGGATATTACGATCGCACCTTGGCGAAGTGGTTCGAGACGGGCAATGGCGCAACACCTATTGGCCTTGCTCACGATTGCCAACATGTCGATCGCTTACCAATTGAAGGTTGGGACATTCCGTTGCCTAAAATCGTGACTCCGAGTAAAACTTGGCAATGGGAAAACAACCATTAAAGCGCTATAATCGCGCCGCAAACGTTAACCTCGATACCAAACGTTAACTTCAATACGCGAACGATTAATTCAAAGCGCAAGACCTTATTCAGGAGAATGGCATGACTCAAGATGAAATGAAAAAAGCAGCTGGCTGGGCAGCACTTCAATATGTTGAAGAAGGCAGCATTGTAGGTGTAGGTACTGGCTCAACAGTAAATCACTTCATCGACGCACTTGGCACAATGAAAGACAAAATCAAAGGTGCGGTTTCAAGCTCTGTAGCCTCTACTGAAAAACTAGAAGCACTAGAAATCAAAGTATTTGAGTGCAACGACGTATTCAAATTAGACATCTATGTTGATGGCGCAGACGAAATTAACGCTTCACGCGATATGATCAAAGGCGGTGGCGCTGCTTTGACTCGTGAAAAAATCGTAGCGGCTATCTCTGATAAGTTTGTGTGTATTGTTGACGGTACTAAAGCCGTTGATGTGTTGGGTAAATTCCCACTACCGGTTGAAGTAATCCCAATGGCACGCTCGTACGTTGCTCGTGAGTTGGTTAAGCTTGGTGGTGACCCAGTTTACCGCGAAGGCTGCACAACAGATAACGGCAACGTGATCCTAGATGTGTACGGCATGGCGATCGAAAACCCGAAACAACTAGAAGATATCATCAATGGTATTGCTGGTGTGGTAACGGTTGGTCTGTTCGCTCACCGTGGCGCTGATGTGGTTATCACTGGCACGCCTGAAGGTGCAAAAATCGAAGAATGAATAATGGAAGATTGAGTTTTTCTGTTACTTCATTACATACGGTGCCCTAGGGCGCCGTTTTTTTTGCTTTATTGCTGTAAAATTATGTCTTATTCCGTAATTTTCTTACCCAAAACATTTTTTTTTTGTTACTTTATTGTTCAGAAGACGCACAGGGAAAACGTTTGTCTCCTAACAAAGTGGTGAATTTGTTCCCCTTTCAGCCATTTTGTAGCACGTGCGCCGCATTTGCCCAACCTTTCCATTTTAAGGACGAGAACAATGGCCAAAGTTTCACTGGAAAAAGAAAAAATAAAAATTCTACTTCTAGAAGGTCTTCACCCTTCTTCTGTAGAAGTACTGCAAGCCGCTGGTTACACAAACATTGAGTACCACAAAGGCTCGCTACCGGAAGATGAACTTCTTGAAGCAGTTAAAGATGCTCACTTCATTGGTATTCGTTCTCGCACTAACATCTCCCAAGAAGTTATTGATGCAGCTGAAAAACTGGTTGCTATTGGTTGTTTCTGTATTGGTACTAACCAAGTCAACCTTCAAGCAGCAGCAAAACGCGGTATCCCCGTGTTCAACGCACCGTTCTCAAACACTCGAAGCGTTGCTGAGCTCGTTCTTGGTCAGATTTTATTACTACTACGTGGCATTCCAGAAAGGAACGCCCTTGCTCACCGTGGTATCTGGAAAAAGAGTGCAGACAACTCTTACGAAGCTCGTGGTAAGCGTTTAGGTATTATAGGTTACGGTCATATCGGTACTCAGCTGGGTATTATTGCGGAAAACCTTGGTATGCGCGTTTACTTCTACGACATTGAAAACAAACTGTCTTTGGGTAACGCTACGCAAGTTCATACCATGACGGAACTACTGAACAAGTGTGACGTAATCTCTTTGCACGTCCCTGAAACCAACGAAACAAAAGACATGATGGGTAAGGAAGAATTCGAGCGCATGAAGCCTGGTTCTATCTTTATCAACGCAGCTCGTGGCACGGTAGTCGATATTCCTGCTCTGTGTGGCGCTCTGGAGTCTGGTCACCTTGCTGGTGCGGCTATTGACGTCTTTCCAACAGAACCCAAAACCAATGCAGACCCGTTTGAGTCGCCATTAATGCAGTTCGATAACGTGATCCTAACGCCTCACGTGGGTGGTTCAACTCAAGAAGCACAAGAGAACATTGGTGTTGAAGTTGCTGGAAAATTAGCAAAATACTCTGATAACGGCTCTACACTATCAAGTGTTAACTTCCCAGAGGTATCACTACCACTGCATACTGGCACGTCTCGTTTATTACACATCCACGAAAACCGCCCAGGTATCCTAACTCAGATCAACACCATCTTCGCTGAAGAAGGGATCAACATCGCGGGTCAGTACCTACAGACTGCGGCTGATATGGGTTATGTAGTTATTGATGTAGAAGCCGATCGCTCAGAAGAAGCACTGCTTAAACTGAAAGAGATCGAAGGCACAATCCGTGCTCGTCTTCTTCACTAACCATCGCACTCAAAATGCATAAAAAAGGCTCTCATGATGAGAGCCTTTTTAGCATTTGGCCTATCGTAGGTAATTAGATCATCATGATCCAAAACCTTCTATGGCGTTATCATTACTCTTCGATCTGGTAGATCACATTCACGCGATCACGAATGGTGATCGTTGAGTCTTCATAAGAGTTCGATTCTGTTCTTGCATCCATCGCCATTGAGCGCATGAGTACAGGCTGAGAAGATTGGGCGCTGTAGTCCACGCGCCATACATCACCCAACTCACGTTCAAAACCACTCGCTAATGATTTAGCTTTTGATGTCGCATCTTTAATGGCTTCTAAGCGCGCCTGCTCTTGATACTTAGCTTGGTCGCGAACTTGAAGCTGGATGTTATCGATCTGATTAATGCCCTGGCCGATAGCAATATCCATATACTCGTTTAGATTGGCCAGTTCATTCACTTGAACGGTCACATTACGCGAGGCGCGGTAGCCAACCAGTTCCGGTTTACCATCTTTTGGATAGTGGTATTGAGGAGATAAATACAGGTTCGAGCTGTGTACACTCGCCTCATCGACACCCGCTTGGTGCAGCTTATTTAGAAAGCCCGTTACCACTTTATCAACAGTATTTTTAGCCTGTTCAGCGGTCATCGTCGATTCCACGACTCTCACAGAAAATGTCGCCATATCTGGTGTCGCGATCACTTCACCATAGCCTGTCGTTGAAATATGCGGAAAGGATGGAGAGTCTGCCAATGATGGAAAACTCACAGCACTCAACGCCGCAGTAAGAGTAAGAGACGTTGCTAACATCTTTGGTACAAGCTTCATTAGGTATGACCCATGCTAAACAAATGTACTTTCATCATAGAGCAATTTATCGTTTAGCCAATCCAGAGCACGCACTTCTAACAGAACTTTGACGCTGAAAAAACCAACAGCTTACTGAGGTAAGTGATTGTGAGCAAAACTTAATATCGCTTGGGATACCTCTTTTAACATCCCACTTTCGAGCTGCCAATGGTGCCAATAGATACGATAAGACAGCAGAAAGCCAGGGGTAATATCAATCAGAGCACCAGACTCTAGCTCGTCAATGATCTGTAATCGAGGAATCAGACAGTAGGCAACCCCCGATAATGCTAAGCGCACGAATGCTTCTGAACTGCCGACTGTATGATTGATCACACTGTCTCTCGGTACGTTAAAATGATCATGCAGAAACTTCTTATGCAGATCATCGTATTGATCATAGGAAACCGCAGGCGCTTTGCTTAAAGTGGCGTAGTTTACGCCCTCTGCAAAGTAACGCTGATGAAAATCAGGGCTAGCCACACACACATAATCCATCCTACCAAGATAGTCGGCACTGCAGCCTGGAATCGCTTGAGACTCCAAACTGATTGCACCTGCCACCTCGCCACTTTTTATCTTTTCAATGGTTCTCGACTCACCATGAATCGCGAGGTTCAACTCGACTTGGCGAGATTTCATCACATCCGACAAAGCCGGTAGCAGCCATGTCGCCAAACTATCAGCGTTGGTGGCTATGGATATCGATAGTGGCTGAGTTCCCTCTTCATTCATCAACTCAGGCACAAGTTCGTGCTCTAACAACCGAACACGACGATATAAGCCCAGTAATTTTTTACCCGCAGGCGTTGGCCTAGGCGGGCTTTCTCTCACTAAGGCAGGCTGAGCCAACCACTTTTCCAGCTGTTTGATGCGCTGAGATATCGCCGACTGGGATATATATAACTGCTCAGCAGCCCTTTCGAAGCCACGTTGTTTTACTACGGCATCCAGTGCTTCTATCCATTTATAATCCAATCCGCGCATCAATTTGCTTCCTTTTTAAGCTATCTCACCACCACATTAGCAACTCTAATAATAGATTAAAATCATTAATTATACTTATTTAAAGGGGCGGAGTATCTTCGCCATATAGCACGTAAATATCGTTAAATAAGTGGAGGTTAAAATGAGTTTTTGGGTTTTATTACAAGGTTTTGGTCTAGGGGCAAGCATGATTATCCCTATTGGCGCTCAGAATGCGTACGTCCTAAATCAAGGGATAAAGCGCAACCACCATTTAACCACCGCGACAATCTGTAGCCTGCTCGATACTCTGTTTATCTCATTGGGTATCTTTGGTGGCGGTGCGATTCTGTCGCAAAATGAATTGCTACTCACCTCAGTGACGTTAGGCGGCATCGCTTTTCTAACCGTGTATGGTTTGTTATCACTGCGCAGTGCCTTTAAAGCACCCTCAAGCGAGGAGTCGAAAGGAGAGATACTGGCTCGCGGTAAGCGCACCGTTATTTTGGGTGCATTGGCGGTTACAGTATTAAACCCTCACCTCTATTTGGATACCGTGGTGATTCTTGGATCGATTGGCGGGCAGTTTGAAGGTAACGACAGAATTGCGTTTGCTATCGGGACCATCTTAGCTTCGTTCGTCTGGTTTTATTCTTTGTCATTGGGCGCAGCAAAGCTAGGTCCAACACTATCTAAACCGAATGTTAAGAAAGGCATTGATATCGCAGTAGCAACTATGATGTTTGCTATCGCAGCGGTACTCGCCAATGGACTTATTGAGCAGTATTGGTAGAAATAATCTGAAAATATAGCTCCAAGAAAAAAGGCGGATAACCTAAGTTATCCGCCTTTTTATTCAACTTGTCGAAGCTTTATTAGCCCTCAACTTTGTTCATGTGAACATCCATTTGTGGGAATGGAATTTCGATACCTTCTTTATCCAAGCCTTCTTTGATTGCTTGCATCAGGTCGAAGTAAACATTCCAGTACTCTGCAGTACTAACCCATGGGCGAACCACAAAGTTTACTGAAGAGTCCGCTAGTGTGTGAACACCAACTTGAACACCAGGCTCTTTCAATACACGCTCATCAGATTCACAAATCTTAGTCAGAAGTTCTTTGGTCTTTTGTAGATCAGCACCGTAAGAAACACCGATCATTAGGTCGATACGACGTGTGTCATGACGAGAGTAGTTAGTAATTGGGCTACCAATAACGCTACCGTTTGGTACCACTACCATTTTGTTATCTGGCGTTGTTAGAACAGTTTGGAAGATCTGAATTGAATCCACTGAACCCGCAACACCACCAATTTCCACGTAGTCACCAGACTTGAATGGACGGAATGCGACGATAAGTACACCAGCAGCAAAGTTAGATAGTGAGCCTTGTAGTGCAAGACCAACGGCTAAACCAGCCGCACCAATAACAGCAACTACGGATGCCGTTTGAACACCTAAACGACCAAGTGCAGCAATTAAAACAATAACAAACAATAAGTAACGGACTAAACCGTGAATAAACTCAATAACCGCTCGGTCCATTTTCTTCTTCTGAAGAACCTTAGACACGCTATTCGCTACGGCTTTAACAATAAGGTTACCAATAAATAGAATTATCAGTGCTGAAATGATATTTACGCCATATTGGATAAATAAATCTGAATTATTTGTTAACCACTGCTCTGCTTGAGACAAACCATCCACAAGTGGAGTCTCAATCGCTGTCGAACTATCAGCCATAATGTGCATCCTCTATATAATATGCTATGGGCTAAACTGCCTTAAGCCTAATTTACTCTGCAATATAATAAACAGGTTAATGACCGTTAAGTCATTGTGTTCAAAGTAAATTAAAGCCAAGTCCTTTTTATAAACTGAACCAAGTTCAGATTTTCTGGCACGATATCCTATCTTTGACAGATTGCAAAGTCATATTTATGTAAGCTTTTGAATTATTAAAACTTACCGATAAACACAAATACCGATAACTAAAAGACTACGAAATTTATTCACCGGAGGCTAGGTTTTTCACATATTTAATACAAGTTTTTATCAGATATAAAAAAACCCGCTCAATGAGCGGGTTTTTAAAATTTAAAGAGTACTTAATTCAAAGAATTATAGTACGTCGATAGCGTTAAGGTCAGCAAATGCTTTCTCAAGACGAGTAACCATTGAAGCTTGACCAGCACGTAGCCATACGCGTGGATCGTAGAACTTCTTGTTTGGTTGGTCTTCGCCTTTAGGGTTACCGATTTGACCTTGTAGGTAATCGAAGTTTTCAGCAGAGTAAGTACGGATACCATCCCAAGTTGCCCACTGTGTATCAGTATCGATGTTCATTTTGATAACACCGTAACCGATAGACTCTTGGATTTCTGCTTCAGAAGAACCAGAACCACCGTGGAATACGAAGTTTAGAGCGTTAGGTGCAATACCGAACTTCTCTGCACAGTATGCTTGAGAGTCACGTAGGATAGTTGGAGTAAGTACAACGTTACCAGCTTGGTAAACACCGTGTACGTTACCGAAAGAAGCCGCGATAGTGAAACGAGGGCTAACTGCGTTTAGGATTTCGTAAGCGTAAGCTACATCTTCAGGAGAAGTGTAAAGCTCAGATGCGTCCATATCAGAGTTATCAACGCCATCTTCTTCACCACCAGTACAACCTAGTTCGATTTCTAGAGTCATGTTCATTTTAGCCATGCGCTCTAGGTACTTAGCACATGTTTCGATGTTCTCTTCTAGAGACTCTTCAGAAAGATCGATCATGTGAGAAGAGAAAAGAGGCTTACCAGTTTGTGCGAAGAACTCTTCACCAGCGTCTAGTAGACCGTCGATCCATGGAAGAAGTTTCTTAGCAGCGTGGTCAGTGTGCAGGATAACTGGAACACCGTAAGACTCAGCAACAGCGTGTACGTATTTTGCACCAGCAACAGCGCCAAGGATTTGTGCGCCTTGACCTTCAAGTTTAACGCCTTTACCAGCGAAGAAACCAGCACCGCCGTTAGAGAACTGAACAACAACAGGAGCTTTAACTTTAGCAGCTGCTTCTAGAACACCGTTGATTGAATCAGTGTTAACAACGTTTACAGCAGGAAGTGCAAACTTGTTCTCTTTTGCGATTTCAAATACTTTCTGTACGTCATCGCCAGAAATTACACCAGGTTTTACAAAATCGAAGATCTTAGACATGGAAATAGTCCTATTTATTCTATCGTTTTAAGATTAAAAAACTTAAGTTCAAAAACTTGCAATCGTTTGCTCACAACTTATGTCATTCTAGCAAAAAAGTGTGATATGCAGCAAACGTTAAAAGGCGAGATTCACATCTCGCCTTTCTAAATCAATTATGCTTTAGCACGCTCTTCAAGCATTGCTACTGCAGGAAGTACTTTACCTTCAACGAATTCAAGGAAAGCGCCACCGCCAGTAGAGATGTAAGAAACGTCAGCTTTGATACCGAACTTGTCGATAGCTGCTAGCGTGTCACCACCACCTGCTACAGAGAAGCCTGCAGACTCAGCGATTGCTTTAGAGATACCAGCTGTACCCGCTTCGAAGTTTTTGAATTCGAATACGCCTACAGGGCCGTTCCAAAGGATAGTTTTAGCGTTGCCGATGATTTCAGCTAGTGCCGCAGTTGAATCTGGACCAAGGTCGAAGATCATGTCGTCGTCTTGAACTTCAGAAACGTGCTTGATTTCAGCTTCTGCGTTTTCGTCGAATGCTTTAGCACATGCAACGTCAGTCGCTACTGGGATAGCACACTCTTTCATTAGTTTTTGAGCCGTTTCAACTAGGTCAGCTTCGTATAGAGACTTACCTACGTTGTGGCCTTCAGCAGCGATGAATGTGTTCGCGATACCACCACCAACAACAAGCTGGTCAGCAATTTTAGAAAGAGATTCTAGAACTGTTAGTTTAGTAGAAACCTTAGAACCACCAACGATAGCCACTAGTGGGCGAGCTGGGTTGTCCATTGCTTTACCAAGCGCTTCAAGCTCAGCAGCTAGAAGAGGGCCAGCACATGCTACAGGAGCGTAAGTACCAACACCGTGTGTAGAAGCTTGAGCACGGTGAGCTGTACCGAATGCATCCATTACGAAGATGTCACATAGTGCAGCGTATTGCTTAGAAAGCGCTTCTTCGTTCTTCTTTTCGCCTTTGTTAAAGCGAACGTTTTCAAGAACAACAAGTTCACCAGCGTTTAGCTCTAGGCCGTTTACGTAATCTTTAGCTAGTTTAACTTCGCAGTCTAGTGCGTCGTTTAGGTAGTTAACTACAGGAGCTAGAGAGAACTCTTCGTTGTATTCGCCTTCAGTAGGACGACCAAGGTGAGAAGTAACCATTACCTTTGCGCCAGCTTCTAGGCAAAGTTTGATAGTTGGTAGAGATGCAAGGATACGTGCATCTGAAGTTACTTTACCGTCTTTTACTGGTACGTTTAGGTCAGCACGGATAAATACGCGTTTACCTGCAAGTTCCAGGTCAGTCATCTTGATCACAGACATGATTTGTCCTCTCAAATTTAAATAAATATAAAGTTTTGGAAACTCAGCAACCCTGCTAAGCCTATAAATTATTCAACTGGTAATTCTTTCACTACCAATAATATGTGGACTCTTAGTATTTATTTCAAGCTAAAAAATAAATAATCCGCACATTTGCTTCTAGGTCTTACTTCTTGCCTTCAGAAGCTTGCATTGCAAGAACCGTATCTAGCATTCGGTTCGCAAAGCCCCATTCATTGTCACACCACACTAGCATTTTAACTAAGTGGCCGTTGCTCACTCGAGTTTGTGAACCATCAACGATTGCGCTATGGGGATCGTGATTAAAGTCGATGGAAACGAGCGGCGCTTCAGTATAGTCAACTATATTGTGTAATGTACACTGGGATGCATTAACAATGGTTTGATTTACGTCATTAACTTTCACATTTGCATTAATTGTGACACTTAAATCCATCGCTGTTACGTTTACCGTCGGCACACGCACAGATATAGCTTCAAATTTGTTGGAAAATTTCGGGAAGATTCTTTCAATACCTTTATGCAACTTGGTATCGACAGGAATGATCGATTGGCTTGCCGCTCGAGTACGACGCAAATCGCTGTGGTACGCATCGATAACTTGTTGATCATTCATTGAAGAGTGAATAGTCGTAATAGTACCGGACTCAATGCCAAAGGCGTCATCAAGAACCTTAATGATAGGGACAATACAGTTGGTGGTGCATGAGCCATTGGAAACGATTCGGTGGTCCGCTTCAATGGTATCGTGATTCACACCATAGATAATGGTGTTATCGAGGTCATTGGCACCAGGGTGAGAAAACAGTACCTTTTTTGCCCCAGCAGCAATGTGCGCTAGGCCGTCATCTCGGCAACCATAAACTCCGGTACAGTCGAGAACAATATCCACTTCTAGGTCACGCCAAGGCAACAGCTCAATATCAGCAAGATGTAAGATACGAATGGTATCGAACTCACCTTTATCTTCCGCACCAATGCCGTGATGGACATAGATGTGCTCTTGATCGTTGGAGATTTTCTTGCCGAAGCGGCCGTGACTAGTGTCGTATTGCAATAGATGAGCCATAGCGTCAGGCTGAGCAAGCTCATTAACAGCTACTACTTTGATTTGTTGGCTTTTGCCACTTTCATAGACAGCGCGTAATACATTACGCCCTATTCTTCCAAATCCGTTTATCGCGACTTTTAGCATAGTTCCGTACATCTAACCAAAATTTCGTGCAACAGATGATAACTGAATCCTACCCAAAAGGCATTACTTGAATAACGCCGTTTAGTTAAGACAGGTTAATCTGTTGCTTGTAGAGATAAGCCTAGAAGAAACAAATCCCAGATACAAAAAACCGAGCTCAGCGCTCGGTTTTTTCCTTCATTTAACTGTTAGCACAAGGCCATCAGTCAATGATTAAGCAAGAAGCTCTTTCGCTGTGTTTACTACGTTTTCAGTAGTGAAACCGAACATCTTGAATAGCTCACCTGCTGGTGCAGATTCGCCGAACGTTGTCATACCGATGATCTTGCCACCGAAGCCAACGTATTTGTACCAGAAGTCAGCGATGCCAGCTTCTACTGCGATACGCGCTGTAACGTCAGATGGAAGTACAGACTCACGGTATTCAGCGTCTTGCTTGTCGAACGCGTCAGTTGCAGGCATAGATACTACGCGTACTGCTTTACCTTCAGCGGTTAGTTGTGCAGCAGCTTCAACTGCAAGCTCAACTTCAGAACCAGTTGCAATGATGATTAGCTCTGGCTTGCCTTCACAATCTTTCAGGATGTAACCACCCTTAGCGATGTTAGCAACTTGCTCAGCATTACGATCTTGTTGTGCAAGGTTTTGACGAGAGAAGATTAGAGATGAAGGACCATCTTTACGCTCAATAGCCAGTTTCCAAGCCACTGCAGATTCAACTTGGTCACATGGACGCCATGTGCTCATGTTTGGAGTCAGACGTAGAGAAGCGATCTGCTCAACCGGTTGGTGAGTAGGGCCATCTTCGCCTAAGCCGATAGAATCGTGCGTGTAAACTTGGATGTTCTGAACTTTCATCAGAGCAGCCATACGCATTGCGTTACGCGCGTATTCCATGAACATTAGGAACGTTGCGCCGTATGGCACGAAACCACCGTGCAGAGCGATACCGTTCATGATAGCCGTCATACCGAATTCACGTACACCGTAATGGATGTAGTTACCAGAGAAGTCAGTTGCTTCAAGAGACTTAGAACCAGACCACATAGTCAGGTTAGAAGGCGCAAGGTCAGCAGAGCCGCCCATGAATTCTGGAAGCATTTGACCAAACGCTTCTAGTGCGTTTTGAGATGCTTTACGTGAAGCGATGTTTGCTGGGTTAGCTTGAAGATCAGCAATGATTGCGTTTGCTTTCTCTTCCCACTCAGCGGGTAGCTCGCCGTTAGTACGACGTTTGAATTCAGCTGCTAGCTCTGGGTAAGCCGCTGCGTATGCGTCAAACTTCGCGTTCCACGCTGCTTCTTTCGCTGCGCCTGCTTCTTTCGCATTCCACTCAGCTGCGATATCTGCTGGGATTTCGAAAGGACCGTGTTCCCAACCCAATGCTGCTTTAGTTGCTGTGATTTCATCAGCACCTAGTGGAGCACCGTGACAGTCATGCGTACCCGCTTTGTTTGGAGAACCAAAACCGATGATAGTTTTAGTACAGATAAGCGTAGGACGAGGATCCGCTTTAGCCGCTTCAATCGCTGCGTTGATAGCGTCAGAGTCGTGACCATCTACTGCTGGGATTACGTGCCAGCCGTATGCTTCAAAACGCTTAGGTGTATCGTCAGAGAACCAACCTTCAACTTCACCATCGATAGAGATGCCGTTGTCATCCCAAAAAGCAACCAGCTTACCAAGACCTAGCGTACCTGCTAGAGAACATGCTTCGTGAGAGATACCTTCCATCAGACAGCCATCACCCATGAATGCATAAGTGTAGTGGTCTACGATGTCGTGGCCTTCTTTGTTGAACTGTGCCGCCAGTGCTTTCTCAGCCATTGCCATACCAACAGCGTTAGTGATGCCTTGACCTAGAGGACCAGTCGTTGTTTCGATACCAGGAGCGTAACCGTACTCAGGGTGACCTGGAGTCTTAGAGTGCAGTTGACGGAAGTTTTTCAGGTCTTCAATTGAAAGCTCGTAACCTGCAAGGTGAAGCAGAGAATAAATCAACATTGAACCATGGCCGTTAGACAGAATAAAACGGTCGCGGTCAGCCCATTCTGGGTTTGCTGGGTTGTGGTTCAAGTGGCCACGCCAAAGAACCTCAGCGATGTCAGCCATGCCCATAGGTGCGCCTGGGTGGCCTGAATTTGCTTGTTGAACACCGTCCATGCTAAGTGCGCGGATTGCATTGGCTAGATCTTTACGAGAAGGCATGTCTGCTCCTGGATACATAAGCGATTTAAAAAAGAGATAATTGCTAAAGTTTTCATTTTTATTAGCGCGGGTATTCTCTCAAACGACTATTGCGACTGCAAACGTTTTACTGGCATTTTAACGGTCATTTTTCGCAATTTTCGAACATTTACATCACTTAGCAGTGGCTTATCTCGATCGATACGCAAACGATTAGTTATGACATATCATAAAAAAGAGCTTGTAATTCGACCGCTGGAATTTAGAATAGCCGTCTAGATGTAGAAACACCTACAAAATATACTGTATTTAATGGCGGCGCTTCCTAGCTTGCGACGCCATAAACTATTTACACCAAAAACTTAAAAGTGGAGCTCTCATGGCTAAGCACCTATTCACTTCTGAATCTGTTTCAGAAGGTCATCCAGATAAAATTGCAGACCAAATCTCTGATGCTGTTCTTGATGCCATCTTGGAACAAGATCCAAAAGCACGTGTTGCTTGTGAGACTTACGTTAAAACCGGCATGGTTATGGTTGGCGGTGAAGTGACAACGTCTGCATGGGTTGATATCGAAGAAATCACTCGTGAAACAGTACGTGAAATTGGTTACGTTCATTCTGATATGGGCTTTGACGCTGACTCTTGTGCTGTTCTAAACACAATTGGTAAGCAGTCTCCAGACATCAACCAAGGTGTTGATAAAGAAGACCCTAAAGAGCAAGGCGCAGGCGACCAAGGTATCATGTTTGGTTACGCGACTAACGAAACTCCTATCCTAATGCCAGCTCCAATTACTTACTCTCACCTTCTTGTTAAGAAGCAAGCTGAAGTACGTAAGAGCGGTAAGCTTGACTTCCTTCGCCCAGATGCGAAATCTCAAGTTACGTTCCAATACGACCAAGGTAAGATCGTTGGTATCGATGCTGTTGTTCTTTCTACTCAACACTGTGATTCAGTAACAACGCCTGACCTACGCGAAGCAGTAATGGAAGAAATCATCAAGCCAGTACTTCCTGCTGAGTGGATCAACAAAGATACTAACTTCTTCATCAACCCAACAGGCCGTTTCGTAATCGGTGGCCCAATGGGTGACTGTGGTTTAACTGGTCGTAAGATCATCGTTGATACCTACGGCGGCGCAGCTCGTCACGGTGGCGGTGCATTCTCAGGTAAAGATCCATCAAAAGTTGACCGTTCTGCAGCTTACGCGGCTCGTTACGTTGCGAAAAACATCGTTGCTGCTGGCATGGCTGATCGTTGTGAGATTCAACTGTCTTACGCTATTGGTGTTGCTGATCCAACATCTATCATGGTTGAAACGTTCGGTACTGAGAAAGTAGCGCACGAAATCATCATTGAAGCAGTTCGTCAAAACTTCGACCTACGTCCATACGGCCTTCAAGAGATGCTGAACCTTCTTCAGCCTATCTACAAGCAAACTGCTGCATACGGCCACTTCGGTCGTGAAGAGTTCCCTTGGGAAGCGACTGACAAAGCAGCAATCCTTGCGGACTTCGCGGGCCTAAAATAATTTAGCCACTGCGATTTGTTTCTTTAAAGCCCTTACTGCTTAGTAAGGGCTTTATTTTTATGTACTTACCGAACTTTCACTCACAATACCCTTCTCCAACGCCCTTCTTTACCGTTAACCACTTAGTATAAAAAGCCGCTGATAATTTGTGTTTTCTAGCACTACTGACAATAGTTAAGGTAACTCCTAGGCGATCAAGCTCACATTTAACTTAAATTAATTCAGTCTGATAACGCTCGTTAAATGCACGCTAGAACAATAACTGGGATGACAAAGAGCAATTTAGCTCAAACACCATAACTCTCACACAAGCCACATCGATGAGCCTTATGGAATTATAACTAGGACGTTATTTAACTAGGGGGATCTATGCCTCGTACCGCGCACCCATCCGAACTGAACGATAAAAAACACAAGGTTAGCGATAAGGATTACGCTCGCACCATTCCTTGCAACCAAATCAGTATTTCCGCACCCTTTCATTGGTTGTCGCTTGCTCTGCATGACTTAGTAAGAATGCCATTAATCAGCGCATTTTACGGATTGTGCTTTATGGGTGCAGCAATTGCGATTGTTCAACTTGTCCAATGGCAAGGAACACACTTAGTCGTGATGCCAAGCCTGATCGTCTACATGCTGATAGGGCCGTTTCTTGCCCTAGGCTTGTATGACGCAGCTTGGGAAAGAGAAAAAGGCCATAACGCCAGCCTACTGCACTCAATGAAAGCCATCACTCGCAACTCCACCCACCAATGGGCCTTTGCGATTGTGTTGATGGTTGCGATGATATTCTGGATGCGTATCGCTGCGTTATTGCACGCGCTCTACCCTTCTGTGCAAGGCGCACCATTGGCTGAGTTCGCTCCCTTCTTAATTACGGGTTCTGTGATTGGTTTTGTTATCGCAAGCCTCATATTTAGCATCTCAGCATTTTCAATTCCGTTAATGATGGAGAGACGCGTTGATGTGATGAGTGCGATTTTCACTAGCTTTAATGCCGTGAAATCGAACATTCCTGCAATGGTGGTTTGGGCAAGTATTATTTGTGCCGGTATTCTGGTGGGTTTTGCCACCTACGGCATCGGAATGATCGTCACCATGCCGCTACTTGGTTATGGTACATGGCACGCTTATCACGAGATCATTAAGAAAAAACATCACGTGTAAAGCATCGCTAGATCAAAAAGCAATGTTATGATGAGGCCTTGGCTTAAACGCTGAGGTCTTTTATTTGGAGTTAACAACGTTTGTCTTACACCCCGCAACAACATCGAGCAAATAAGAAATTGGCCGAGTGCCTAGCTATCGCAAATCAACATTTCTCTCGTGAATTTCCACACCCAACTATCACCTTCAAGTTAAGAGGTAAAGCGGCGGGAAAGGCCTACCTTCAGCTCAACGAAATTAAGCTCAACCACGTACTATTTTCTGAAAATGAAGACGCCTTCATCAACGAAGTTGTGCCGCATGAGCTCGCACACCTAATCACGCATCAGGTTTTCGGACGTGTTAGGCCTCACGGAAACGAGTGGAAATACGTGATGGAAAAGGTATTCAACGTTCCAGCCAAAACAACTCACAGCTTTGAAATCGCTTCAGTTCAAGGGAAAACCTTTGAATATCGATGTGAGTGCACCACTTACCCATTATCAATCAGACGACACAATAAAGTGCTTCGAAATCAATCGACCTATCGCTGCCAGCAGTGCAATCAAACCTTATCCTTCACAGGCACACAGCTCAGCTAAAGTCCTAGACTCGCACCTATTCGATTTGGTAACCCCATCCTTTTTATTTCAGAAAGCAACACTCGATTAAGTTGATGATAGAAATGTAATGGAGAAACTCATCCTTTGAGTGCTAGACTGATGTTTATCATACTTTTATCAGTCTTTTTCTATGCAAAAACTCACCATCAAAGCATTTGGCCTACCTGTGTCTTTTTACTTATCAATAGTATTTGGCCTACTGGTAACCCAAAGCGTTTTCGCCGCACCACCGAGCTCATTCTCCAAAGCAAAAAGAGAAGCGGTGAAGATTTATCTCGACCACCCGACTTCATTTTATTGTGGTTGTGACATTACATGGAAGGACAAAAAGAAAGGGATTCCCGACCTTGACGGCTGTGGTTATCAAGTCCGAAAACAACAAAAGCGAGCGAGTCGAATTGAGTGGGAACACGTGGTTCCAGCTTGGCAATTCGGCCACCAGCGTCAGTGCTGGCAAGATGGCGGGCGCAAGAACTGCACTCGCAATGACAAAGTATTCAAGTCCATGGAAGCCGATCTCCACAACCTAACGCCAGCTATCGGTGAAGTAAATGGTGACCGTTCGAACTACAACTTCAGCCAGTGGAATGGAATGGATGGCGTGAGCTATGGTCAGTGCGAAATGCAGGTCAACTTCAAGCAGCGTAAGGTGATGCCGCCAGACAGAGCAAAAGGCTCTATCGCGCGTACCTACCTTTACATGAGCCAAGAGTATGGCTTCAAGCTATCTAAGCAGCAAACCAACCTGATGATGGCGTGGAACAAGCAATTTCCTGTCGACAAGTGGGAATGTACTCGGGATGAGCGAATCTATGCCATCCAAGGAAATCACAACCCATTTGTTTACCCTGCTTGTAAATAACGTCACTCGTACAATCAACATTCCAACTATCTCAAACAAGAGTTTCAGAATTGCCCCTGAAACTCTTGCTCTACCCTTGTTTTTTCAACCAAAAGCATCCATGTTAGGCAGAGACAAAATACCCAAATGAACATATTTATAGGTTTACCAGCATGAGAATCCCTCGTATCCATCACCCAGAACGCATTCATCAGTTAGGTTCACTCGCTTTAGGCGAAGATGCCGCGGGTCATGTTGGTCGTGTCCTTCGCATGAAAGAAGGCCAAGAAGTCCTTCTATTTGATGGCAGTGGTGCTGAATTTCCAGCGACAATCACTGAAGTGTCAAAGAAAAATGTCACCGTTAATGTTTCTGAACGCATCGAGCGCAGCAGCGAATCTCCGTTAGACTTACATTTAGGCCAAGTGATTTCACGTGGTGACAAAATGGAGTTCACCATTCAGAAATCGGTTGAGCTTGGTGTGAACACCATTACCCCTCTAATTTCAGAGCGATGTGGCGTTAAGCTTGATACAAAACGCTTTGAGAAAAAACTCGCACAGTGGCAAAAGATTGCTATCGCGGCGTGTGAACAGTGTGGCCGTAATACGGTTCCAGTCATTCGTCCAATTATGCAGCTTGAAGAATGGTGCAGCGAACCAAGCGAAGCACTAAAGCTAAACCTGCACCCTCGAGCAAAGTACTCAATTAACACCCTTCCAGAACCTATCAGCAAGGTACGCCTATTGATTGGTCCTGAAGGTGGCTTGTCGGCTGAAGAAATCGGCATGACAGAGCAATACAAATTTGAAGAGACGCTACTCGGCCCACGTGTACTTCGTACCGAAACAGCTGCTCTAACCGCAATTACTGCCTTACAAGTCCGTTTTGGCGATCTAGGCTAGGAGAAAAAAATGATCAAACTTGGCATCGTAATGGATCCAATTTCATCCATTAACATCAAAAAAGACTCTAGCTTTGCCATGATGCTTGAAGCTCAGCGTCGTGGTTACGAAATCCATTACATGGAAATGGATGATCTACACTTAGATCAAGGCGTAGCCATTGCTGACACTAAGGTTGTAGAACTAAAGGAAGACCCAAACGGTTGGTATAAATTCAAGTCAGAACAGACTATCGCGCTATCTGATTTAGATGCAGTATTGATGCGTAAAGATCCTCCGTTTGATACTGAATACATTTACGCGACCTACATTCTTGAGCGTGCTGAAGAAAACGGCGCACTGATCGTAAACAAGCCACAAAGCCTACGTGACTGTAACGAAAAGTTGTTCACGGCTTGGTTCCCAGAGCTAACACCAACTACCATCGTGACTCGTAAAGCTGAAAAGATTAAAGAGTTTCGTGAGAAGCATGGTGACGTGATCCTAAAACCACTTGATGGTATGGGTGGTGCGTCTATCTTCCGCGTGAAGGAAGGCGATCCAAACGTATCGGTGATCATTGAAACGCTGACCAACCATGGTCAAAACTACGCAATGGCACAAACCTTTGTTCCTGACATCAGCAATGGTGATAAGCGTATTCTCGTGGTTGACGGTGAGCCAATGCCTTACTGCCTAGCTCGTATTCCAGCTAAAGGCGAAACACGCGGCAACCTAGCCGCTGGCGGTACAGGTGAAGCTCGTCCGTTAAGTGAAACAGACTGGGCTATTGCACGAGCAGTGGCTCCTTCACTAAAAGAAAAAGGCTTAATCTTTGTCGGACTGGATGTTATCGGCGACAAGCTGACAGAAATTAACGTGACCAGCCCTACTTGTATCCGTGAAATTGAAGCTGCTTTTGATATTTCGGTAACAGGTAAATTAATGGACGCAATCGAGCGTCGCGTTAACGCTAAATAGCCTAAACTAAAGAAAGCCTTAGCTATTCGCAAACGGCACAGAATCAATGAGCGGCTTCACGCCGCTCTTTTTCCTTTACTGGGAACACACTGGCAGGAGGCTCTATGAATTTAACGAACCACTTTCTGGTTGCTATGCCCGGAATGAAAGACCCCTACTTTCAAAATTCGGTAATTTACCTTTGTGAACACAACGACGAAGGTGCGATGGGCTTAATGATCAACGCTCCTATCGATGTCACTGTCGGAAGCATGCTTAAACAAGTTGAGGTTGATTCTGAGCAGCCGAAATCGAATCAGGCAAGTCTTGATAAGCCAGTATTGAACGGTGGGCCGGTCGCAGAAGACCGTGGGTTTATTTTGCACAAACCTAAAGGCAACTATCAATCCAGCATCAACATGACAGATCAAATCTCAGTGACAACCTCAAAAGATATCTTGATGGTGTTGGGCACAGAAGATGAGCCGATGAATTATTTAGTCGCACTTGGGTATGCAGGATGGGAACCGGGACAACTAGAAACCGAACTTACCGAGAACTCATGGTTAACCGTTGAAGCCGATCCAAAGGTCATCTTCGATACACCGATTTCTGACCGCTGGAAAGTCGCCGTGCAGATGTTAGGCATTAATGCGGCTCAGCTTTCAGCAGACGCTGGTCACGCCTAGCTCAAATCAGCTAAATAAACAGACACTCTCAAACACAGATAAATTTGGAACCCCCATGTCACGAACAATTATGGCATTTGACTACGGTACAAAAAGTATCGGCAGTGCGATAGGACAAGAAATCACAGGCACAGCAAGCCCACTGAAAGCCTTTAAAGCCAAAGACGGAATTCCTAACTGGGACGATATCGAAAAGCAAATTAAGGAGTGGCAACCGAACCTGATTGTGGTTGGCCTTCCTACCGACCTTCATGGCAAAGATCTAGCCACCATCACACCTAGAGCGAAGAAGTTCGCTAACCGCCTTAAAGGGCGCTTTGGTGTTGATGTTGAACTGCATGATGAGAGGCTATCGACTGCAGAAGCAAGAGCCGATCTTTTTGACATGGGTGGCTATAAAGCATTAAGTAAAGGCAATGTAGATAACCAGTCTGCAGTCGTCATTTTAGAGAGCTGGTTTGAAGCGCAATATTCGTAACGAAAATTAAGTGAGCAAAATTTGAACTAATTTGTGATCCCACACGAATTTCACGCCGTAATGTCGATGCAATTCAAAATCAGAACGTGGGAGTTCAAATGAAAATTTTTCTAGCAATCTTCACCGCTCTAACCATTTCAGCATGCAGTTCAATGGGTGGTTCAGCGGGTTACACTGGCGAACAATATCCAACTAAAATTAAATTAGAGAAAGAGCGTGGCTACTCGAACGACAACAACCGTTTTGCTAATCACTAATTTATTCACTTTACAAAAAACCCGCATCTCAGCGGGTTTTTTATTGGCACCAGACACTAGGCATTCAACCTAACCCATGTCTATCTTTACCCCGGCCAAAGCACCAGTCCCGTAGTCATCATCGCCACGTCTGGTTTTTAGCATCAAACGTAAGTCATTAGCAGAGTCAGCACTGTGAAACGCATCCTCTTCGCTGATCTTGCCTGCTACAACTAAATCATATAAAGCTTGGTCAAAGGTCTGCATACCAATCTCTTTTGATTTTGCCATGGTTGCTTTCAGTTCATGTAGTTCACCACGACGAATCAAGTCAGACACACGAGGGCTGTTGAGTAGAATCTCAAACACACCATGGCGACCGCTGCCATTCTTATCTCTGATTAATTGCTGAGCCACCACACCACGCAAGTTCATCGACAAATCAAACAAGAACTGCTCTTTTTGTTCCTTCGGTACCAAGTGGAGAATACGTTCTAACGCTTGGTTAGCGTTATTGGCGTGCAAAGTTGCCATACACAAGTGACCCGTTTCAGCAAAGGTCATCGCGTATTCCATGGTTTCACGGCTACGGATTTCGCCAATCAAGATCATGTCTGGCGCTTGACGTAACGAGTTCTTAAGTGCGACTTCATAGCTCTCGGTGTCGAGCCCAACCTCACGTTGAGTCACGATACATTTTTTATGTTCGTGAACGAATTCAATTGGGTCTTCAACCGTCAAGATATGCCCCGAGCGGTTGGTATTGCGATAACCAGTCATCGCAGCCATTGAGGTCGATTTACCAGAGCCTGTCGCCCCAACCACCAACACAAGTCCGCGCTTAGCGATTGAAAGGTCCTGCAGTACATCTGGAAGCTTTAATTGCTCAAAGGTTGGGATGTTAGTCTCGATACGTCGAATGACCGCTCCAGGTAGCTCTCGTTGAAAGAATGCACTGACACGAAAACGCCCAAAGTCACGCACTATGGCAAAATTAGCCTCACGCGTTTGCTGATATTCATCACGTCGGTCTTGATCCATCATCGCATCAAGTAGTTGAGCGACCTGAACCAAATTCAGCTTCTCGCCTTGCGGTCGTAGTTCACCATCGACACGGAACAAGACAGGCGCATCGACAGTGATATAAAGATCGGACGCTTTTTGAGACAACATTCCCTCAAGGATTTGATTCAATTCCATTATGTGCACCTTGATTAAAACATTGAGGTTTCAATTTCGATTTTTTTCTCAACCTCTTCCGAATCAACCAAGCCTTGAGCCATCAGCTGCTTCGCGTTTTGCTCCATAGTTTGCATGCCATGTGCTGCGCCCGTTTGAATGATCGAATACATCTGAGCGACCTTATCTTCACGAATCAAGTTTCTGATCGCTAGTGTCGCCATCATGATTTCATGGCAAGCCACACGACCACCCCCTACACGTTTTAGCAGCTTCTGTGCAATTACCGATCGTAACGATTCAGACAGCATTGAACGCACCATGTCTTTATCGCTACCAGGGAAAACATCAATGATACGGTCAATCGTTTTTGCTGCAGAGCTGGTATGTAGGGTACCAAAAACCAAGTGACCGGTTTCCGCTGCGGTTAGCGCTAAGCTGATCGTTTCTTGGTCACGAAGCTCACCAACAAGGATAACATCTGGGTCTTCACGTAACGCGCTGCGCAGCGCCGCTTTGAAGCTGTGAGTATCACGATGGACCTCACGCTGGTTAACAAGGCATTTATTGTTGGTGTGAACGAATTCAATCGGGTCTTCGATCGTCAGGATATGTTTGTTGTGGTTGCGGTTTACGTAATCAACCATCGCCGCAAGGGTCGTTGATTTACCAGAGCCTGTTGGGCCAGTAACGAGCACTAAACCTTTTTCGTAGTTGGCAATCTTTTCAAAGATTTCAGGCGCACCTAGTTGATCTAAAGTTGGGATTTCTACAGGGATAGTTCGAAAGACAGCCGAGCAACCACGAGCTTGGTTAAAAGCATTCACACGGAAACGACCAACATTGGGCAATTCAAAAGAGAAGTCGACTTCCAATTTTTCTTCAAACTCACCACGCTGCGAATCGCTCATGATCTCAAAAACCAAACGATGCACATCAGCATGACTCAAAGCTGGGATTCCAAGCTTCCTTACTTCACCATCTATACGTACCATTGGAGATACACCCGCAGAAAGATGTAGATCTGACGCGTTATGCTTTACACTAAAATCTAGTAACTCAGTGATATCCATTTATTTTCCCTTAAGTAAAGTCAGCTATGAGTAGTATTCAACAAAATATCGAACAAATCACCTCACAGATTCGTAGTGCTGAGCAAAAGTGCGGACGAGCTCCAGAGTCCGTGCAACTTTTAGCCGTCAGCAAAACTAAACCTATTGATGCGATTCTAGAAGCCGCACTCGGAGGCCAAGTTGCCTTTGGTGAAAACTATGTTCAAGAAGGTGTCGATAAAGTAAAACACTTTTCAGAACAACATTCTAACCTAGATTTAGAGTGGCACTTTATTGGTCCAATTCAGTCCAATAAAACTCGTCCAATCGCGGAAAGCTTCCAATGGGTACATTCCGTTGATCGCGATAAGATCGCACAAAGACTTAATGATCAACGTCCAAGCGAACTTCCACCTCTACAGGTGCTGATTCAGGTAAACACCAGTGGTGAAGAGTCTAAGTCAGGAACCTCAGAAGAGACAGTTTTTGCACTCGCGGAGTTGATTTCATCGCTCCCTAACCTCACCTTAAGAGGATTGATGTCGATTCCTGCAAACGTCTCTGACTATCAATCACAGCTTAATGCGTTCTCTCAACTGGCAGAGCTTAAAGATAAGTTATCCGCGAAGTATCCAGACATCGATACCCTGTCTATGGGGATGAGTGGTGATATGGATGCAGCCGTTGAGGCTGGCAGCACAATGGTTCGTATTGGAACGGCTATTTTCGGCGCTCGTGATTACGCGAAATAGCCGTAGTAAGTAACCAACGACAAGTACAAGTATTGATACCGCTTCGCCTTATCCGCGCAGCGACACGCTCAGGATTTTATATATGGAACATAAGAACATCGCCTTTATTGGGGCGGGAAACATGGTTCGCTCAATTGTAGCGGGCTTAGTCGCGAGTGGTTACCCAGCGCAAAAGATTACGGCAACCGCACCTTCAGAAACCAGAAGGTTGCCGTTAGAACAAGAATACGGCATCAATACCACCAGCGATAATATTGCAGCAGCAGAGCAAGCAGACGTTGTCGTGTTATCCGTGAAGCCACAAATGATGGCTAATGTATGTAAGCCCTTACAAGATATCGACTTCAGCAACAAACTGGTTATCTCAATTGCCGCGGGTATTAATGCGAATCGACTCAATGAGATGTTAAACTGCCAGCTGAACCTTGTTCGTGTGATGCCAAACACGCCATCACTACTTGGGAAGGGGATGAGCGGTCTTTATGCCGATTCAACCGTTAGCCAAGATGATAAAGACTTTGCTTCTCAGCTGATGCAAGCTGTAGGTGAAGTAAGCTGGGTTGAGCAAGAATCTGGTATCAATAACATTATTGCGGCGGCGGGTAGTGCTCCGGCTTACTTCTTCCTGTTTATGGAAGCGATGCAAGCAGAAGCAGTCAACCAAGGCTTCGACCAAGAAACCGCTCGTAAATTAGTTCAGCAGTCTGCGTTAGGCGCGGCAGAGATGGTGGTAGCAAACCAAGAGACTGAATTATCAACACTGCGTGAACAAGTGACATCAAAAGGCGGCACGACCGCAGAAGCACTACGCACGTTTAACGAACATCAACTATCAGACATCGTAGCCAAAGCCATGCAAGCGGCAGTCGCTCGGGCTGAAGAGATGGAAAAACTGTTTTAGTACCAATCAAGGTAAACAAGCATTTTGCCGCTCAGGTTATATCTAAGCGGCAAGTAAATCCGAAAAAGGAAACAATATGAACTCGATGAGCTTTCTGATCTCGACCGTTTTTGATCTTTACATCATGGTTGTGATCTTGCGTATCTGGCTACAAGCATCACGTGCAGATTTCTACAACCCATTCTCACAATTCATCGTAAAAGCGACACAACCGGTTGTTGCCCCACTACGCCGAGTTATTCCATCTATCGGCAGCCTTGATCTTGCGACGGTTGTTTTTGCTTATGTGCTGTGTGTACTTAAGTTCGTTGCTCTAAACCTGATTATCTCTGGCGGCGCTGCCGTTTTCGATATTAGCTTCCTAATCTTTGGTGCACTGTCTCTGCTCAAAGCGGCTGGTGGTTTAATTTTCTGGGTTCTACTTATCCGTGCAATCCTAAGCTGGGTAAGCCAAGGTCGTAGCCCAATAGAGTACGTATTCCATCAACTGACTGAACCAATGTTAGTGCCTATTCGCCGTATCCTTCCGGACATGGGTGGTTTCGACCTAAGCGTACTGGTTCTGTTCATTGTTCTGCAATTTGCGAACTTCCTAATGGGCGACATGATTGGTCCTATTTGGTATCAACTATAATTCAAGTACAAACATCAGGTACTTTGACGATGCCAAAAGCGGTTTGGGCCGAGGAAGACGATATTCTTCTTAGGCTCTATATCCAACCCAAAGCAAGCCGAGACAAGATTGTTGGCTTGCATGGTGAGGAACTAAAAATTGCCATTACCGCCCCACCGGTAGATGGCAAAGCCAATGCCCATTTAGCGAAATACCTAGCGAAACAGTTTAAGGTCGCAAAAGGGCAAATTAAGATAGAAAAGGGAGAGCTCGGTCGGCATAAGCAAGTTCGAATATGCTCGCCAAGCCAAATCCCAACTGAAGTCAAAGCCATCCTATGATGGCTTTTTGCTATTTATTGGAGTCATTATGCGTCTATGGATAACAGCACTACTCACCTCTCTTATTGCCCTACCTAGTTGGGCAGGGCAGTTTAAAAACATCAAAGATGTCGAGGTTCACTACTCGGCTTTTAATTCCACGTTTCTAACTGCGCAAGTCGCTAAGCAATACAAACTTAAGCGAAATGGATACTCAGCAATCCTCAACATCAGCGTGTTAGACAAGGCTTCCCTAGGCAAGCCTGCTACAACGGCTAAAATTACGGGAACAGCGAAGAACCTCGTTGGAAACACCCGAACTTTGAAGTTTCGAGAAATCAAAGAAGGTGATGCGATTTATTACCTTGCTGAGTTCCCTGTAACTCACGAAGAGAACATCACCTTTAACATCGATGTTAACGCAGGCTTGAAAGGCACTGGCCCACTGCGCTTCACACAGAAATTCTATATAGAAGAGTAAGCTATCCCTTACTTTTCATTTATTCACTTATTAGAGTCACATTCCCATGAGCAAGATTGTTTTAGCAACAGGCAACCAAGGTAAAGTTCGCGAGATGGCAGATATTCTGTCTGAGTTTGGCTTTGACGTGGTCGCACAAAGTGAATTTAACGTTTCAGAAGTCGCTGAAACGGGGACAACTTTCATTGAAAATGCCATCATCAAAGCTCGCCACGCCGCGAAAGAAACAGGACAGCCAGCGATTGCTGACGACTCAGGTTTAGAGGTTGATTACTTAAATGGTGCTCCGGGCATCTACTCAGCGCGTTACTCAGGTGAAGGGGCAACCGATAAACAGAACATCGAAAAATTGCTAAACGCGATGCAAGGTGTCGAAACTGAAAAGCGTACTGCGCGTTTCCACTGTGTGTTGGTGCTAATGCGTCACGAGAATGATCCAACACCTCTAGTGTGTCACGGGAAATGGGAAGGTCGCATCCTTACCGAAGAACATGGTGAGAATGGCTTTGGCTACGATCCCGTATTCTTTGTTCCAGAAGATAACTGCGCATCAGCAGAGCTTGAATCTTCACGTAAGAAGCAACTATCACACCGTGGTAAAGCGCTTGCGTCACTATTAAAGACTCTCAAGGAGCAAGCTCTGTAATGCACAATGCAGCGCTAATACCACCAGCACTTAGCCTCTATGTCCACATCCCATGGTGTGTACAAAAGTGTCCGTATTGTGATTTTAACTCTCACGCCCTCAAAGCCGAGATCCCAGAGAAAGAGTACATCGATGCACTGCTTGAGGATCTCGATACCGATATCGAAAAATATCAGCTCAATGGTATGCCTCGTCCATTGCACTCAATCTTTATAGGTGGAGGAACTCCGAGTTTATTCTCTCCTGAAGGCATCGGGCGGTTACTACAAGGTATTGAGCAACGTATTCCGTTCAAACCTGAAATAGAAATCACCATGGAAGCCAACCCGGGAACTATCGAAGCTGAGCGTTTTGCAGGTTACCAAAAGGCAGGAGTGAGTCGAATCTCGGTGGGTGTGCAAAGTTTTGAGCAAGATAAGCTTGAAAGACTTGGGCGTATTCATGGTCAAGACGAAGCTGTGAATGCCGCTCATTTAGCGCATAAAGTTGGATTGAATAGCTTCAATCTAGACTTAATGCACGGCTTACCCGATCAGAGCATTGATCAGGCACTGTCTGATTTAGACAAAGCGATCGAGCTCGATCCTCCGCATTTATCTTGGTATCAGCTAACAATAGAACCTAACACCATGTTCTATTACAAAACGCCAAAGCTACCTGACGATGATGACCTTTGGGATATATTCGACCTAGGCCATAAGAAGCTCGCAGACGCAGGGTATGTACAGTACGAAATCTCAGGCTACAGCAAGCCTGGATATCAATGCCAACATAACCTCAACTACTGGCGCTTCGGTGACTACTTAGGTATTGGCTGTGGCTCTCATGGCAAGCTGAGCTTTGCTGATGGGCGCATTGTTCGCACCACTAAGGTTAAGCATCCTAGAGGCTACCTAGCAGCGTACCAGAACATGGTGAAGCCTTATCTATCAGACGAATTTGAAGTGCCCAATGAAGACCGCCCTTTTGAGTTCTTCATGAACCGCTTTAGGCTAATGGAAGCATGTCCAAAGCAAGATTTTATCGATACGACTGGGCTTGGTTTTGACTCGATTCAAGAAACTATTGAATGGGCAAAAGAGCTAGGCTACTTGAATGAAACCGACACTCACTGGCAGATAACAGAAAAAGGGAAGCTATTCCTCAACGATTTGCTGGAAGCTTTTATGGCAGAAGAGGACGAATAGATTCGAGAGATATTGTGTAAGGGTTGGTTTTAGGGCCAACCCTTTTTATTTTATAGCCCCCTCTCGGAGCGAAGCGTTCTACAGGACGAAGCCCGTGCTCGCATCTTTCTCTTAGAAAATAGAACGACCAATTCGCTCAGAAAGCAACTCTAGCGCCTTAGTACCTGCTAAAGAGTTACCAGAAGGGTCAAGCTCTGGAGACCACACCGCAATAGTCATTTCGCCAGGAACGATAGCGATAATACCGCCACCCACACCCGATTTACCTGGCATCCCAACACGGTAAGCAAACTCACCAGCCCCATCATACAAACCGCATGTCGCAAGCAAAGCATTCAACTGCTTGGTTTGAACTGGCGTGATGATCTCTTTCTTGGTTTGAACCGACACACCTTTGTTTGCCAAATAGCTAAAGGTTTTTGCCAAGTCCACACACGTCATTTTAAGCGCACAGGCATGAAAGTAGTTATTCAAAACAGGGATAACATCATTTTCAAAGTTACCAAATGAACGCATCAAGTAAGCGATAGCCGCATTACGATCGCTGTGCATCATTTCTGAAGCCGCTACTATCTTGTCATAGACGATATGGGTGTCGCCCGACAACTGACGCACAAACTCCAATAAGCGGTGTCTAGGCGCAGATAAGCGGCTTTGTAGTAGGTCTGCAACGACAATTGCGCCCGCATTAATGAACGGGTTACGGGGAATCCCATGTTCCATCTCAAGCTGAATCATAGAGTTAAAGGCTTGGCCAGAAGGCTCTTTGCCTACGCGTTGCCAAATCTCTTCAGGCTTGTATAACACCATAGCTAATGTCAGGCTCAAGGCTTTAGAGATGGATTGCACAGAAAAGGCTTCCTCTGCATCACCCGCTTGAATCACCTCACCTTCATTGGTGTATACCGCAATCGCCAGTTTCTGGTTCGATACGCGAGCCAATGCAGGGATATAATCAGCAACCTTTCCCTGACCAATTAGGGGACGAACTTCGTCTAAAATCTCGGCTAAAATAGCTTGAGTTGGTTTCATGTATGCTTACTTCTATATTGTTATTTTTGTAGGGTTCTAACATTACTTTCTGTCCTTAAACCTTTATCGCAATAAAAGCCTAAGGACAAAAAAGCCAACATTACAATAATGTTGGCTTTAATCAATCCCACAAAGTGTAAGGTTTAACCTAAAGCAGGTTTACCTTCACTTGTTGTGCTCGATAATTACTTAGTACGCTTGTACTTAATATCCCAAACACCATGACCAAGACGGTGGCCACGAGCTTCAAATTTAGTCAGTGGACGCTCATCTGGGCGAGGAATGTAATCACCATCTTCAGCGATATTCTCGAAGCCTGGAGCAACGTTCATCACTTCAATCATGTGCTCTGCGTAGTTTTCCCAGTCTGTTGCCATGTGGAAAATACCAGTATCAAGTTGAAGCTTACCGCGAACCATTTCTGCAAACTCAGCCTTAACGATACGACGTTTGTGGTGACGAGCTTTGTGCCATGGGTCAGGGAAGAACAGTTGCAGTGTATGCAGGCTGCTATCTGGAATCATGTGTTCAAATACTTCTACTGCATCGTGACACATTACACGCAGGTTAGTTACGCCAGCATCACGCGCTGTACCTAAACAAGCACCAACACCTGGGCTGTGAACTTCAATACCTAAGAAGTTTTTCTCAGGTGCGTTCTTTGCCATTTCAACCAGTGATGCACCCATACCGAAGCCAATTTCTAGTACAACTGGGTTATCGTTGCCAAATACTTCTTTCCAGTTAAGAAGCTCTGGGTTGTAGTCGATACCCATTGTTGGCCAACATTCATTCATCGCGTTTTCTTGGCCTTTTGTTAAGCGGCCTTCGCGGCGAACAAAACTACGGATCTTACGAACCAGTTTGCCGTCTTCAGTATATTCGTTAGTGGTCACTTCACTCATTGATTTTTGCCTGCACATTGATTAATCAAAGCGGGGATTATCCAAAGAATTGCCTTCGGTGCAAGTCTTTCCGTGGATAAATTCCCACACAATTTGTCTGTTTTACATCCAACGTTAAGTGTGGTGCAATTTCGCTTCTAATAATAGCAAAGCATAGAGCATGTCGTGACTCCTTTCGCAACCGCCATATTAAAGTGGTATGACGCCTACGGGCGTAAAGAATTACCTTGGCAACAAAACAAAACCGCCTACACCGTTTGGCTATCTGAAATTATGCTTCAGCAGACTCAAGTCGCCACGGTGATTCCATACTACCAGCGATTCTTAGAACGCTTTCCAACGGTTATCGACCTAGCGAACGCCGAACAAGATGAGGTTCTGCACTTATGGACAGGGCTTGGTTACTACGCACGAGCTCGCAATCTACATAAAGCAGCCAAGATCGTTGCTGAGCAATATGGTGGTGAATTTCCGCTTTCTATCGAAGAGATGAACGCGCTACCGGGCATAGGTCGCTCGACGGCAGCTGCAGTGCTGTCTTCGGTTCACAAACTTCCTCATGCGATTCTTGATGGCAATGTAAAACGAACACTTGCGAGAAGCTTTGCCGTTGAAGGTTGGCCAGGACAAAAGAAAGTCGAGAACCAGCTCTGGGAACACGCCGAAGCACACACACCGAAGAAAGATGTCGATAAGTACAATCAAGCAATGATGGATATGGGCGCGATGGTTTGCACCCGTAGCAAGCCTAAATGTGCGTTGTGCCCGATTGAAAGCATGTGTGAAGCCAAGAAACTTGATAAACAACTCGACTTTCCAGGTAAGAAACCTAAGAAAGAAAAACCAGTAAAAGAAACATGGTTTGTGATTCTGTACCACAACAATCAAGTATGGCTCGAACAACGCCCTCAATCTGGTATCTGGGGAGGGCTATTCTGTTTCCCTCAAAATGAAAATGCAGAGATCGAACATCAGTTAGATCTTCGCTCGATCAAAGACAGTGAAACCGATTCAATCGAGACCATGATTGCGTTTCGACATACTTTCAGCCACTACCACTTAGATATCACGCCAGTATTAGTGAAATTAGATAAACAACCAGATTTGATAATGGAAGGGACTAAAGGTCTCTGGTATAACTTATCAAAACCGGAAGAAATTGGCCTAGCCGCTCCTGTAAAGCAGCTTATTGAGAGCCTACCCTTTGAACTGAACGACGCCGTTTGAATCAACGAACGCCATAAGAGGAACCACTATGAGCCGCACTGTATTTTGTGCTCGCCTTCAAAAAGATGCTGAAGGCCTAGATTTTCAACTTTACCCAGGTGACTTAGGTAAACGTATCTTTGACAACGTGTCTAAAGAAGCTTGGGGACAATGGCAAAGCAAGCAAACAATGCTGATCAATGAAAAGAAGCTAAACATGATGGATCCTGAACATCGTAAACTTCTTGAAACTGAGATGGTTAACTTCCTTTTCGAAGGTAAAGATGTCGTAATTGATGGCTATACTCCACCAAGCGAATAAGACATTTATTTAAGCAATTTTTAATGACATCATGGTTAACGCTGCGATGTCATTTTTGTATGAGGAACTATGAAAAAGCTAAGTTACTTCCTAACAGCCATGTTATTAACTGGCTGCAGCCGTGAATTTGTCGAAAGCATTTATGATGTTAATTATGAGCCGACCAACCGATTTGTAAGCAATTTGGCAGAGCTACCCGGTCAGTTTGAAAAAGACACCGGAGCACTAGACTCTTTGATTAATAGCTTTTCTGGCAATATCCAAAAGCGCTGGGGCAGCAGTGAAGTAAAGATGGCCGGTAAAAGTAACTATGTGAAATACATAGATAATTACCTAAGCCGTTCAGAAGTAAACTTTAGCGAAGGCCTCATAACGGTAGAAACCGTCTCCTCTACTGAGCCTAAAAAACACCTCAAAAACGCGATCATGACAACGCTTTTGACGCCTGATGATCCGGCGCATGTCGATCTATTCTCTTCCAAAAGCATCAAGTTAGAAGGCAAACCTTTCCTCTATAATCAAGTTGTAGACCAAGATAAAAAGCCCATTCAATGGACATGGCGCGCTAACCAATTCGCGGATTACCTGATCGCTAACAACCTAAAAACCAAAGAAGTCGACTTTAAAAAAGCCTATTACGTTGAGATCCCAATGGTGGCCGATCACGCTAGCCAGCGTAGTTACCAATACGCCGACATCGTTCGACGAGCATCTCAGCGTTACGACATTCCTGAAGACTTGATCTACGCAATAATCAAGACAGAGAGTAGTTTCAACCCATACGCGGTGAGTTGGGCAAATGCATACGGTCTGATGCAAGTGGTGCCTAAAACCGCAGGTCGAGATGTCTTTAAACTAGTAAAGAACAAGCCTGGAGAGCCCAGCCCAGAGTATTTATTCAATCCAGAAAACAACATTGATGCTGGTACCGCATATTTTTACATCCTTAAAAATCGTTATTTGAAAGACGTAAAACATCCGACAACGCTCGAATACAGTATGATTTCAGCATACAACGGCGGCACGGGTGGCGTGCTCAACACCTTCAGTAAGGACAGAAAACGAGCAATGCGAGACTTAAACTCGCTGCAACCTAGCCAAGCGTACTGGGCACTTACTAAGAAACACCCAAACAAAGAGTCGCGCCGATACTTAGAAAAAGTAACAAAATTCAAGAAAGATTTTAACCAAGGTAAAACGTAAGCCTCACTTTTGAATAAAAAAACAACTAACGAACGTTTTTTTTAATTATTTTCAAAAAAGGTGTTGACGGTTATGCAGAAAATCCGTTTAATAGCGCTCCGTTGCCCGGATAGCTCAGTCGGTAGAGCAGAGGATTGAAAATCCTCGTGTCGGTGGTTCGATTCCGCCTCCGGGCACCACAATTTGATTTGTTGGTGTCAACACTCTTTAACAGGGAGTGGTAGCACGGACGAAAGCAAAAAGAATTTAGTGTGCCGACTTAGCTCAGTAGGTAGAGCAACTGACTTGTAATCAGTAGGTCACCAGTTCGACTCCGGTAGTCGGCACCATTCTTTTGCCTCGATAGCTCAGTCGGTAGAGCAGCGGATTGAAAATCCGCGTGTCGGTGGTTCGATTCCGCCTCGAGGCACCATTATTTGGTGCTTAACAAATAATGGTCTTTATAGACCTGATGTTGACACAAATAATTCCCCTTTAGTTCAGTTGGTAGAACGGCGGACTGTTAATCCGTATGTCGCAAGTTCAAGTCTTGCAAGGGGAGCCATTTTTAAAGAACTTCATTTTATATGAGGTTTTAATTGAAGAGTTTAACTCTTTAAGCAAAGAATTTAGTGTGCCGACTTAGCTCAGTAGGTAGAGCAACTGACTTGTAATCAGTAGGTCACCAGTTCGACTCCGGTAGTCGGCACCATTCTTTTGCCTCGATAGCTCAGTCGGTAGAGCAGCGGATTGAAAATCCGCGTGTCGGTGGTTCGATTCCGCCTCGAGGCACCATTATTTGGTGCTTAACAAATAATGGTCTTTATAGGCCTGATGTTGACACAAATAATTCCCCTTTAGTTCAGTTGGTAGAACGGCGGACTGTTAATCCGTATGTCGCAAGTTCAAGTCTTGCAAGGGGAGCCACATTCAAGAAAGCCAAGTCGAAAGACTTGGCTTTTTTTCGTTTGAACAAAAACAAACTCTATTCAATAGACACATCAGCTCAACGCAACTCTTAATCAGTCTCGATAAGTTGAGTCATATCCTTCTAGTACCTTCACTACAGCAGTTGATTCTAAGTTCTATAAAGAACCTCTATTCCAACAGAACCAACTAATCCCAGAAATCCCCTTCCCCACCTTAACTCCGTAAGCCGTCACATCAAAACAAACAGAATTCCATTTCATTACTTTTTTTTCTTCGAAAATTTAATCTCTATCATGTTTTGATATCTTTCTAATATCTGCCATACACGACTTAGATTAAGATTCGATGAACTATACCTAATACTAATTATTGAATCGCTGCGCGGGGAAACATGAAACTAAAAACGCAAGCTTACTTATTATCGGGCATCATCTTGATCGCCCTGCTAGCACTGACCGCTACTGGTTTATGGACATTGAGAGTCGCGAGCAACATGGACAACAAAGCTCGCGTGACCGAGCTATTTAAGAGTGCATACAGCATCCTTACTGAAGTCGAAAAAATGGCGATTGATGGCACTCTAGAAGAAGAGCAAGCTAAGCAACTAGCTACTCGCCTTCTACGTAACAACATCTATAAAGATAATGAATATGTTTACGTAGCCGATGAGAACATGACGTTTGTCGCGACACCATTAGATCCTCAATTACACGGAACCAGCTTTAACGACTTTAAAGATGGCAACGGGAATAGTGTTGGTCAACTAATCCAAAGAGTACTTGGTAATCGTACTGGGCAGATCATTGAGTACACCTGGACACAAAAACTGCCAGATGGAACGATTGAAGAAAAACTGTCTATAGCAGAGAAAACACCACATTGGGGCTGGGTTGTCGGCACAGGTATCGGGTTCAATGAAGTTAACGCTCGTTTCTGGTCTACCGCTCAATGGCAGCTGTTCCTTTGTGTCGTGATTGCTGGTCTTATTCTATCGAGCCTAATTGTATCTATTAAACGCATGCTAGCGCTTCTTGGTGGCGAACCTAAAGATGTAAGAGAAGCTGTACAAGCCGTAGCACAAGGTCGAATTCAAACCACTTTCGAAACTCAGGCGACAAACGGCAGTATTTACCACGCCGTACAACAAATGAGTAAGTCACTGGCTGAGTTGGTATCAAACCTAGACGCTTCAATGCTGGCATTAAGGGGAGAACTGCAGCGCGTAGAAGACCGTGCTGGGTCAATTGCTCAACTAACAGAGACCCAACAGCAATCAACAGAGATGATCGCGACAGCAATGACCGAGATGGCCTCTTCAGCCAATAACGTTGCTGATTCAGCTAGCGATACCGCGCGCAACACCGACGAGGCCGATAAACAGAGCCAGCATACCCAACAACTGATTCACAACACAGTAGACAACATTCAAGGCCTAGCAGGCCAACTAGGCACAGCAAGCGAAGCTGTCGCTAACCTAGATAACGATGTAAACAACATTGCGAAAGTATTGGATGTGATTGGTGATATAGCGGAGCAAACTAACCTGTTGGCACTTAACGCAGCCATTGAAGCAGCTCGAGCTGGCGAACAAGGTCGTGGATTTGCGGTTGTAGCAGATGAGGTTCGTAACCTTGCAGGCCGAACACAATCGAGCACCAAAGAAATCCAATTAATGATTAACAACCTTCAAGAAGGATCTCGCAACGCAATTCAAACCATGGAAGTTTGTGCCGCGACCAGTGAAAGTACCGTAACAGAGTCTCAAAACGCCTCTGAAGCACTACAACAGATTGTTGTCGCATTAGAGTCCATTTCATCAATGAGTCATCAAATCGCAACTGCGGCCGCTGAGCAGACTCAGGTGAGCGATGATATATCGAAGCGTATTAATATGATCGAAGAGAGCGGTAACCAACTGAGCAATGTCGTAACAGAAAGTCATAGCAGCACCCAAACTCTTGCCTCTCTTTCAAACGAATTAGAAGCTTGGGTTAATAGGTTTGAAGTAAAACACTAAACTCCCTAGAAAATTTTTAAATAAAAAAGCACGTTTTCATACGTGCTTTTTTTATTTCGGCGCCCATTCAGTGTAGTTAACCGTAGTTTTACTATCTTTTAGGGCATGCTAGACCTAGGTTTTTCACCCCAAATGAGCAAAAACAACCCACTAAGTATAGAAAAACATCAAACGATACTTTTTTTGCAATTTAATGTTGACCCAGAACGCGAAAACACGTTTAATACACCTCGTCGCCCGGATAGCTCAGTCGGTAGAGCAGAGGATTGAAAATCCTCGTGTCGGTGGTTCGATTCCGCCTCCGGGCACCACAATTTATTTGTTGGTGTCCTAGACAACAACAGTAAAGCACAAAGAAATATTATGTGCCGACTTAGCTCAGTAGGTAGAGCAACTGACTTGTAATCAGTAGGTCACCA
>NZ_JBGONY010000024.1:0-66239 GCF_041439375.1 Vibrio crassostreae | reverse complement strand
CTCCAATTGATTTTCCGGTATAGCGGTTTCCGACGTCTCGGAAAACCAAGTAGTTCTCTCAAAGTTACTTTTAATAACGGCGCGAAAATCAGAAGCTTTAGAAAAACTTTCAAAAAACCACAAAAAATTTATTAATTTAATATTTATCAATGACTTAATTTATCGCATTTTCTAATACAGCGATAGATTTCAATTGAGAAAAGATCTTAACCTGTTTGAAAAACGTACGAATCGCCGTCTAAATTGCTCAAGGTGGAGAAATGATCAATCGCCAAAGATCTCTGGGGTAGACAAATCTTGTGCAATAGGCGAAATTATTTTTCGTAAACAAGAACAGTCAAATAGAGCTCTAAGAAAGGTAGAGCGAGAAAATTCGTAGGACAATAAATAGCAAAAACAAGAAATACAGAAAGGAAAAAGCCCCTTTTCCTTTGAGAGAACCGGGGCTAGTTGGCGCGTCAGAGCCTGTGTGGAGATCATCGAGAAATGAACACATTTCCGACTTGCCGTTGCATTCTTACTGTAAAAATGGATAGCAGGTGAGAGATGAGAGAGCTAAACACTCAATAGTAAGTATGCTTGCCAGTTTCCCTTGCTGCATGGCTCACGTCTGAACACGAGCAGCAAGTTCAACCAATAACTATTGCAATAATGACATCGCAGAGTTAGGCAACTGTTTTGCTTGAGCAAGTATTGAAGTACCTGCTTGTTGCAGAATTTGTGATTTGGTCATTTGTGTCGTCTCTTTCGCAAAGTCCGTATCTTTGATTCGGCTGTTTGAAGCGTCTACGTTCTCTTGTACGTTTGCCAAGTTATTAATACTGTGGCTTAGACGGTTCTGTTTTGCACCCAAATCAGCACGTTGTGAATCCACGTACTTCATTGCAGAATCAATCACGCTAATTGCGTTCTGTGAACCCGCAACGCTGGTTAAGCTAACGTCTTGAACAGAGGTAGCACGGCCTTCACTCTTAATACCTAGCTCAGACGCTAGGCCACCAGAGATAGACATTGCACCGTCAAGGTCTGGTTCAGCAACGAATAGCTGGATGCGACCATCATCAGTAACCGATGCGTTCACAAGATCAGATTGACCATTGATGTAAGTAGCAAGCTCTTCGATATCGTCACCCGCTTTGGTATTGATATCTAAAACGATATCTTCACCCGCTTTGGTTTTGAATTCGAACTTAAGATCACGAGCTTGTGCAGGCACTTCCCAGCTCTTATCTTTGCCGTTTTCAGAATCAAACGTTGTACCACCCATGCGGAAATCATCGGCACGAATGCTCGTCAGAGCCATGATCATCGCTTCACCAGAGTTAGAACCGATCTGGAACGATGCTTCACCAAATGAACCATTCAATAGACGACGGCCACCAAAAGACGTTGTCTCTGCGATACGGTTAAGCTCATCTTGAAGTGCCATAGACTCTTCATTCAGTGCCGTACGCTCTGCTGGAGAGTTAGTACCGTTTGATGATTGAATCGCTAGATCACGCATACGTTGTAATACGTTGGTTGATTCGTTCATCGCGCCTTCAGCGGTTTGAGCAATTGAGATACCGTCATTGGCATTACGCATTGCTACATCAAGACCACGAGATTGAGCTGTTAAGCGGTTCGAAATTTGCAAACCTGCAGCATCATCTTTTGCGCTGTTGATCTTGTGACCCGATGACAAACGCTCCATTGAAGTCGCTAAGTCATTCGACGCTTTATTCAGGTAACGCTGTGCTGTCATAGCAGATACGTTAGTACTTACATTAATAGCCATTTTGCTCTCCTTATGAGTTCGCAAGCTTTCTGCGAAGCGGCCAGCTTTACTCTCATATGGATAAGCACTGACCGTGTATTACTCGATAAAACCTATACAAGGTTTAAGATCTGTATTAATCATTTATAACCAACACAGATACAAGTTGTATGCCAAGTTTAATCTCATATAAATAATTTTTTAATTATCTAAAAATCAAAAACTTACAAACAACACTGCGCAATTATGATTTTCTACTATTAGAAGGTAAAAACATTCACCTTCCTTATTGCCGTTTTTTGCCGCTATTCTAGAAACATCATGCTTCGTACAAAAAAGCGGCAAACTATGGCGTCATTCGCACGTATGGCATAGCACATACGGCAAGGAATCAACGCCATGGTGATCGACAAGTCACCATTAAATGCCGATTGATCATTAAATATAGTTAAACAAGGTCAGGTCTTTGGTTTTGCCAAACGCTTGTTGAGAAGCTTGTAGTGCTCGAGAGTTTTCATTGAACTCAATGATCGCTTTCGAGTAATCCAAGTCTTCAAAGTTGCTTTTTGCTTTCGCTAAAGACAACTTAAAATCTTCATGTTGCTGCTCTTGAATATCCAGCGTACTTAAACGTGCACCAACATCGGTTCTTGCCTTGGTTAAATGAATAAACGCGGCATGAAACTCTTCGGTTACTTGGTGCAATTTCGCCGTAGCTGATGCATCCGATACTGGGTTTTCAGCCTGTTCAGCGGCTTCTTTAAACGTATCAAAGATAGAGAATGTCTTTCTCGGCTCTAAGGTGATCGAATCACCTTTCGTGATCTGGCCTTTAAGTTGGATATTCAGCCCTTCGTAGACAATACCTGTCGAAGGATCAAAATCTTCCGCGGCGACGACGGTCCCATCTTTTTCAAGTTGGTAGGCATAGTTTCCGGTCTGCATATCAACGAACGTCACCTTGTACGTTGATGAATCTTTAGTTGTGTTCGTTGCGCGCTCTAACAATAGCTCTGAAGCGGGCTCAAGGTCATACTGAGGCTCAAAATCACCAAATGGGTTGTCTATTTCCATAAACATCTTGCTGCCTGGATCATTCATTGCCATTTCAAAGCTACTTGCCACACGCATCTTGCGTTGGTAGTCATCACCTTGATAAGTCACGTTTCCTTGATTGTCTCGAAAGAAAGGCTGATTCTTTGGTTTAGTACCCGCAAATGTGTAGTTACCCGACTCATCTTGAGAGTTGGCTAAATGAAGGAAGTTATTCGCCAGTTCTTGAATTTCACGCTTCTTGGCTAAACGGTCTTCTGGAGAAAGCGCACCGTTGATCATTTCCATCACGGTTCGTTTTGCTTCATCAGCAAAGCCTTCAGTGTTAGAAACTAATACTTCATGATGTTCAAGACGATTTCTTACTAGAGTAATCGCATCTACATACTGTTTAAGTTGTTCTGACTGCTGACCTATGTTCTGCAAATAGTGCGTCGCTAATGGATCATCACTTGGCGACTGTAACTTCTTACCTGAAGCAAGTTGCGCTTGGTTGTGATGCACCTTGTTCTCTTGGCGGCGCAAGTCATTTTGTACTGACTGATAATTATGGAAGCTAGAGATACGATTCAACATTTATACCTTCCTATCTCAGAGCCAAAATAGTGTTAAACGTATCGTTGGCTGCTTGCATGATGCGTGAAGAAGCCATATACGCTTGCTGAAACTTCATCATATTTGCCGCTTCTTCATCGAGGTTTACTCCCGAGATAGAAGCAATACGCTCTTGAGCCGACTGTTTTTCTAACGTCGCAATATCACTCAAACGATTTGCCGTTGAAGATTTCAAGCCCGTATTGGTATTCAAGTTGTGGTAAAGGTCTAAAATCGTAGACTCACCATCATTCAAAAGCTTTCCTGTTTGAAGATCTTGCAGCTTACGCAGGTTACCGTTGTCACCTTCTGATGGGACAAGGTTTGCCGTAAATTTATCATTTGCCACAGCGCCTGGTGTTAGCTCAAACGTTGTTCCATTGATAGTCACAGGGCCTTCAGGCGGATACGGTTGAGGCTGCATCAAGATGTTGCCCTTAGGATCGGTAACCGCAAATTGCTCCCCCTTTGGTGATACAACCACTTCAAACTCACGCAATTGACCGGCCGCTAGAATTTTGAACCCAGCAGTGCCTTTGGCAAAAGTGGTCGATGCCTCATAGCTTTGCGCGGCAATGTCTTTCGGATCTTTGGTTTCCATCTGCATTTGAGCAGCAAAATTACGCGTTGGACGCAGTAACAGTTTCTCTCCTAGCTCAGGAGGGTTACGAATTTCCACTCGCATGCCATCAAGATAAAAAGCGTTGCCGCTAGAGTCGGTCGCCATCTTCACGGTCTCACCGTTCGGCTTAGTCACCACGTAATCGCTGCCATCGTATTTCAGACCATACTCACCGCCTTTTAAGGCAGAGGTATCATCAATATATACCGCAACATCTGCTTTCGATTGCCCGCTAGCCGTGACACGAGATTTAGCCACCAGCTCAGAGTTAACATCAGTAAACAGGTTCTTACCTACGTTGCCGTTGAGATCCAAACCTTGTTCTTGAAGACCATTTACCTCGTATGAAAACGCGGTCGCTAAACGACCAAGTTCATCCATGATTGCCGGGATGTGTTCGTCACGCATATCTAGCATGGCGCCGATTTTTCCGTCGATATCACTGCTGGTGATCGGTTTTAAAGACTTACCTTCAACAATCGCTAGGCGACGCTGATGTGCATCGGGTAAGCCATCAACCATTTTTAATTGGCTTGCTTCACTACCAGAGACTAAGGTATGGCCATTGCCAATATGGACATTAAACCCTTCGGCATTTGAGCGTGGTGTCACCGTTACTTTGGTGTAACCAGAAAGCTCATTAATCAACTTTTCGTGCTGATCTCGTAGGTCATTATGAGGCCCAGGAGTCCGCATCATTAAACGTTGAACATCACGGATCTCGTACGCAAGCTGATTAACTCGCTCGATACCCATATCTAATTTTTTATTGGTAGAGTCAGACTGTTGGCGAACCGTTTCATGGAATTCATTTAACGTTTTACTGAGTAGCCCAGCCTTTTCTAATACAACTTTTCGAGCACCGACATCATTCGGTGTATCGGCTAATGTTTTAACCGAATCAAACCATTCATTAAGGTTTTCTGGAATCTTCTTCGAAGCAACAGATGACAGCATACTCGACAGCATATCGAGGTTAGCTTCGGTGTCGCCTTTATTGGCGGCATTGGTTGTCGATAAGTTAAGTTCGTTGACGGCAAATTGGTCCCAAGAGCGGCGAACATTTTCCACATGCACGCCCATACCATAGCTTTGGCCACCGTACTGACGCGGGTCATTCACACCTTGAATCACAGATTGGCGGCTATAGCCCTCTGTGTTGGCGTTAGAAATGTTATGACCTGTGGTGTTTAGCTGTCTCTGAGCAGTAAGAACACTTTGTGCCCCTACATTCAGAAGATCCGACGCCATAATGCCCCCAAAAAACTTAACAAAATCAGGATAAACTGATTAACTACCAGTTTAAAAAGCAATATATGTGCCAATAGACACAGCGAAGAACTAAAAGACAATAATTTATTGAAGTGTAAAGAGATAACTACAGACTTCGCAGCAAAATTTGAGGTGATAGATAAGAAAAGAGCCTGCCAATGGCAAGCTCTCAATGTTCATTAAAGGTGATTAGTTCATCTCATCAATCTTAGCTTTAACGCGCAATACCTTATCTGCATAGTTAGGGTCAGTTGCGTAACCTGCTTGGTGGATACCTTTGATGAAGTTCTCTGAGTTACCTTGATGCTGCAATGCCGTTTCGTATCTTGGGTTTTCGTTCAAGAACTTCACATAGTCGTTAAAGCTATCTTCAAAGTTTGAGTAAGAACGGAAAGAAGCCGACTCTTTAACGGCTGTTTTACCGTGGAACTCAAGTGTCTGCGTAGCAACCTTATCGCCCTTCCAACTTCTGTCTGCTTTGATGTTGAATAGGTTATTGCTGTTGCCCAAAGAGTTCTTAACCATTTTAGAACCCCAACCCGTTTCAAGGGCAGCTTGTGCCAATAGTAGAGACGAGTCCACACCAAGCGCGCTCGCTGCTTTTTCTGCGTAAGGCTTCATTGAGGTCACAAACGATTCTGGAGAATCAAAGGATACTGGCTGTTTTGCTGCTTGCGCAGATTGTACTTCTGATGCTCGACCTTCTGAACGGCCTGAGTATTGAGGTCTTTGCAATGAAGTATCAAAGCCTTCACTACGAACCTTATCTTCCGTCGCATCGCTTGCTTGACCCGCGCTTAACTGCGCCACAATCATATCCGCAAGACCTAACGAACCTGAAGCACTCAACTCACTCGCCATTTGCTCATCTTGCATTTGGCGATAAAACTGCTCGTTCTGGCTATTCAGCATATCCGATTTGAAGCTTGAGTTTGCATCGCGCATCGACTTAAACAACATTGAGGTAAAAATTGATTCAAACTGTTTTGCCGCAGCGGTTAATGCTTCTTTCTCGCTGCCTTCTTCACCGTTTACCGCTTGTTGACGAAGGCGGTCTAGTCTGCCGATGTCGTGGATAAAGCCGATGTCATTGTTATTCTTAATCATGCTTAACCCCTTAGATAATGATCAATTGGCCTTCAATCGCACCCGCTTGTTTCAGTGCTTGAAGGATTGCCATTAGATCAGAAGGCGCTGCGCCGACTTCGTTAACTGCTCGAACCAAATCATCCAGCGTTAGGCCAGGTTCAAACTTAAACATCTTGCCATCAGCTTCAGTGACTTCGATATCTGAATCAGGAACCACTACGGTTTGGCCGCCAGAAAATGCATTCGGTTGGCTTACGTTGAGATTTTCTTTGATTGCGACCGTCATACCACCGTGCGTTACCGCCGCCGCTTTTAAGCGAACGTGCTTACCAACCACGATCGTACCGGTACGAGAGTTAACAATGATTTTTGCAGAACCTTCTGCAGGGTCGAATTCGATATTTTCAATTGCAGACAGGAAAGCCACACGTTGGCTGATTTCTCGAGGTGCACGAACTTTTACTGACGTCGCGTCTACCGCAGACGCCATTTGTGGGCCTAAGAAGTTGTTAACCGCATCAGCCAAACGCTGAGCCGTTGTAAAATCTGATTGGATTAGGTTGAAGGTAATATAGTCACCGCGACCGAATGGGGTTGGAATCTCTTGTTCAACCGTTGCACCGCTAGAGATGATGCCAACGTTAGGGTTGTTACCGACAATCTTAGAACCGTCGTTACCCTGCGCGCTAAAACCACTTACTACCAAGTTACCTTGCGCTACGGCATACACCTGGCCATCAAGACCTTTTAAAAAGGTTTGTAGCAGCGTACCACCACGTAGGCTTTTTGCCGAACCGATAGAAGACACGGTTACGTCAACTTCCTGACCTTGCTTAGAGAAAGCTGGCAGTTCAGCAGTCACAATAACAGCCGCTACGTTTTTGGTTTTTGGCTTAGTGCCGGGCGGCAATTGGATGCCAAAATTTTGCAGCATTGCGTTAAACGTTTGATCGGTAAAGGGAGTTGTCTCACCTGTACCCGGCAAACCTGTCACCAAACCGTAGCCAACAAGTTGGTTACTACGAACACCCGCCACTTTTGCCACGTCTTTAATACGCGCAGCATGGGCACTGGTGGCAAGAAATAGCATGCCGAATAGTACGAGTGTTAGTTTTTTCATTGAGTAACCTGTCTGTATTGCTTTAATTTATAATAGCTTAGCTAAATATGGCTGAGTGATAGAGGCTGTCAGTATGTCGACACCCTCTCAAGCCCTACAGAGATACATTAAAGAATCGTGCCAAGAATCCAGGCTCTTGCATATCTTTCTGCACGCCCGTACCCGAGTACTGAATTCTTGCGTTAGAAACACGGTTTGAAGCGATGGTATTTTCGAAATCAATATCGTCTGGACGGATAGTGCCACTCAAGCGGATATACTCATCGCCTGTGTTCAATGTCATCCACTTTTCACCACGAACCACTAGGTTACCGTTGGCTAATACTTCAATAACTTCTACGGTAATGTAGCCGCTGATGCTGTTACTTTGGTTGGCTGATGCGTCACCAGCGAAGGTATTGGTGTTGCTCAGATCGTAAGAGAAGTTGTACTTATCGATCGTTAGCTCTTGACCACCAACTGCCAAAGGCTCCATCGATGCATCGTTCGACTTAGACATGTCTGCGTTGGCTTTTTTGGTCGCTCGAGTATTCTCATCTAGCGCCACAGTAATGATGTCACCAATACCACGCGGTTTTGAGTCATCGTACATGCTGCCAATATGATTAACATTGAATAGTGAACCCGTTGCCGCTGCGTAATGCTCTGGTTTCTGCTTTGGATTGATTGGCGCCCATGCAGGGTCACCTGCAATTGGATCGGTTCTACCACGAAGCGTGTCGATAATGCCTGAGCTCTCTTCAGCCGACTTATCACCTTCCACTGCATCAACTACTGTGGTTGCGTTTTCTTCTGCTGGAGTCTCTATCGGGTCCAACACAGCACAACCCGTCATAGACATAAACAGAGCTAAACAAAAAATACGTTTCATGGCGATATACTCTCAGCAGGCAGTGGTCAATGGATCAATGGATCAATGGATCAATTAGTAGAAACACGTTGATGAATTCGAATAAGTAAACGGCTAATAAACCAATTACAGCTGTTGGTTAACAAAGCTCATCATCTTGTCTACTGACGAGATAACTTTTGAGTTCATTTCGTATACACGTTGAGCTTCAATCATGTTTACCAGCTCTTCGGTTACGTTTACGTTCGATGTTTCTAGCATCGACTGGCGAATGTTACCTAGGCCATCGAAGCCCGGTACACCTTCTTGCGGGTCACCACTCGCACCAGTCGGTAAGTAAAGGTTTTGACCGACTGGCTCTAAACCGCCTGGGTTTACGAAGTCTGTAATCGTGATTTGGCCAACTACGACGTTGTTTTGCTCACCACGTAGACGAACCGATACTTCACCGTCGTTACCAACCGTTACTGAGATCGCGTCTTCAGGAATCACGATTTCTGGTTGTAGAGGGTAACCTTGGCCCGATGTTACGATTGCGCCGTCACCGTTCAGAGTAAACTGACCATTACGGCTGTAACCCGTTTCACCGTCTGGCATCTCAACTTGGAAGAAGCCGTCACCTTCGATCATCATATCTAGGCTGTTCGACGTTGTTTGTGCGTTACCGTGCGTGTGCACTTTCTGAGTAGCAACAACTTTAGAACCAGCACCCAACATCAAACCACTTGGCAGCTCAGTGTTCTGAGACGATTGACCACCCGGTTGGTTGATGTTCTGGTAGAACAGATCTTCAAATACCGCGCGGCTCTTTTTAAAACCAATGGTCGAGGCGTTGGCAAGGTTGTTCGAAATCGTTGAGATATTGGTTTGTTGGGCGTCTAAACCTGTTTTACTTACCCATAGTGCTGGATGCATAGCAATTTCCTTTAAATTCTATTAGCTCATACGAAGCAGTGAATCAGACGACTTGTCCATTTCCTCTGCTGTGCTCATCATCTTGACCTGCATTTCAAACTGACGTTGTAAGTCAATTAAGCTGGTCATTTCACCTACGGCATTTACGTTACTGCCTTCGATAGCACCTTTTAGCAACGTTACCGCTGCATCTGCTTCGTATGCCTGATCTGGGTTTTTCGAACGGAATAGACCATTCGTATCTTTAAACAAAGTTTGGTTGTTTGGACGTACAAGCTTAATACGATCAACTACGGCCAATTCTTCAGCTGGAGCGCCTTGAGGAATCACCGAAATCGTACCGTCAGTACCAATTTCTACTTTACTGATTGGGATGGGCAGTGTGATTGGCGCATCGTTTTCACCTAGCACCAAATGGCCACTTGCATTAGTTAGCAAACCGTTTTGGTCAACCTTAAGGTTGCCGTTACGTGTTAAACCTTCGCGGCCGGTGTTATCCATAACTGAAATCCAACCATCACCTTGAACGGTAACATCGAGATCTCGGCCAGTGGTAACCACACTACCTTGCGAGAAATTATGGCCCGGACGCTCTGTCATACTGAAAACACGAGTAGGCATGCCTTCACCATACGCTTGCATTGAACGTGCTTGTGCTAAATCAGCACGGAAACCCGTTGTACTCACGTTGGCAAGGTTGTTTGCACGTAGCTGCAAAGCCTGCATATTTTGCTTAGCGCCACTCATGGCAAGAAACAGTGCGCGATCCATAATTTTGCTCCAAAAAATCATCTTCTGGAGCTAATAAAGCAAACACTGTGCCAATATTTTTAACTGTTATTTATCAATAATTTAAATAGAAAATGAACAAGGAGCGGTGATCATTAAAGGATCATTCAGGAAGAATTGTTGCCAGTGGCATTACCGTGCGGCAATAGGGGCGGCAAATAAGAAAACAAACAACAATACCCAATTCAATAACATTGAATTGGGTATTCGCAGATGATTCAAACGCTCGAAACGATTAACGAATCTGAAGAATATTCTGTTGCAGTTGGTTGTGTACTTCGAGAGAACGCGAGTTCGCTTGGAAGTTACGTTGAGCAGAAATCAAATCAACCAATTCTTGAGTCATATCGATGTTCGATTGCTCTAGTGAGCCGTTGTTGATGCTACCAAATGAACCTTTGTTCGATTCACCCCAGATTTTATCACCAGAGTCGTTAGTAGAATCCCACTGAGTACCGCCTTTCTTATCTAGGCCTTGCTCGTTTGGTACACGAACTAAGCCTACACGGCCAAGCATCACGTTTTCACCATTTGAGTAAGTACCCAGAACACTGCCGTACTCATCGAAATCGATTTTGGTTAAGAAACCTGTTGTCGCACCATCTTCATCAAACTTAGTCAATTCAAACGGAGCAGCAAACTGAGTTGAAGAATCCAGACCAAACTTAAGCACCTGTGTTGGATCGGCACCGTTCAAGTCAATTGGGTTCGCACCTGCACCTAGAGGATCAGAGTTAATTGGCTGACCACTGTTTAGGCTTGCTAACGTACCGTCATTGTTGAACTTCATTGTGTGACCAACATGACCAGTTGCATTCGTCGCATCACCGCCAGTAATGTTCAATGGCTTCTCACCATTCTCATCTGACATGGTGTAGTACGTTTGCCAAGTGTTTGGTTGAGTCTGATCTTTGAGGTAGTAAGTCGTTAACTTGTAAGACTGACCCATAGAATCGTATACCGTCGAAGACGTTGCACGGTTATAAGTATCGGCATCTTGGTAGTTAAATGCAGCCGGGTCTTTAAGATCACCATTTGCAGGAAGGTTGACCCCTACTTCAATGTTTTCTGTCTGTTTTGGCTTACCAAACTCAGCAGGAATGTCGAGAGGCTTTGGCGCGTAAGAAAGAACTTCACCCGAGTTTGGATCAACATCGTAACCTAAAAGAAACTCATCATTAGCCGTAACCATATAGTTGTCTTTGTTTAGGTGAAATGCACCATTACGCGTTAGTTCGTTAATCTCTGGCACCATGCGATCTTTCGATACTGCAAAGAAACCTGTACCACTTACACGCAAATCCATTGGGTTGTTCGTATAAATACTTGAACCTTCGTGGAACTGTTGCGCCACTTGGCTAGCTTGCGCACCACCACCTGACGTCGTTTTTGCGTTAGTAAACAACGAGTTTGAGTAAACATCACCGAACTCTGCACGAGACTCTTTAAAGCCAAACGTGTTTGCGTTCGCAATATTGTTACTGGTTGTATTCAGGTCTAATTGTGCAGCGGATAGGCCGCTTAAAGCTACATATGACATTCCAATATTCTCCTAATCTATCTAGCTAGCATAGTCACTCAATAAAGAGCTACGCTTTACCAACTTCTAGTACTTCAGCAAGTCGTACTGGCGATGTGAAACCAGCCAGATTGAGTAGTACGTTGCCATCACCCTTACCAAGAAGCACACTGTTCACGTTCGCATAACTGGAAACTTGGAACTCTGTGTTCTCGCCATCCAGTAAACCCGACGCTTTCACGTTATATTTACCGGCCGGCAATGGGTTACCGTCTTCGTCTTTTCCGTCCCATTCAACACGTGTATCACCAGATGGTTTAGAGCCGATATCAAATGTGCGAACCAATTGGCCAACTTCGTTCTCAACACGGACCATTACATTGTCCATTGCCTGAGGAAGCTTAACCATTGCCGCCATACCGCCATCACCGGGTTTTACACCTGCCGCACCAGGAACCAATACGTCACGACCAACCAAAGAGGATGCCTGAAGTGCTTGGTTAGAGGTCATTGATGAATTCAAGCTTTCAAACTGTGTATTCATTTTGCCAATGCCATCTACAGTCGCAAATGAAGCCATTTGCGCAATCATCTGGTCATTGCTAACCGGCTTGAAAGGGTCTTGTTGTGCTAGTTGCTTAGTCAACAAAGATAAGAAATCTTCTTGTTTAAGATCCTGCTTACCTGTTGTTTCATCGGGCTTTTTAGCGCCATCTTGAAGACTCTTCAGCTGGTCAACATAGGACAAGCCGCTTTGACCAACATTGTTGTTGATTCCAGCCATGTGCTACCTCCTTATCCTTATTGACCCATCTGCAGCGTACGCAGCAGCATTTGTTTACTCGAGTCAGCAACCTGTACGTTCGTTTGGTACGCACGTGATGCCGAAATCATGTTTGCCATCTCTTCCATAACGTTCACGTTAGGCTTGTAGATGTAGCCTTCGTTGTTCGCTAATGGGTGATCAGGGTTGTACTCCGCGCTCAGCGGCTTATCGCTTTCTACAATACCCAATACTTTCACAGGCACAGTGTGGTCACTGTTGCGTGCTCGATTTAACTCAGCGCCGAACACTGCGTGGCGAGCCTTGTAAGTTTCTTCAGCAGAACTACTTACACTGTCCGCGTTTGCAAGGTTGCTCGAGGTAGTATTTAGACGAACAGATTCAGCACTCATCGCAGAACCAGTCACATTGAATACATTAAATAAGCTCATCTAATTATTCCCCTTTAATCGCTTTAGTTAAATTCTTGAACTTACTTCCTAAGAAGTCGAGAGAGGCTTGATGCCTAATTTGGTTTTGCATGAAAAGGTTTCTTTCCAAATCCAAATCAACCGTGTTGCCATCTCCTGTATCAGGTTGTGTAGGAATTCGATACTTCGTTTCCCCGTTCACCGTTGTTGAGGCAGAAATGTGCCGACCATCTGTACGGCTAAGACCAATGCTTGCCCCAGAACTTGCCGCTTGCAGTGATTTCTTAAAGTCTAATCCCTTTGCTTTATACCCAGGCGTGTTTGCTTGCGCGATATTGGTGGAAAGCACCTCAGCGTTACGCTCACGTACACCAACTGTGTGCTGGTGAATGCCCAAAGCATTGTCAAAAGAAATAGCCATGTAAACCTCAACTCAAGAACTGACTGTTATGAAATAACCAAAGCAATATATATACCAACTTTTAAAACAAAGCGGTCTATCAATACTTTTACAGGTTACTCGTAGGTAAACTTGCAATATACAAGCCAAAAAATAGAGTAAATTGGAATGTCACTCTGACTTAAAGATATAGCTTAAGCAGGAAAAAGAAAACCCAGCACTTGGCTGGGTTTTGAATTTAAGCAGTAACGTCGCACCTTATACTGGTGCTATTCATTACTTTAATTTGTAGATGATGCCTGGATTACAGCGAACCATTTCAAAACGATCCGTTAAGCCTGTTAACGATTCAGACGCACCCAATAGTAGGTAACCACCAGGGTTGAGGCTGTTTGCCATCTGGTTAAGTACCTTTGACTTCATATCAGGTGAGAAGTAAATCAGCACGTTACGACAGAAAATGATGTCGAACTTGCCTAACAATGCATAGCTGTCCATCAAGTTTTGAGGACGGAAGTTCACCATGCGCTTCACGTTGTCTTTCACTTTCATACGACCATCACCCGCATCTTCAAAGAAGGTACGACGACGCTCAGGAGAAAGTCCGCGTCCCAAAGCTAGGTTGTCGTACGCGCCCGTGCGGCACATATCCAACATACTTGCTGAGATGTCAGTTGCGGTAATCGATACATTTGGCAGCATACCCGGCTTACGAGCTTGAGTTTCAAGAATCGTCATTGCCATTGAGTATGCTTCTTGGCCTGAAGAGCTTGCGGCAGACCAAATCTTAATAGGACGTTTATTTGCCGCTATTTCCGGTAGAAGCTTATCCGCAAGCACAGCAAACGGGTAAGTATCACGGAACCAAAGTGTCTCGTTCGTCGTCATGGCATCGACAGCAGCCACACGCAGCTCACGGTTTCGACCTGTTACTACATCTCTCAACAAATCAGATAACGAAGCTAACTTAAACTTCGTTACTAATGGGCTTAAACGACTGCGCACTAAATACTGCTTGCTGTCACCTAATACAATGCCACATTGAGATTCTAAGAAACGGCTGAAATCGCGATACTCTTGATCACTTATTGTTATAGCAGTCATTAATGTCTCTTTTAGTTAGTTAACGCAGCTTTTACCGCTGCACCAAGCTCATCAGGGTTGAATTTCGCGATGAAGGAGTTAGCTCCTACGCGTTCAACCATGGCTTGGTTAAATACACCACTCAATGATGAGTGTAAAATTACGTATAAATCTTTAAGTTCGGCGTGACGACGAATCTCAGCTGTTAGCGTGTATCCATCCATCTCTGGCATTTCGATATCTGAAATCACCAACGAAATCTGGTCGTAAATACTGCCTTCTGATGACATCTGCACCAGCTTCTCATAGGCCTCTTTACCATCTTTCACTGAGATAACTTCAAAGCCAATTGACTCAATAGCACGTTGGACCTGCTTACGAGCAACGGTCGAGTCATCAGCGATCAAAATGCGACGAACCAGTTCTTTCTCTTGTTCTACTTTCGCAATGTCTTCAGCAATCTTGCTGTCCATTGTTTCATCAACAGGAGAAATTTCTGCAAGGATCTTCTCAACATCGAGAATTTCTACCAATTCATTGTCAATGTTGGTTACCGCTGTCAGGTAGTTAGCTCTACCTGCGCCATCCGGCGGCGGAAGAATCGATTCCCAGTGCATGTTAATAATGCGCTCTACTGAACTTACCAAGAAACCTTGAATGGTTCGGTTAAACTCAGAGATAACCACAAAACACTTTTCAACATCCGTTGTAGGACGGCCACCAATCGCTAAGCTCAAGTCGATCACAGAGATCGTTTGGCCACGAATGTGTGCGACACCTTTAACCAATGGGTTCAAGTTTGGCATCTTCGTCAGCTTAGGGCATTGAAGCACTTCTTTTACTTTAAAGACATTAATGCCGTAACGCTGACGCCCCATTAGGCGAAAGGTTAGTAATTCTAATCGGTTTTGACCGACGAGTTGCGTACGCTGATTCACCGAATCAAGAATACCCGTCATGAGCTCATCTCCATATCAAACTTTTTTGGATAAAAAGTGTTAGTCTACTGCAGGCTACGAACCACTAGAGAAACGGAATGATGTATTATAAAACAAATCTGCCGCTTTTTTCCATAGCAATGTGTAGAGCTACTTTTAAAACTGTCGCTAAGTTTATCGGCATTTTATCAATATTGTTTAGTTTTTTTGTACAAGCTGCGACCCCAGAACAAATTGAGATGATTCAGTCTGCAGCAGAACAACATATCCTTGATACTGTAGAGCAGCCACAAGGCGGCGAACTCTTTGTTAATTCAGCAAATGTTGATTCAAGAATCAAAGCGACAGACTGCCCAATTCCTTTAGAGACCAGCGCCTCAACCACCACCAATACCCGCAGCAGTATTACGGTTTTAGTGCAATGTGTTCCTGATGAGTGGCGCGTTTATGTACCCGTGCGTCTTTCGATGTCGGTGCCCCTTGTCACCACCACTCGTTCACTCGCGAGAGGCGAAATCGTCGGTCAATACGATGTCACCACCGCTATGATTTCTCTTAACAAGTTTCGTCGCCAAGGTTTCACAGCCCCACAACAAGTCATCGGCGCTAAGGTAAAAAAGAACCTAAGACCGGGCGATGTTGTAGAAAGAGGTGATATCTGTGTCGTCTGCCGAAACGAGAAGGTTATCATACAGGCAGTAAAAGGTGGCATGACCATTACCACCAAAGGGACTGCGCTTACCGATGGCTCTATGGGTGATCAAGTAAGAGTGAAAAATGACAAATCACAGCGTATAATTGAAGGAATTGTTACCAGCATGTCTGAAGTCACAGTTTACTTTTAACTCTTTACTTCTAAATTGACGGTATCGTTAGCGATTTCACTCTCTAATCTAACGCCAAATATGACGGCGGCGGTGTTTTGTCGCTTTTCGACTATTGAGCTAAAAATTGCTAAAGTATTCGAACCCTTGGTCGATATTGACTGTACAGGTTCCCATTTTTGAAGAAAAAGGCTTAACTATGGCAGGCATTGATAATATTCGTTCAGGGCAAACCCTAACGACCACTAACCGATCAGCAGTACGCTCTGATTCTAGTTCTGAGGCATCACGTTCTGATGTATCAACTAAATCACCAGCAAGCAAAGATGCGGTTTCACTTAGCCAACAAGGCAAAGCGATTGGTCAGCTCCACCAAGACATGGCAGCACAACCAAGCTTTGACTCTGTAAAAGTTGCTGCAATAAAAGAAGCGATTGCGAATGGTTCATACACTGTCGATCCAGAGAAACTGGCTGACAACATGATCAAGTTCGAAGATGAATTAAAAGGTCTTTAAGCCAACACTCACTTTTGATTGAAGTGATTGTCTTAAAGCATACGAGGTTATGAATAGGTTTACGTTATGGCGGCACTAGCAGATTTAGTTAATTTTCAACTTCAAAATGCCAAAGCCTTATCTGAATTATTAAGTTCAGAGAAAACCGCTATTACGAGCCGACAATCAAACGATATTGAGCGAATCGCCAAAGAAAAAGTAGCCCTTGTTGAACAATTAAGATCAACCGATCAGCGAATCGCGACCCATACCAATATCTCAGAACTGACCGAGAATCCTGAACTTGCTCAGTTAGTCACAAAGATCCAGTCGATAGTGCACGATTGCCAGCAAGCGAACCTTGTTAATGGCGAAGCCTTGAATCGAGCACACCTTAGCTTCAAAAAACTCAGCAATATGATGCAGCAAAGCCACGGTAAAATTGGCATGACCTACAATGCAGGTGGCCAAACACATACCATTTCTACGCTGGGAACCAATGTAAAAGCCTAGTTAAGCCTCCCTCTTCAGTAATACCCATTATTAACCTTCTGCCTGTATCTGTATCTGTATCTGTATCTGTATCTGTATCTCAGACTATTCCCATCATTATCTTTTATCAAAACACCTAATCAGCCTTTGAACGCTCTTACAAAATCGATAAACAAAAAAAGCGGCAAGTATTTTCATACTTGCCGCTTTTACATTGATTAGTTATTGGTTACCGATACGCCATCTGGAAAGCGAGTGACAGCCAATATCTTTGATATATTCGATTCAAACACCGAAACTAGAACAGCGTTTGTTGTCTCTTTTCAGGTACTGGCTGAACTTCGCCGTAATTACGTAGTTGTTCCATCTTACGAATATCGAGCTGAAGCTCAGTGACATAACTATCACCTACAGGGTAACTGCGTACTACTTCTGCGCCACGAATTACACCATCAACCGCACCAGAAGTACGTTCTGTACCAAGGCGTTGATCTTCAAGCTCTGCTCGACCACTCACTCGCATACCATAGACTTGCTCAGCAAGTTCACGGTAAGCATCAATTTTTGAAGCTCTCATTGCGCGGATGCGCTTCTCTTCGTCGTTGCGCCCTTTTTGTTCACTGATACTTGCATAACCAACGGCAACCAAGAAATCGTCTGGCCTCATGTTTTGCAGTGGTTGACAGCCAACAAGCAGTAAAGCGGCAACAACAAATATTAACTTCTTCATCTCGAACTCCTAAGGGCGAAGAATGACAGTATAAGGCTGGGTCATCGTTGGATCAGAGCGAATAATGACACCATCTTGAGTTCGAATACTATTCAGAGTATCTAGGTCACGGCCAATACGATCCGCAGGCAAGAAGCCCTGTGCAGACGCCACAACAATACGAGTTTGCATGCCAACAACACGGGCATTTACTAACACACCGCCTTCTTGTCGAAGCATGGTGCCTGTTAGTACGTATTGAACGTCTTGCTCTTGAGCTAAGTCTTTCCAATCGCGGCTTAACGCAAAGTCACCTTGGTGAGTCACTTGAATAGAACCGGTTGTTTTGAAGTCAACAACCTTGAAGCCACGACGCTGAAACTGATGAATGAAGCCTTCTGATACCGAGTTTCCTAGCCAATTCGTTGTATCCATATGTTGCAAATCAACAAACGAAGTGATCGCTATCGGCGTTCTAGCTGAAATACTTGTATTCGAAATGATCAAATCTTCAGTCATACTTTCCACGAAAAAATCCATAGTATGACGAGGGCTGTCCATCAACATAAACTGACTGCCTGAATATTCAGACTTGCCGTTATAGATCGGCGAATAAGCGCATGATGTCAGTAACATGACACTCATTACTACGAGCCATTTTTTCATTCTCTAATCTCCAGATATATTTAGTGCTACCTGTTCCAATATGTTCTCACCATTATTCTTTTCAATGGATTACAATGTTGGAACAGTCTTTGCTTTTCATTAATGGTTCAGATTAAGAAAATCGCACTTAAGTCAGCTTCAAGCTTATAGTTATTTGTTAAGCAATATTTATACCCAACTGGTAACGAATAGATGAAAAAAATAATTTCTTACTTATTTTCAATAAGTTCACTGATAACAATAAGCTTCAGTGCTCATGCCTCCTGGTATGAAGTTACCGGTACTGCAACCATAGTTTCGTCAGAAGAGACGGCAAGAATCCATGCACTAGAAGACGCAGTATACAAGGCTATTCAGTTCTCAGGAGCCGACATCGGCAGCATTGCCAACCTCACGCCGTATCTAGATGGGAAGAAAAAGGAATATCAATTTACCAACCACGAAGTGCGCTACATCTTGGTAGAAAAAGAGAAAAAGCGTAGTGGCAATATAATGATCACTGCAAGGATCGATATCTATCCTTCGGCAAATGCTTGCCATGAGAGCCAATATAAAAAGACATTTTTGGTCGGCAACATTGATGTGACCTCCCCACAACAAGCGGTAATGGGCAGAATTTATAATATTGGCGATGATTTTGGCCATGTCGTGGATCGACAGCTAGCACAAGAGTCTCGCAGCTTTGTTTCCGTTGGCACGACCAATTACGACATCGACAAACGTCGACCTGAAGTGATCAAGATGATCGCCCAAGACACTGGCGCACAATACATCATTGGTGGCGACATTACCGATTTAACCGCGACCATCGAGTCCAAACTGTTGAAAGACGACATCATCAATCGCCAGTTTGCGTTAGAGATGCAAGTCTTCGATGGTAAAACAGGACATCAGGTTTACAACCGTAGCTATCGTGAAGTGGCAAAGTGGCCATTTGCTAAGACCAGTGAAGTCGACACCCGCAGTGCCCGTTTCTGGGCATCAACCTACGGCAGCATGATGCTGCGTGTTAGCCGTAATATTATGTTGGACTTAGAATCGGAAGTGTCATGTAAGATCACCCTTCCAGAGGTTGCAGCGGTATTTGGTAACACTGTGACCATTGATTTAGGTCGAATGCATGGCGTACAACAAGGTGACAAGTTGCAACTGTGGCACACAGGTTCGTTTATCGACCAACGCGGTTTGCCACGCAACAAGGTTTCTCAAAGCGACATCACCCTAACGGTTTCTCGCGTTTACGAAAACGAAGCGGAACTCACGATTGATCAGCCAAGCCTTGCGGGAAGCATTCAAATTGGTGATGTGATGCAGAAAATCATGTAGTTAGCGACACTCTCGTCTCAGAGTTTCTAATAAAGCCTTAGCAAAGATGCTAAGGCTTTATTTTTTTCATGGGTATTAGTTTCGGTTTTGCAGTATTTGGCGTAATCTTATTAATAACATAATCATCACTTAGCAAACTATGAGTCAGAATAATCTAATTGGTGCTACCGGTTACCGCTTTATCTCGAAAGGTAAAACCGCTTTTAAGATCCACATCCATACTCCCGAAGATACGGTGCTGCATCGGTCGGTCGGTTTTGTTCGTATGGGTGAAGACAAAGCACTAAAGAAAACCATTAAATTAAGAGATGAACTGGGCAGACAGCTTTGGGGTAAATTTTGGCCCAAAGTCCTCAAAGAGCCCTACCTAATGACGCGCCTGCCTCATAGTTTAGAACCCAAAATTGTATTCAAGCCAAATCCAACTCAGAATGATCCTGAGCACCGCGACGAGTGCTACATCGCTAAGTGGCGCGTCTTCTCTGAGAATGGTGACTACAAGTACAAAACCAAGGTATGTTCAATCAGAAAGCACGGCCGACTTGCAGCTTATAGCCAAACCAAACGTGCGCTGCTTGATGCTCACAAAGACGTAATTGATCTACTTATATTTATGGGACGATTGAACAGCATCGACTTAAAATAGGCTTAAATCCGATTAAGCTGACCACCCATATTTTTCAGATACAAAAACAGCCGCACATTGCGGCTGTTTTTAATTTATGACGATCCATCGTGACAATTTAGAGTATTGCTACATACAAAATCGATTACCTAGTTTCGGCATATCTCAGCCAGTGTCGCCAATCGGCGCTTAGACTCTTTCACATAAGGGTTGGCTTGATCCCATGCGTAACCCGCCAGAATTGAGCACACCATCTGCTTAATCTTTGGATTTGGATCTTGATAGAAAATCACATCCTGCAAAGTACCTGAGTACCACCCCTCAACATACGTTCTAAAGGTGTTTACACCAACCAACAACGGAGCGGCATAATCGCGTTCCCAATCTACCTTCTCACCGTTAAGTTGCTTTTCGACACACTCAACCGCAAACTGTGCCGACTTCATCGCAATCGTCACGCCTGACGAGAACACCGGGTCAAGGAACTCGCCGGCATTGCCAAGCAACGCGTACTTATCCGTCGCCAAATGTTTTACATTGGCAGAATAGCCACCAATTTCACCCGCAGGGTTTGGATACTCGGCGCTTGCCAGTATCTCAGCCAAGCCCGGCTCTTCCGCTGCCAGCTGTTTAATTGCAGCAATCTTGTCTTCTGGATAGGACTCAAAGAACTTAGGCTCTCCTACCACACCAAACGAAGAGACACCGTTACTAAACGGGATCAACCAATACCAAACATCAGGGTTGGTTGGATGCACAGAGATAAGAATTTTATTTCGGTCATATTCAAGATCGGTATCCACCTCTGCAATATGATCGTTAATGTGCGTAAAAATAGCTTTGCGTGGAGGAAGCGATGACGGCTCTTCCAAGTTAAGCATTTTTGGTAGCACTCGACCAAAACCACTGCCATCCAGAACGTATTGCGCTTCTATCTGATAACGCTCTCCACCCAGCACTTGTACATCTAAAATGGTGCTGTCGTCGGTGAAATTAATGCCCATTAACTCATGTTGGTAATCAATGCAGACACCCTGCGCCTCAGCCGTATCTGCCAAAACCTTATCAAAGGCACCTCGCTGAACCTGAAACGTGGTTCCAGGGCCAGAAGAGAACTTGTCTTCAAAATTGAACGCCGTATAAACGCCATTTTTTCGAAAGGCAGCGCCATCTTTGTATTGGAAGTTAGCGTTGATCACTGCGTCAGTCATCCCAGCCTGTTCAATCACTTCCATACAAGCTGGTAATAGGCTTTCACCAATAGAAAAGCGAGGGAATACGCTCTTTTCAATCACTCGAACATCGATGCCTTTTTTATGAAGTAAAGACGCAGCAATAGACCCTGATGGCCCAGCTCCGATGATCACCACTTGAGTTGATAGTTTTTTCATTATTTAAGCCATGTTTGTTATTTTTATTGCGCGCCAGCTTTCAATTCTAGAAGCGTGTGACCAAGACCGATATCGTCGGTACGCGTTACCACTTCAAAGCCCGCTTCTTCAACAATCTCTAAGAAATCTTCACTGCGGTAAAAACGACTGTTGCCATTGGCCAAGCAGGTAAAGTAGAGAGACGTCGCGTTTAAGCTATAAGAAGCCGCATCGTATTTCTGTGAATCCCAAAACAGTTCAAGGATATAGACAGTCGCATCTTCTGACATATGAGAGCGAACGCGCTTTAATATGCTCAGAATCTCCATTGGCGAGAAACAATCAAGGAACTGACTCATCCACCAAACATCCGCGCCCGTTGGCAGAGTTTGCTGTTTATCGAGCATATTCGCTGGGAATGGCGTGACTCGCTCTTGATGACCATGCTTTGCCGCGTTTGCCATTGCCATTTCTAGCTGCTGTGGCAAATCAACAATCATCACCTCAACGTCCGCATCATGGTTGCAGCATTGCATCGCCCACTTACCCGTGTTGCCGCCGATATCCACCAGCGACTTAGGTTTCTTGCTGAAGACTTTTTCAAGTAACACAGGGAACGAGCGATCCGAATAGAAGTGATCAAACTTGAACCAACTCTCTTTGGCTTTTTCTGGCAATTGAGACAAGCCTTGGTAAATGGTTTCCCAATCACCCAACTCTTTCAAGCCTGCAGGTGTGCCTTCTTCAATCGCTTCTGTTAGATGCATCATCGCGGCATAACAAACATCGGCTGTGAAATCCATGTTTGCGTTAGTCATACCATCATGCAGAAGGTAGAAACCAAGGTTAGCCATTTTGTAGTTAGGCTTTTCCCAAGTCACAATATGAGCACTTAACGCCATATCGAGCAGGACTTTCACGCCGTACTCAGAGACACCGGTCGATTCAGAGATAGACTCTGCTGGTAAACCCTCGTTGCCCGCGTCATCTAACGCTTTCAAAATGCCTAAATCACGAAGTGTACGAGCAGTATGAAAAACAATCGGAGCGAAAGACAATTTCTGCGCTTCTGTTTTTGCTTCTAATGCGTTGAATGGATCTAATTTATATTCCGACACGAAAAACCTAACTTTAAATAATAGAGAGTTACTCAGCTGCCATTTGCGCAAGCTTACGTTTAATATCAACGTTTAAGTTATTAACCCAACGGTTGTAATTACGGTGTATTTCACCATCGTCGTACTTCAAATTCTCTGACTCAACGTAAAGAATAGAGTAAAACTTATCACTATAAGGAATTTCAACCACAGCGTGGTGCGAACGAACATACAATTCAGCGCGGATCAAACCAGGCTTTATTTCTGAAACCAACCAGCCTCGATTTTCAGCAGATTCAGAAATAGCTGATTTAACCTGTTTATTTTGAAGATTCAGTGCAACTGGAGTATCCTCAACATTCATTACAGGTTGGACGCGTCCACATCCTGCAAGAACGAATATGAATAACATTGAAACTGCTATTTTTAGTAATTTCATTTAAATTCCTTATCTGTGTTTATTTATAAGCGCGCATAGTATTTAGTTAGACTCAAAGCAAATCAATACTCTATGTCAAATCAATCCCAATTAATGTCGTTTAATATTGAGAAATGGTCTGCAAATTCAGCGGGGCTCAATTCTATTGCTGAATGGCAAGCGTGGAGCACTAATTTAGATTGGCCACAAGATGGCTCAACTGAATTTAAAGCCATTCCTCCAATGATGCGCCGCCGAATGAGTGTGCAAAGCAAACTTGCTGTCCAAACCGCGTTAACCCTATTAAAAGACACCTCGATTGATTATCTGGTCTTTGCTAGCCGACATGGTGAGTTGCATCGAACCGCCACTTTGATTCAGTCGATATTAGAAGGTGACGATGCCTCACCAATGGCGTTCTCGCAGTCGGTACATAATACCGCAGCCGGTCTAACCACCATTGCCGCCAAAGCACCGATTCCACTGACTTCAATAGCCGCAGGGCAAGATACTTTCCATAACGCTCTGATCGAAGCTTATCTTTACCTTCATCAATATCCGTCGCATCGAGTGTTAGTTATCGATTTCGACCAACCTCTGCCCGAGCTCTACCAAGAGTACGAAACACAGAACTTTGCTGATTATGCGCTGGGCTTAGTGCTCACCGCTGGCAGTGAATACTCTATTACTAGGATAGTAGAGACCAACCAAGCATCTTCCGTGTTACCACAAGGGTTACAAACGCTCCAACATATCTTATTAGGTACAAATAAGTGGGCTATTGCTGGCAAGCACCAAACTTGGTCTTGGGTAAATAACACCGAGACAGGTACAGCGTAATGAGCAGAGTAGACCAGTATTGGCGAGTATTCGCGACAGGCCTCTGCTTTACCATCTTTGGTTTGGGTGGCTTAGTATTGAGCTTCTTAATCTTACCGACTATCGCGCTAACCACTCCCAATACCATTAAAAGAGAGCTTAAAGCACAGCGATTAATCCGTTTCTCATTCAATGCGTTTTGCCAGATCATGAAGTTCACCGGAGCAATCGATTACCGAATTGATGGTGCAGAACTACTGCGTAACGACCGTAACTGCATTATCGTCGCCAACCACCCAAGTTTGATTGACTATGTGCTGATCGCCTCCCAACTTCCTCAATGTGATTGCCTCGTCAAAGCGGCCATTTGGGAAAACCCTTTTATGAAAAGGATTGTCAAAGCGGCAGGTTATATACCGAACCAAGCCCCTGACGATCTTTTAGAGCGCTGTGAAGAACGCTTCTCACGTGGCAATGTCCTGCTGATTTTTCCCGAAGGAACTCGCACAACGCCAGGAATTGAACCATCCTTACAGCGTGGGGCGGCACAAATCGCGACTCGAACACAAACCGATTTACGCGTGATTCATATTACGGTTTCTCCGACATTCTTAACGAAAGAGAAAAAATGGTATCAAGTTCCTGCGTCGAAGCCCTTTTTTCATGTCGCGGTGAAAGGTAAAATAGAAGTCGAACCATTTATTGAAGGCTCAAATAATTTAACTTCGGCAGCAAGGCGCCTTAATCATCATCTTGCACAAACAATTTTCCCTTCCGAAGAAAACATTTAGCGTATCAATAACATAACAGGCGATATCGGCATTTCGAAAATACCCCATATAATGTAGAATCGCCCCCTTAAAGCAGCATTCAGATAAAGCATTAAGTAGGCCAAAGTGGAAACATTACACAACGAACTGAAACAACTGATCATCGACGCATTGAACCTTGAAGACATGAGCATTGATGAGATTGAAACGGAAGCTCCACTATTTGGTGATGGACTTGGACTAGACTCTATCGATGCCCTTGAGCTTGGCCTTGCTATCAAGAAAAAGTACAACATTGTTATCGATGCAGATGATTCAAACACTCGACAGCACTTTGCGTCAGTTGAAAATCTAGCAAACTACATCTCTTCTCAAACGAATAACTAGACAGATCTTTATGACACAAGCTAACCAACAAGAAGTATACAACCAGGTTAAAGATGCGCTTATTGAGCTGTTCGAGCTTAATGCTGAAGATATCACCCCTGAAGCTCATCTCTATCTTGATCTAGACCTAGACAGCATTGATGCCGTTGATTTGGTCGTTCACCTACAGAACGTAACAGGTAAGAAGATCAAACCTGAAGAGTTCAAAGCAGTGCGCACCGTTAATGACGTTGTCGAATCTGTGGTTGAACTATTGAAGGACGCCTAATGCGTCCTCTGCTGACTTTACTGTCGGCAATTATACTTTTCACTTATCCAATAGCGGTTTACTTTGGACTCAACAAGTTTGGCTTACAAACCGTTGGTATTGCCTTAGCCGCTATCTTTGCTGTACGCATTTTCACCGGCGGTCAGGCTAAAATCAAAGAGCTAAAACACCTAGCTTGGATCAGTGGAAGTGCCGGTATTGTTCTGCTGGCTTTAGGCTTAGCCTTTAAGCAACACGGCTGGCTAACCTATTATCCCGTTATCGTTAATGTTTGTATGCTGGTTGTATTCGCTTCGAGCCTATGGCAACCACAAACGATTATCGAACGTCTTGCTCGCCTTCAAGAGCCTGAACTTCCGCAAAGTGGCGTTGATTACACACGAAAAGTCACCAAAGTGTGGTGCTTGTTCTTTGTTATCAATGGCTCTATTGCCCTTTACACCTGCTTCCAACCGCTAGAAGTATGGACCCTATACAATGGCTTACTCAGCTATCTGTTTGCAGGGTTACTCTTTGCAGGAGAGTGGGTAGTAAGACAGCGCATTCGTCAGAGTTAAATTGTTATGACCCAAACCGTATCTTACACCTCGTTGTCTGAGCTTCTTAGCCAGGACAGAGCCCCTGAATCTATTGTCTGCTTTGACGACAATAGCGAGATTACGTGGCAAACATTTAACGACGACTTATCTCAACTCGTACAATTTTTGTCTTTATCCCCTTTTCAACGAATCGCGATTTGTACCCAAGACAGCTACCTATTTGCGGTGGCCTTTTTGGCATGTACAGCAGCCAACAAACACATCATCTTACCGGGCAACTACCAGCTATGTGCGCTTGCTGAGTTAAGTAAGCAGTTTGATTGCCTGCTAGTTGATAACTCGATTGGCGAAGTTGAGGTGAATGACGTTCGTAATATCCAAACCTTATTGGATTCAAACACTGAAGCACAAAAACCTCTAACCGAGAATCTTACGACCATTGATTTGGCAACAGTCCCATTAACTCTGTTCACTTCAGGTTCAAGTGGCACGCCAAAAGCGATAGATAAAACGTTAGAACACCTAGATATTGAAACGGCTCAGTTACACAAGAACTGGGATGCTTTACTCAAGGGAAACCGAATCCAAAGCACCGTTTCCCACCAACACATCTATGGCCTGCTGTTTAGAATCTTATGGCCGCTCTGTTCTGGTGTGCCATTTGCTCGAAACAACCTTGAGTACCCAGAACAAATTCTGTCTCATGCCAATAAAAACTGTGTTCTGATCAGCAGCCCTGCGCTACTCAAGCGATTAAAGCATGAGACCAACAAGGTACAACTTGCAGGAATCTTCTCTTCAGGTGGCCCATTGCCTACCGAGTCGGCTCACCAGTCACGAGATCTACTAGGACATTTACCTATCGAGGTATTTGGCAGCACAGAGACCGGTGGCATCGCCTTTCGCCAACAAGAGAGCGCTCAAACCCCTTGGCAACTTTTTGACTGTATTGAGGCTAGTCTCAACAGTGAGAGTTGCATTAAGTTATTGTCGCCGTACATCGACAAAAACAACTGGTATCAAACCGCCGATGAGTGCGAAATGGTCTCGGATAATCAATTTGTATTGAAAGGCCGGACCGACCGAGTGATCAAGATAGAAGAAAAACGAGTATCACTGGTTGAAGTCGAAAAACGACTAGAGCAACTGCCTTGGATAAGTGAATGCGTGGTGATTCCATTTGAAGAGCCTGAACGCTTAATCTTGGCGTCGGTTTTGGTATTATCAGATGAAGGCCAAGCCACTCTATCAACTATGAGTAAAGGTAAATTCTGGCTGATGCTGCGCACAGAGCTAAGAAAGTGGTTAGAGCCAATCGCTATCCCAAGAAAGTACCGTGTTGTCGATGAGATTCCCCTCAACAGCCAAGGTAAGCGATTAACATCTCACATAGAACAGCTAATAAAATCATAGAAAACGCTGATCGTATTTTACACTGAGATTATCTTTTTATATTTTTGTCAAAGAACCAATATTTGCCCAAGGATTCTAAGCACGCCCTATGGATAATAGAAAACCAACCGTCATTGCGGTAGACACTGTAGAAAATGAATCGACCCTGACACTTAATGTTAGCGGAGATATCACCGATTTTAAGGGACACTTCAAGAGCTTCCCAATTCTACCGGGCGTCACACAAATTGATTGGGCACTTCATTACGCTGTCCAAGAGCTAAACGTCCCTGGTTTCTTTAAAGGCATGGAAGTCATCAAGTTCCAAGAGCCTATCCTGCCTGACGCTACAATTCAGCTATCACTCAAATGGGATGCTGACAAAAATAAGCTGAGCTTCAGTTACACCTCAAACAGCGGTGAACAGACCCACTCTTCAGGCAAAATGAAGCTGGGAGAGAAAAGTGAATAGCACTCCCGTCGAGGCTACTTCTCAGCACCAAACAAAAGAAAGCAGCTATAATGCTTGCTTCCTTATCCCGTGCTTTAACCATGGCGTAACCATGCCTGAAGTGGTGTCGTCACTCCATCATTTTGAGTTGCCGATCATCATCGTTGACGATGGCAGTGAGCTCGCGACCAAACAGTTTCTGACTCCTCTAGCGGAAAACTCACACGTGACTTTGGTGACGCTTGAACAGAATCAAGGCAAAGGCGGCGCAGTAAAGGCTGGCATCAAGCGAGCGCAGCAACTAGGCTTTAGCCACGCTATTCAGATAGATGCTGATGGGCAACACGACCTGGAAGCCTTGCCAACATTGATTGAGGCCTCACAAGCTAAGCCACAACGTCTGATATCAGGCCAGCCTATCTACGACGACAGCGTACCCAAAGCAAGGCTCTATGGGCGCTACGCGACACATATCTGGGTATGGATAGAAACCCTTTCTTTATCAATTAAAGACAGCATGTGTGGCTTTAGAGCGTATCCTATCAACCAAACTCAAACTGTGTTGAATAAGTACGATGTTGGTTCGAGAATGGACTTCGATATCGAGATTTTGGTTCGCCTGTATTGGGAAGGTTGTGACATCGACTTCGTTGAAACTCGGGTTATCTACCCTGAAAACGGCATTTCTCATTTCGATGCGTTGTGGGATAACGTCAAAATCAGTTGGATGCACACGCGACTGTTCTTCGGCATGCTGCCAAGAGCACCCAAGCTGATTGCTCGCCATTTCAAATCAACGTCTGCTGAAGATGGTCAAAAACAAGATTCATCGACTGGATCCAACAACAACGAGTCAGAACAACCCCATTGGTCTCGCACTCAAGAACGCGGCACCGTAATCGGCATCAAACTGCTGTTGGCGGTTTATACCCTATTAGGTCGCGGTGTATTTAACCTGATTTTGCGTGGTGTGATGCGTTACTACCACTTAACAGGCAAGCGCGCGCGAAACGCTTCTGAACAATACTTGTTTCAATTGAAAGCCTATGCGGAGCAGCAAAATATAGAGTTACCCGGAGAATTAAACAGTTATAACCATCTGCTCTCGTTTGGTCATACTATGCTAGACAAGCTAGCGGCATGGAAAGGTGACTTCTCGGCAGATAACCTCACAATTCATGGCCAAGACCAATTCGAGAGCATGGTGGAAAATAAGCAAGGTGTGCTGATTCTGGGTTCTCACCTTGGCAATATCGAACTGTGCCGCGCTTTAGGTCGCAGACACTCGAACATCAAAATCAATGCGCTGGTGTTCACAGAGCACGCTGAACGTTTCAATTCAGTAATGAAAGCAGTTAACCCGCAGTCTGATTTAAACCTGATTCAAGTGACATCGATGGGACCAGATACGGCTATCTTATTACAACAGAAGTTGGAGCAAGGAGAATGGATCGTAATTGTTGGCGATCGAACCTCCACCAGCAAAGAGAGCCGCTCGGTATGGGCAGAGTTCTTAGGTAAGGAAGCACCCTTCCCTCAAGGTCCATTTATGTTAGCCTCTGTGCTAAAAGCACCCGTATTTTTACTGTTTGGCCTACGTGATGACTCACGAACTAAGCCGCACTTTAATGTCTATTTCGAGCATTTTAGCGACAAAATAGAATTACCTAGAAAGACTCGCGAACAATCTTTACAGCAAGTCGTGCAGAAATACTCAAACCGACTTCAGCACTACACACTGCAAGCACCGCTTCAGTGGTACAACTTTTTTAATTTTTGGACACTGAGCAAGCACCATGACGAAAAAGAATCCAAATAGCATCACTTTTGGTGCCGAACGCCTCACGATTGAGGATGTTGTCGCTATTTCACAAGGCGCAAAAGCCTCGATGAACTCAAGTAATGAGTTCACATCTAAGATCGACCGCGGTGTCGCTTTTTTAGAACGTCTATTAAAAGAAGAAGGCGTGATCTATGGCGTAACCACTGGCTACGGTGATTCATGTACCGTTGCAATTCCGCCGAACCTAGTTGACGAACTGCCACTGCATCTAACGCGCTTTCACGGCTGTGGATTAGGCGAAATACTGTCTCATGAGCAAGCTCGTGCTGTATTAGCGACACGTCTTTGTTCATTGTCACAAGGTGTGTCTGGTGTGACTCACGATCTTCTCAATCAGATCGTCACTCTCATCAACCAAGATATCTCACCGCGTATTCCTCAAGAAGGCTCTGTCGGTGCTAGTGGCGATCTAACGCCTCTATCTTATCTAGCTGCAGCACTGATCGGTGAGCGTGATGTTATCTATAAAGGTGAAGTACGCCCAACCAGTGATGTTTATAAAGAACTAGGAATTAACCCTATCAAACTAAAGCCAAAAGAAGGCTTGGCATTGATGAATGGCACTTCGGTAATGACAGCATTAGCTTGTATCGCCTACAAACGTGCGGAATACCTAGCTCAGCTATCAACAAAAATTACAGCAATGGTGTCTGTAGGGATGCAGGGCAACGACTTCCACTTCGACGAAGCACTGTTCGCAGTGAAGCCTCACCCAGGCCAACAACAAATTGCAGCATGGTTACGTGACGATCTGCAAGCGGATCGCCCACCTCGCAACAGTGACCGTCTGCAAGATCGTTACTCATTGCGTTGTGCTCCGCACGTTATCGGTGTGGTTCAAGACTCTCTACCTTGGCTACGCCAAATGATCGAAAACGAGCTCAACAGCGCTAACGACAACCCAATTATCGATGGCGACAATGAGCGTGTACTGCATGGTGGACACTTCTACGGTGGTCATATCGCAATGGCGATGGATACGCTAAAAACAGCGGTAGCTAACCTTGCAGATCTGCTTGATCGTCAAATGGCACAGCTGATGGATTACAAGTTCAACAACGGTCTGCCATTTAACCTAACCGGTGCTGAAGGCGAACGTAAACCAATTAACCATGGCTTCAAAGCGGTACAGATCGGCGTTTCAGCTTGGACAGCAGAAGCATTGAAACACACCATGCCAGCAAGCGTATTCTCTCGTTCAACCGAGTGTCACAACCAAGACAAAGTCAGCATGGGTACCATTGCGGCTCGTGACTGCTTGCGCGTTCTTGAACTGACTGAACAAGTAGCGGCAGCGTCACTTCTGGCGGGAACACAAGCGCTTGAGCTTCGTAAACGCCACAATGAGCTTGATGAGCACCACATGAGTGAAAACCTAAAGCACATTCGAGACGAAGTACTCAAAGAGTTTGAATTTATCGTAGAAGATCGACCACTTGAAGGCGATCTACGCCACTTCATTGATCGTATTCAAAGTCAGCACTGGTCACTTTACTCATAGAGTAGCCAACCTCATAAAGTTGGCTAACCCTTTACGCAATATTGTTGAGAGCGATTTATGTCTGAAATCCTTCATCCATTACAATCTGAGGTGACGCTTATCACCTCATTCCAAGATGCCGACCCGATGGGCGTGATCTATCACGGCAACTACTTCCGATTCTTTGAAGAAGTAAGACGTATCATGATGGATAAGATTGAGTATAACTACCATGAGATGAAGGATTCGGGCTACATGTGGCCGATCATCGATACACGCGTGAAATACATTAAGGCGATACCTTTCAATCACCAGATCAAAGTATCGGCTAAGTTAACCGAGTGGGAAAACCGTCTGCGCGTTGACTACGAAATTCACGATGCCAACACAGGTGCTCGTATGACACGCGCTCACACTATGCAGGTTGCGGTAACCATCGATGAACAAGAGATGTGCTTCGCTTCGCCAAAAGTATTTACCGATAAAATCGAACACTGGCACCAGTTTGGTTGCTTACCTCTAGCCAATGGGCATCAATCTCAGGCCACTAGCCCACAGCAGGTGAATCATGAATCTGTTTAAACGCAGCCGCAAATACATCAATATCGCGCTAATTGGACTTACTGCGATGATGGCAAGCGGCCTTGTAAGCGCCAAAGAAAACTCTGCTGCTGTCAGTTCTATTTCAGAGCTGCAGACGGTGCTCAGCGAAAATAGTATCGTTCGTGGTGAGTTCACTCAAACGCGCAACATGGAAATGTTCGCCCAACCTCTAACATCACAAGGTACTTTCCTGTTAGACAAGTCGAATGGTTTGCTTTGGACACAAGCGACCCCCTTTCCTGTGAGCTTGGTGCTCACGGATAACAAACTGAGCCAAAGGTTTGCCGATCAACCCGCTAAGATCATCACCGATAAAGAAAACCCAATGGCATTTTATTTCAGCCATATATTCCTGTCGGTGTTTCACGGGGACACGCAAAAACTTCAAGAGCAATTCTCACTGTCATTTGAACCAGCGACTGCGAAAAATTCTGATGAAAGTGCAAACTCAAGTTCACAAGACACACGATGGACACTCACTCTAAAGCCAAAGAATGCGCCAATGAACGCGGTGTTTGAAGCTATCACACTGCAAGGACAAGGTGACATTGAACGTATCGAACTTAGAGAAGTTCGTGGGGACAGCACAGTGATCGAATTTAGCCAGTTAAGCCATCTACCGGAAGTATTATCAGATGCTGAAGCGCAACAATTCCAATTCTAGCCTAGCCCTTGCTTGGCTTGTTGTCGTAATACTGTTTAGCGGATTGTTGATCAAACAATTCGCTTTTTCTTCGTCAGTACCCATTGAAAGCAACATCATGAAATTGCTGCCTGAAAACCAGCAAGACCCCATGGTAGAACAAGCCTTTCAGCAGATATCCAGCTCGATGAGCGAGCAAGTGGTGTTTATCATAAGTGCCTCCGCCATCGAACAAGCCATGACAGCGACTGACGCTTTTGAAAAAGCCCTCAACCAAAGATCTTTCTCAAATCAGCCAACTCTGTTTAAGCAAGTTCAAGGCAAGATCAACGCCAGCACGCAAAGCCAATGGAGCGATTTCTATTTTCGTCACCGAGCTCAACTTCTAACTCAACAACAAAAAGAGACGCTGACACACTCGCCGGATTCGCGAGCTCAATATGTCATTCAGTCTCTGTACAATCCGTTCTCAGGCGTCACTGCAGCAGAGCTATCTCTCGACCCATTCTTGTTATTTCGCGACTACATCAGTGCTGTTGGCGTTCAATCAAGTAACTTTGTTCTAAAAGAGGGCTATCTCACCGCTCAATCTAATGAGCAAACTCATATTTTGGTGACGGCGACTCTGGCGGGTTCGCCTTATAGTTTGGCGATTCAAGAGCAACTTCCAGGTCTTGATTCAATTGAGCGCAAGCTCGAAAAGCAGTTTGGTGTCAAAGTGCAGCATACCGGTGTGGTGTTCTACGCCAATTACGGTACCGAAAGCGCGAAATCAGAAATCAGTACCATTGGTTTGGGCTCATTGGCAGGTGTAATTTTATTGGTGTGGCTGACGTTTCGTAGTGCCCTACCACTTGCCTTATCCTTACTTTCCATCAGTACTGGATTGTTGGTTGCGTTGGCAAGCACCGTCGCTATCTTCGGCAAGGTTCACCTGTTTAGTTTGGTGTTCGGTGCCAGCTTAATTGGCGTATCCATCGACTACTCTTTCCATTACCTAACCGATCGTTTGGCGGCTGGTAATCTATGGCGAAGCGACAAAGGGTTGAAACATATTATCGTTGCGATCACCTTGGGTCTGATCACCAGCTTGATTGGCTACCTAGGTCTGTTGGTGGCACCTTTCCCAGGTTTACAGCAACTTGCTCTTTTTTCGTCGATTGGACTGATCGCAGCTTACGCCAGTGTGGTGTGTTGGTATCCGGTTTTAGCGGCAAAACCAAGCCAAGAACGACCTCTTCCCTTATCGAAGCTTTGGCATACTTGGTTAAGCCTCTGGAGCAACCAAAAATTTAGAATTGGCTTACCATTAATAGTGACTGTCGTTAGTTTGATATCACTCAGCCAAATTCGCTACGACGACGATATTCGTCAACTTCAAGCGATGCCAGATCAACTCAAACAGCAAGAGCAAGCCATTACTGATATCTCAGGATTAGGCAGCGGTCAAAATATGCTGCTGGTGACCGCCAAGAGCGACCAAAAACTGCTAAAAAAACTGGCTGAGATCACCACGAGCTTAGATTCTTTGGTTGATAGCCAAGGTATCTCCGGATATCGCAGCATCAACCAACAATTGTTAAGCAAACAAGAACAACATGATAACTATCAATTGGTTGAACAACTCTACAGCCAGCAAAGCCATATCTTACAGAACACGCTTGGTTGGCCTAGCTTTCCAGAATTACCTAAGTTCGAAGCAATCACGGTATCTGGATTTTTAGAATCACCAGTGTCAGAACCTGTTCGACCACTTTGGTTAAAGCCGATAGACGGACAAGCAGCGTCAGTCATTTTGATCAAAGACGTCACAAATTCAGAACTGTTCTCTCAATGGTTTGATTCAAGCTTTGCTCAGCAGCAAGGTGTTAAATACCTCAATAAAGCCGATGAAATCTCCGCTCTATTTGCGGAATATAGAGTCAAGATCACCGAGCTATTATTGATAGCTTTGGCCGCTATTGGAATGGTGTTAGGTTGGCGCTACGGTGTGAAGCAAAGCCTATTAATGCTGTTGCCTTCATTAATTGCCGGAGTCGCTGGTTTAGCGGTCACGGGCATTTTAGGCTCGACACTGAATCTGTTTAACCTGCTTGGACTGATTCTAATTTTAGGGATTGGTATCGATTATACCCTGTTCTTTGCTGAGCAAAAGAAATCACTAAGCACCTTATTGGCGATTACTTTGTCAGGCCTCACGACGTTACTCTCGTTTGGCTTATTATCGTTGAGTCAAACTCATGCCATTCATAGCTTCGGTGTTACCGTCCTAACTGGTATTTTCGTCGCGTGGTTGCTTTCGCCACTTGCAATCAACAACGAACAAGCAGCGGAAAAATCAAACTCTCGAGAGACTTTTAGATGAACAAAACAATCAAGGTAGCGCTAGCCGTTGGATTTGGCTTATTACTCAACGCTTGTTCGATGGTGTCTCAACAGCCTACAGGCGCAAGTCTCGCAATCGACAAAGACACCGAGCTAGCCTTGCCACTGCCTGCTGAACTGGGATACTCATTTACGGCGAGCCAGCTGATCAGCGCAACATGGCAAGATGATACGCAGCAACTTCCTGTTCAAGTCGAAGTCACATCAGATAAAGTCGTGTTGGCGGGTTTTTCCTCTTGGGGAACGCGCATCTTATCGCTGCAATACCAGAACCAAGCCATTGAGACTCAAGTTCTGTCCGGTCTTGGCGCAACCCTGCCACAACCTGAACAGGTGCTATTTAATTTAATGCTTACCTTATGGCCGGCTGAAGCATGGGCTCAGCCTTTACAAAGCATAGGTTGGCACCTAGTCGATACCGACAAAACAAGAACCGTATTTGATGAAAACCAACAGGCAATCATTCAAATTGATTACCAAACAGATCCTGGTACACACAAAACGGCAGGCGACATTATTTTCAAACATTTGACCCAGGGCTACAACATCACCATACAAACGTTGAACTCAACGATTGTCGACAATCCAAGTAAGAGTTGAACACTATGCCTATTTACATCCAAGACTGTGGTTTCCACTCAGCGCTAGGCTCTGAGGTTACCGATATTCATGGCTGTCTGAAAGACGAGCGTGAATCAAATATGGTCGAAGTGCACGATATACTGAACGATGGTAAACATACTGTCGTTGGTCAGATCGCGGGTGAACTACCACCGATTCCTTCAGATCTTACGCAATACGCCACTCGCAACAATCAACTGGCGCTGTCGGCTCTTCACCAAATTGAAGATTCTATCGAGCAAGCCAAATCTCAGTTTGGCGCAGATAGAATTGCTGTTGTTATTGGCACCAGCACCTCTGGGATCTCCGATGGTGAAGCAGCCTTCAAACAAAAATTGGCAAACGGCGAGTTTCCAGCAGATTACCATTACTCAAAACAAGAGCTTGGTGATACCTCAGAGTTCGTTAGCCAGTATTGCGCATTAACGGGGCCAAACTACGTAATATCTACGGCTTGCTCATCCAGTGGCCGCGTATTTCTGACCGCCCAGCGCTTATTAGATTCAGGTATGGCTGATGCCGTGTTAGTGGGTGGTGTGGATACCTTGTGTAAGCTGACACTCAATGGTTTCCACGGCCTTGAAGCACTCTCAACAACACATTGTAAGCCATTTAGTGCAACCCGAGATGGTATCAACATAGGAGAAGCAGCGGCATTTATGTTGCTCAGCAAAACAAAGTTAGCCGGTGTTAATGCAGCACAAGACACGTCAAACATTGCCTTATTGGGCTGTGGGGACAGCTCTGATGCACACCACATTTCAGCGCCTCACCCTGAAGGCAATGGTGCTGAACAAGCAATGAAAAAAGCGCTACATTCTGCACAGTTAAACGCAGAAGACATTGGTTATATCAATGCACATGGTACAGCAACGCCACTCAATGACTCGATGGAAAGTAAAGCCATTCATCGTATTTTTGCAAACAAGGTTCCCGTCAGTTCTACCAAACCGCTGACCGGGCATACTCTAGGCGCAGCAAGTGCGATTGAGGCTGCAATTGCGTGGCATATTTTGAAATATGACTTACCGCTTCCCTTACAAAAATGTCAGGATAAAGCTGAAGATATTGAGATTGATTTGGTAAACTGTTCACAGAAACTTAAAGCAAAGAACATCTTAAGCAACTCGTTTGCTTTTGGTGGCAACAACATTAGCCTGATTTTTGGTGTAGTAAATGACTGATATCCCTTCTGTAGACCAACTTCTCCCTCACGATGATCCGATGATATTAATCGATCGTGCTATCAGCGTAGAAGCGTTGTCGATCCACTGTCAGGTCGATATTGGTGACCATAATCTGTTCTTTGACGCCGAATCTCAAACGGTCCCAGCTTATGTTGGCATCGAGTTTATGGCGCAGTCTGTAGCGGCGTGGTCTGGATACCATGCGCTGAAAAGCGGCACCACTCCCCCTATCGGTTTTCTGCTTGGCTCTCGTCGCTATAAATCACTGTGTGATGAGTTTACTCAAGGTCAGACCCTTGATATCTATGCCAAACAGCTTATGGAAGACAGCGGCATGGCCGTATTTACCGCAAGAGTCGAAGACCAAGGCGAGTTGGTAGCTCAATGCCAACTCAATGTTTACGTGCCAACCGAACAAAAATTACAAGAAATGAAAACTAGGAGCCCATCATGACCCGTCAGGTTTTAGTCACTGGTGCCAGCAAAGGCATTGGTAAAGCGATCGCTATTCAACTCGCGAAAGACGGATTTGAAATCGCCGTTCATTACATGGGTGACAAGCAAGGTGCTGAGGAGACTCTACAATCGATCACCGAGCAAGGTGGCGCTGGACGTCTTATCCAATTTGATATCAGCAACCGCAGCGAGTGTCGCGAAAAGCTTGAGTCTGATATCGCTGAACATGGTGCTTACTATGGTGTAGTGAACAACGCGGGCATTACTCGTGACACTGCATTCCCCGCGATGACGGAAGAAGAGTGGGATGGTGTGATCCATACCAACCTAGATAGCTTCTACAACGTACTTCACCCTTGTGTCATGCCTATGGTTCAAAAGCGTAAAGGTGGCCGTATCGTCACTCTAGCGTCGGTATCCGGCATTATGGGTAACCGTGGTCAAACTAACTATGCGGCAGCAAAAGCGGGGGTGATTGGCGCAACTAAGTCTCTTGCTCTAGAACTCGCAAAACGCAAGATCACGGTAAACTGTGTCGCTCCTGGCTTAATTGACACAGGTATGGTTGACGAGCACGTGAAAGATCATGCACTTCCTCAAGTACCACTGCGCCGTATGGGTGAACCGGAAGAAGTAGCCGGCCTAGTCAGCTACCTAATGTCTGATATTGCAGGCTACGTAACTCGCCAAGTGATTTCAGTAAATGGAGGCTTAGTATGACCCGCCGCGTTGTTGTAACTGGAATGTCTGGTGTTACTGCTTTTGGTAACGACTGGCAACAGATAGAGCCTAAGCTAAAGGCCTGTGAAAATGCGACTCAATATATGCCAAGCTTCGAGCAATATGATGGTCTCAACACAAAACTTGCCGCGCCTATTGATGACTTCCAACTGCCTAAACACTACAAGCGTAAGCAAGTGCGTGGCATGGGCCGTGTATCACGCCTAGCTACCGTTGCGACTGAGAATGCATTGGAGCAAGCCGGCTTAATTGGTCACGATGTATTGACCAATGGCGAAACTGGTATCGCTTACGGCTCTTCAACTGGCAGTACCGATGCGGTTGGTGCTTTCGGAGTAATGCTGAACGAGAAGTCGACACGAGCAATCACAGCAACCACTTACGTTCAAATGATGCCACACACAGCCGCGGTAAACGTAGGTCTGTTCTTTGGTCTGCGTGGCCGCGTGATTCCCACCAGCAGCGCCTGTACTTCAGGAAGCCAAGCCATTGGTTACGCCTATGAAGCGATCAAGCATGGTTACCAAACCGTAATGGTTGCCGGTGGTGGTGAAGAGTTATGCCCAACTGAGTCTGCCGTTTTCGATACCCTTTTCGCTACCAGTTTAAAAAACGACACACCCAAGAAATCCCCTAGCCCATACGACAGCGAGCGTGATGGCTTGGTTATCGGCGAAGGCGCTGGAACCCTGATCCTTGAAGAGTACGAACATGCTGTTGCTCGTGGCGCAAAGATCTACGCAGAAATCATAGGTTTTGCGAGCAACTGTGATGCGGCTCATGTGACTCAACCTCAGATGGAAACCATGCAAATCTGTATGGAGAAAGCATTGAGAGACGCACAACTTCCAGCTGAGAAGATTGGCTATGTTTCTGCGCACGGTACTGCGACTGAAAAAGGTGATATTGCAGAGAGTAACGCGACAGCGAATATCTTTGGTGAAGTACCAATCAGCTCTCTTAAGAGTTACTTTGGCCATACGCTTGGTGCGTGTGGTGCAATTGAAGCGTGGCTCAGCCTAGAGATGATGCATAGCGGTTGGTTCAGCCCAACCCTAAACCTTGAGAATGTCGATGAACAGTGCGGCAAGCTCGATTACATCACGGGCTCAGGTCGCGAACTGGATGTTGAATATCTGATGAGCAACAACTTTGCCTTTGGCGGTATTAACACCTCTATCATCTTCAAGAAAATCTAAGCTTAGCTACATAAAACGCTAAGTAAATAAAAAGGGCCAGTAACCAAGTTACTGACCCTTTTTTGATTCTATCAATCGCTCAAATTAAGCGTTAGCTTCACGCTCAGCGATGAACTCAAGAGCCATCTTGATACGAGCGATTACGCGCTCTTTACCAACAAGCTCCATCACAGCATCAACAGAAGGAGACTGACCGCCGCCTGTTACTGCTACGCGAAGTGGCATACCGATTTTACCCATGCCGATCTCTAGCTCTTCACATACTGCTGCAATCACACCGTCTTTGATGTTTGCAGTCGTGAAATCTTCAAGCGCTTCAACCTTAGCAAGCGCAAGCTCTAGTGGGCCTTTAGCAACACCACGTAGGTGCTTCTTCGCTGCGCCCGCTTCAAACTCAGAGAAATCTTCGTAGAAGTAGCGAGATTGCTCAGCAAGTTCGATAAGCGTGTTACAACGCTCGCCAACTAGCTTGATCACATCAGTGATAGCTGGACCGTTTGTTGTATCGATCTTCTGTGCGTCTAGGTGCCATTGCAGGTATTTTGCAACGTACTCAGGCTCAGAAGTCTTGATGTAGTGGTTGTTCAACCAAAGCAGCTTATCAGTGTTGAATGCAGAAGCAGACTTGCTGATTGCGTTTAGGCTGAAGAACTCAATCATCTCTTCTTGAGAGAAGATCTCTTGGTCACCGTGAGACCAGCCTAAACGAACTAGGTAGTTGTTTAGTGCATTTGGTAGGTAACCTTCGTCGCGGTATTGCATTACAGAAACAGCACCATGACGCTTAGAAAGTTTCGCTCCGTCATCACCTAGAATCATTGCACAGTGAGCGAAAGTTGGAACTGGCGCGCCTAGTGCTTCATAGATGTTGATTTGACGAGGTGTGTTGTTGATGTGGTCTTCACCACGAACAACGTGTGTAATACCCATGTCCCAGTCATCCACTACTACTACGAAGTTGTAAGTAGGAGCGCCGTCTGTGCGACGAATGATTAGGTCATCAAGTTGGCTGTTAGCGATTTCGATGCGACCACGGATTTGGTCATCAAATACTACACTGCCTTCTTTAGGGTTGCGGAAACGGATAACGCACGCATCGCCTTCTTTTGCTGCTTCGTTTGCTGCAACAATTTTAGGGTGGTTAGCATCGTAGCGAGCCATTTCTTTGTTTTCTTCTTGCTCTGCACGAATTTCATCAAGCAGCTCTTTAGACGCGTAGCATTTGAATGCTTTGTCTTCAGCAAGTAGCTTATCAACCATTTCGTTGTAACGGTCAAAACGCTTAGATTGGTAGTAAGGACCTTCGTCCCATTCCATACCCATCCATTGCATGCCTTCTAGAATTGCATCAACCGCTTCTTGAGAGTTACGCTCAAGGTCTGTGTCTTCGATACGTAGAACGAATTCACCGCCTTGGTTTTTAGCGAATAGCCAAGAGTAAAGTGCAGTACGTGCACCACCAACGTGAAGATAGCCAGTTGGGCTAGGAGCAAAACGAGTTTTAACCGTCATTTAAATACCTTGATTATGTAGGTGATTCTTTTAGTGCTCGCCATTACAAAGCCTGTAACAGAAAAATATCACTAAATTTTGGGCGCTATTTTATCACCACCGCTTAAATCTACAATCAGTAGTGAATGATTAATGCACTGTTGTTGTACGAAAGCTGTTATTGAAAGACTAATTACGTCTTCAAAGTAGCAAATCGATGGTATTAGCCTGTAGATTATAGTCGCACATTCTTTATTCCCCTCTCTCATTCCCAAATTGAATCCACCAGCTAATGCACCACTAAGATCAAATTCTTGAATTTATGTTTGACCTTACCCTTACGGGAAGGTTTATGTTAGGCGTAGATGAGAATTGGAGTATCGATATGAACCACTACACAACCGCGCTCAACGGCTTAAATTGCATGGGTTGTGCGAAGAAAGTCCGCACCCTGTTTGCTGATCTCGACAACACGACGATCAATGATATATCGCCGACCTACATCGATATTTCGACTCCATTTAATTACGTTCAACTCAACGAACAGTTGGCGACGCTTGGTTATAGCATGGGCAATAAACTGCACCTTTCGTTATCCGGTCTTAGCTGCGGTAAGTGCGTTAGCAAGCTGACTCAAGCACTTGAACAAACCGAGCAAATCTCAGACCTAGAAATCAGCAAACATGAATTGTCCTTGGTTACTCAGCTTTCAGAACCCGAGCTTATTGAGTTGATCGAAAGCGTGGGTTATCACGCGGCTTCCTACTCAGAAGTTAATGAGCCTTTATCTAATTCAGATTCAGAATACGATAAAAAAACAGCGCCAGTGGAGCCGACACAAGATAAACCTGCTGCTAGCCAATATACCTATCACCTTGTTCTTGAGGGAATGACGTGTGCGAGTTGTGTTTCTTCGGTAGAGAAAGCACTGAAAAAGAATGAGTTCGTCGACCAAGCTCAGATCAATCTCGCAGAACAGACAGCCTTAGTTTTCACCTCTAAAACACGAGACGTCATCGAAAGCGCGCTAATAGAATCCGTAAAAACCGCAGGTTATGGTGCAGAGTTCGTTGATGACGCGGCGACTCAACAACAAAAACAGCAAGAACAACAACTTCGTACCCAAAAAGCTTTCCTAAAAAATTCGGTAAGCGCGCTGCTTATCGGTGCTCCGCTGATGGCGTGGGGTCTGTTTGGTGGCAGCATGACTATTGCTACATTTAACGACCAATTGGCTTGGGGCTTAATCGGTGTCGTCTGTTTGGTACTGCTAGCCACTTCAGGTCGTAGCTTCTTCACCAATGCTTGGCAATCACTGATGCACAAGCGCGCGACCATGGATACGTTAGTTGCTTTGGGTACAGGCGCAGCATGGTTCTACTCCATGCTAGTTGTGTTGATTCCGTCATGGTTCCCTGAGGCCTCTCGCCATGTCTACTTTGAGGCGAGTGCGATGATCGTTGGTCTAATTTCTTTGGGCCACTACATTGAAGCCAAAGCCAAAGCTCGCACCACAAAATCACTACAAGCTTTGATTAACCTACAACCTCAAAAAGCGGTGGTCATCGTCGATGGCAAAGAACAAACCATTGCTGTAGAAGCTATCCAAGTCGGCATGCAAGTACGCGTCAAACCGGGAGAAAAAGTGCCAGTTGATGGTGTTGTTGTATCTGGGGAGTCTTACATCGATGAATCGATGCTGACCGGTGAACCACTTCCCAACGTTAAATCGGTGAGTGATGGCGTTTCTGCGGGCACCATTAATGGCGATGGTAGCTTAATTATTGAAGCGACTGGGATTGGCTCAAGCACCATGCTAGCTAGAATCATTCAAATGGTTCGCCAAGCGCAAAGCAGTAAACCAGCAATCGCCAAGCTTGCCGATTCTATTTCAGCCGTTTTCGTTCCGGTTGTGGTCGCGATCGCTGCCGTTGCCGCCTTAGTTTGGTTTTTTGTTGGCCCAAGCTACATGCTAGTAGTATCAACCACAGTACTGATTATCGCCTGTCCATGCGCGTTAGGCCTAGCAACGCCACTGTCGATTACTGTTGGCGTGGGTAAAGCGGCTGAGTTTGGCGTTCTTATTAAAGATGCGGATGTATTGCAGTCTGCCAGCAAGATCGATGCTGTTGTGTTTGATAAAACAGGTACGTTGACCCAAGGCAAACCAACCGTTCAACAGGCCTTTTACTCTAATCTAACGGAGCAAGAGTTACTGGCTTATGCTTATTCAGTAGAAGTGGGATCTGAGCACCCACTCGCCAAAGCCGTTTGCCAATATGCAGAGAGCCTACAAATTTCAGCACTACCTCATAGCGAGTTCGAAAACCAACGAGGGCTTGGCGTACAAGCAACAATTAACGGCAAGAACGTGCAAGTTGGCTCGCTTAAGTTCCTCACCCAATTAGGCATCAATACAGAGATTGGCGAAGATTTCATCGAGCTTTGCCGCTCGCAAGCCTGGACGCCTATTTTCATCGTGATTGACCAAAAACTAGAAGGCATATTGGGCATTTCAGACGCGTTAAAAATAGATAGCAAACAGGCGATAGCTCAACTAAAATCCGCCGGAATTCACACTGTGCTATTAACGGGCGACAACGACTCTGTGGCTCAAGCCATTGGTAAGAACGTCGGTATCGACGAGGTTATCTCGGAAGTGCTTCCAGAGCAGAAAGCTCAGCATATTGTTCAGCTTCAACAGCAATATAAGAGTGTTGCCATGGTTGGAGATGGCATTAACGATGCACCAGCGCTTGCTCAGGCCGACATAGGTATCGCAATGGGCAGTGGCAGTGATGTCGCCATCGAGAGTGCGCAAATGACACTCCTCAACTCGTCGCCACTGTCTGTGAGTAACGCAATAGAACTGTCTCAAGCGACCGTGAGAAACATGAAACAAAACCTGTTTGGAGCCTTCATATATAACTCGCTAGGCATTCCTATCGCTGCAGGTGTGCTCTACCCATTTTTCGGTTTTCTACTTAGCCCTGTTGTTGCGGGAGCTGCTATGGCGATGTCGTCAATTACGGTAGTTAGCAATGCTAACAGACTGAGATTATTCAAACCTACTCATTCTAATATCAACAAAAACCATATTCATGAGGTTAACCATGATTCGTAAAATTATGACTCTTACTGCACTCGCTGCAATTTCAGGACAAGCTCTAGCTACTGATGTTCTAAACCATAAGTCTCCATACTGCGGCTGCTGCACAGAATGGACTGAACATATGCGAGATGCTGGGTTCGATGTTACAGAGAAGCTCCACGATGATATGAATCCAATCAAGCAGAAACTAGGGGTAACGCCAGAGCTAGCCTCTTGCCACACAGCAGAGATCGATGGTTACGTATTTGAAGGACACATTCCGGCTAATGATGTTAAAGCCTTTTTAGAAAACCCGCCACGCAATGCAATTGGCTTAGCAGTTCCAGGTATGCCAATGGGCTCACCGGGCATGGAGTATGGCGATAAGAAAGACGAGTATTCTGTGTATGCGTTTAATGAGAAAGGTCAGGTGTTTGAATACCGTCATTACGATGGTAATTAGAGCGTAAAGAAACCGGCACAAAGCAATATTTAAGAAGTTATAAAAATAGAGCCTAACATTAAGTAAACCCAAGACTGTGGTTTACTTGCTAGGCTCTTTGCTTTTGGACAGTAAAGCAAATCTTGTCGCGGCACCAACCGGGCTGTTGGTACCGCTATGTTTTCGTCGCTAGTTAACAAAAAAGCTAATTAGCAAAGAAGCTCACTTAGCCAATAATCTAATCGACTAAACAGCCAAGTGAATCAGCTTAGAAGCCGTAAGAAGCACCGAATACGAATGCGTTGTTAGCGTTGTCAGCTTGGTTACGGTACTCAAAGTAAGGTTGAACGCCTTGACGAGTCCATGTCGCACGAAGCTCGTGGTCCATTGTGTTATCAGCATCGCTGATTACGTATACGTTGTTGTAGCTTAGAGCTAGCTCAGCGTTTACTGCGTAACCGATACGGTTGTCAAAACGAGTTTGATCGTCAGCTTTGCTATCTTCCATAGCGTGGTAACGAGTACGGTTGCTAATAGAGATACCGTTCTCGAAGTTGTAACCGATCTTAACCAATGGACGGTACTGAACCGTTTCACCGTTGTTTAGTAGGTGGTGGTAACCCGCAGCAACCCATAGGTTGTCATTGATGTTGTACATCTGCTCAACACCTAGAGTGATGTATGGAGAGTTACCTAGACCGCTGTCTTGGATTGCGTCATTGTCGTACTTACCAAGAGAGATACCATCGAACTCTGTTAGTAGTGTTGTGCCTGAATCAAACGTGTGGCCCGCTTCTAGAGTTGACGTAGCGTTTGGTTGGAAATCAGAGTGAAATTGAACGTTACCTGTAACGTAAGAAGAACCAGCAAAAGCACTAGAAGCGAAAGCAAGAGAAAGAGCACTTAGAGCGATAATTTTTTTCATAGTAAACTGCCTTAGTTTGATTTTTTCAGCGGTATATCTTCGGTACATCATTCACCTTCACCGCTTGAGTAGTTGGTCGCCTCCCTGGCATGAAATCTATGTTGCTCGAATTAATTTGCGTTTCAAAATAAAAGGAGCAACAGAGTGATCCCTCTCACTATCAAAAAAGGACAAGTTATTTAACTATTTAAAATCAATAACTTAAAAATATAAAAATTGATAAAAAACTCAAGATGGAAAAATATACAGATCGGGATCACATTATTTCACGAAGAAAAATTAGATTTAGATAGTTGAATCACATTTGATTTAGAGTTTTTTACAGGGGACTTATTTTTTGAAGAGAATAATGAGAAGCGCGTCACTTTTGGGATTAAAGTCACCTTATGTGCATTGTTGACGATATAAACAAAGGCGATTTCTATATGTTTCAGTTTTGGATAAACACCTAATTCGCATCAAACAAAAAGAGCTCCCGTTTTATCTTGAATAAGATAAAGGTCAGGAGCTCTTTTACTAATAGTGCTTATCGATTATTTAACTGAGGTAACTCGACTTACTTTCTCACCACTTTCTGAAATAGAGCGGATGTAAGTTTCACCAGAGACCGATGGACGTTGTTGCTCATCATACGTTAGCCACTTTTCACCATCTGCTGAGTATTGAAGCTCTACACCTGGGAATTGAACGTTCATCGCTAACTTACCATCCACAACCTGAGCGCCCGGCACGGGTAGTCGGTAATCAATGCCCGCTTTTTCAAGCTTAGCCAGTTCACGTTGACCCACGATATTGGCGAAGCGATTGAAGTCGCTGTTTAGCGCTTGCTTATTCACTAGGTTAGTTTCTTGAGAGTATTCAACGCCAACCTTGTAGTCGTTTTCCCAATCTGCTCGGTGCCATGCGCGCTCTGCTGCTGCAAGAACGCGTGGGAATACCATGTATTCATACTGCTCGTCGGTACGTACTGTTTCAGACCAAAGCTGAGCTGACAAACCGTAGAAAGGTTTCGCTTCAATCTCACCTTTACCGCTGAAGCCATTGCCGTCACGGTCTAATGACGTTTCTGCGTTTTGTGGCATGTTCTCTGGAGCAAAGCCAAACATCTTACGAGTATCTGTTGCACGCGTTGCCCAGTAGTAACCACGCTCTGCGGCATCTACTTCGTATGGCATATCCATGTATACGTAATCTGGGTTAGAAACAATTACGTCATAACCTTTCGCTGACCAGTCGTAAACTGATGAAGTACCGCCCCAGTAAAGAACATCCCAGAAGTTAACGCGCGTACTTTCTGTTGCAAATGCTTCTTCACCTTCGCTGTATTTCAGGCCATCTTGCCACGCTTGGAAGTGTGGAATGCCTTTGTCAGCAACAATCTTAGACACCTCTTCTGCAAAGTGGCTTGGCAGATGACCGAAATCGCTTACTGTACCGTCCGCAATTAGTTTCTGACATTGTGGAGACTGTTGGAACGGCTTATCTTGCTTAGATAAATCAATGTTTCCCTTCCATGCCACTTTGTCTTCTGCATTAATATCTTGTAAGCCAGCGCCTAACTTAATGTTTTTCGCTTCATCGCCACCAAAGTGCCAAGTCGTTAGCGGAACACCCGCTTCTTGGTGCATTGCTGCCACTTCAGAGATCACTTTATCAACAAAGTGAGTCGACGATTCCATACATGGGTTAATGAAGCTTTGCTTATCGTAGAACTGAACAGTCGTCACGTTCGATGTATCTTGTGGATCCATCAAACGGTATTCGTTCGCTTCCGCTTCTTTACCTTCCGCCATTAGGCGAGTGTAACGTGCTTCCATTGATACCACAGCAGAACGAGCGTGTGCTGGCATATCAATCTCTGGGATAACTTCGATGCTGCGCGCTTTTGCGTAGCTTAAGATCTCGACGTAATCCGCTTTACTAAAGAAACCAGAGCCGAAGTTATCTGTTGTTGGACCTGAACCTAGCTGAGGCAGTAGACAGCTTTGCTCTTCCAAATCGAAACAACGATTAGACCCTACATCCGTTAGCTCTGGTAAACCTGGGATTTCTAAACGCCAACCTTCATCATCCGTTAAGTGAAGGTGCAGTTTATTCATCTTGTAGGCTGCCATTTGGTCTAGCGTTGCTAAGATGGCATCTTTTGAGTGGAAGTTTCGAGCTACATCCACCATCACACCACGGTAATCAAAGCGCGGTGCATCTTTGATCGACAGTTGTGGTAATGATTCAGCGTTCTGACTGTCTATTAGGCCAAAAATAGACTGAACTGCGTAGAAAGCACCTGTTTTATCAAACGCTTTAATCGCAATCCCCTCTTCCGAGATGCTTAGTTCATAAGCGCCAGGTTTCGCCAAATCACCCGTAAACTGAGTAGGAACAACGGTAACACTTACTGGAAGGTCACCACTCACATCTACGTTTACCACATCTGCACGTTCTTCGATTGCAGCGAACTGATCAGCATCGAATGCGTCTTTTGGTAGGGCAATACCACCAGCAATGCTCACAGATCCTTCACCCGCTTCTACCGACATTGGCGTTGGTAGTAGCGTTGTTGATACATCTTGAGTTGCGAGATCAGCATTCTTTTCAAAACGCGTCACCGCTGTCGCCATTACGTTATTGTCATCAGGTGTACGTTTAAGGTTGTTACCCTCTAGACCCGTTACGAATGACGCGACATCTTCCGTATTCAATGAAGCAATCATCTTTGGTTCTGCGTTTGGCGCCGTTACGAATGCACCCGGCATAAAGTCAGTTTCAAACAGTTGCCAGTATTCACTTGTTAGCGGAAGAATCACTTCTTCACCCGCCGCAAAACCATCGAACTTTTCTGTTGGTTCAAGCTTGTGTAAGTCACCGGTTACGCGAGTGATTTTAAACTGCTCATTATCAACATCTAAGATAAGGCGAATACTGTGGAAGTAGATGGTCCAGTCTTTTGAATCAATCGCTTCACCATCGTTAGTTAACGTCATGTTCACTTTATTACATGATGCCCACTCTGCGCCTAAGTCCTGACAAGCCATGCCTTCGTTTGCACCGTGGTTCGTCAAGATTTCATATTGCACATCAAGGTTATCAGCCAGTGCATTAACCACCTTTTGCTCTGGTGCTTGTGTCACAGCACAACCCGCCAAACCAGCCAGTACCGCTACAGATAGTAAGTTTCTCTTCAACATCGTATTCACCCATAAATTTAAAAATTGAGTAAGAAGCAAATTGGAGCGCTTCGAAAGTTAGCTAAACTATATGGGCTTATTTTTTACCGTGAATTAAATCAAGCTAATAAAGTGATCAGCTTCAAATCTCAAAATCAGCGACAAAATTAATTATATAAAAATCATTAAGTTAGAATTAACGGCACTTCCGTCAGTTTTATTTTGACGTAAAAATTGAGAATTGAATCACAATCTTTTTAAAGGATTTCATAAAATCGTGTCGTTGATAGAGAGAAAGGTTTAAGAGTTTGTTCGGGTTGTTATACTTTTCGTACAAACAACGTGACATCATTCTCAAAAAAAACCGTTAAAAAACACCGTCAAAATCGATTTTAACGAGTTTAATACTTCCTAAAGGAGCTCCCTTTGCGCCCACTCTGGTACATGGTTTTATTCGTTTTCGCTTTTTCAGCAAGGCAAGCGCTCGCCGAGCCTCTTTATTGGCAAGCAAAAAAAGATGAACTGACACTCACTATCTTAGGTTCTGTGCACGTTGGGGACGAGAGTATGTACCCACTTCCTTCGGCGATAACCGACGCGCTAAAAAACAGTGATGGGTTAGTTATCGAAACGGATATCAGAAAGTCTGATGGCGTTGTATATCCCCGCAACAAACTCACTACAGCCGATGTACTCAATGAAGAACAGCTGCAATTATTAATCGACATCTCAAAATCATTGGATATGCCGACGCAACAACTGCTTAGCTCACCGCCTTGGGCGACATCTCTTTCCATACAGATGCAGCAGTTAAAAAATCTTGGTTATGGGTCCGCAGGAGGCGTTGATGCGACGCTAGCTTACAAAGCGACTATCCAAGATGTCCCGGTGATCAGTTTAGAGCCACTACAATTCCAAATAGACCTGATGACAAAACAAAAGGATGACGGTAAGGAATGGTTAGTCAGTAGCCTTGAGGAATTTGACCAAACTGATCATGTGGTTCATTGCCTAATTGAAAGCTGGAAAGCGGGTGATTTAGCGAAGCTGGAAGCCTTCGCAGAGCTGTCTGAGATGTCGCCTGAACTCGAGAAAGCATTCTTAACTGATCGCAATATCGACTGGGCAAACAAACTAGCAGCCAATGATTGGAAACTCGACTCAAAAGGGAACTACTTGATTGTGGTTGGTGCCTTACACCTAGTTGGAGAAGGCAACCTTTTACACTTGTTAAAAGAGAAAGGTTTTAATGTCACTCAACAATCACAAAGCCAACAGGCTCAGTGTCAATTTGAGATTAGTGACGACAGCTAGTTCAACTCGAAGCCATGACCTTCTCCTAATATAAGCATTACCTAATAACAGAATCATTACATTTAATAGCACCATTGGGGTGCTATTATCTTTCGCTCTTTCTACCTACGGCGTTGTTCGAATGAAACCAGTACTTTTTGCTTTCCCTTTAGCCCTCACGATGCTGATGCCCTCAATAGCCTCAGCCAAAGAAACGTGCACCATTGAACAGTTTCAGGCTATAGATATTCAACCTGATGCTAAAGGCGGTGTCTTAGATAAAGAAAGCGGGCAGTTTTTGATTACAGAGAAACCACCGATGCGCTGCGCCAATATTAAGTTCACAACATCGACAACACGAAACCGCATTGCAAGCCAAATGAATGGGAATTTTGAAGCGAGCTTTTACGATAACCAAACGGGTAACTCTCACTCGGTGACGTTTGATGAAAATGAGGTAAAGGCAGGTTACATTCGAATAGGCCCTAATAAACCAGCTGAAGCGTATGTTTGCTTTGTTACTTCAGAGACTCCAATCAAAAACATCACCTGTGATGTCAGGTAAACAGGTTTGGGGCTACTGGCTATTGGGTCAACCCTTGTCTCTATAAAGGCCATTTAGAACAACAAGAGATTCCCGACTCGCTCTAGGGAATGACGTACATACCGGAAAGCAAAAAAGCCGTAGCACCTTCTACTACAAAGAGTGCTACGGCTTTCTTTAATATGGCCGATGAAGAGCTTATTTTGAACATCAGGCGAACCCCATCTCGATTCAAATCCCATTTCCCATACTCTGAAACGACGAAAGCCTACTCAATGAGCAGGCTTTCTTAATGTGGCCGGTGAGAGGGATTCGATTGGACTGGCATTCCAGCCCCATCCTCATGTTCTAAACCAGATTAAAATACAAAAAAACCGTAGCATTTCTGCTACGGCTTTCTTAATGTGGTCGGTGAAGAGGGATTCGAACCCCCGACCCTCTGGTCCCAAACCAGATGCGCTACCAAGCTGCGCTATTCACCGAGATATCTAACTGGCTGATTGCCTGTCGATGGAGCGTATAATACGGATTCTGAATTTATCCGCAAGCGCTTTTTCTCATATTTATTGTGAATTCCAATCGTTCGAACAAAAGACATACAACAACTCGCTTGATGTGACGAAAAACACACAGTTACCAACAAGTATTTAACTTATGAAACAGAATTGATCCAGATCAGTGAATTGATAACACCACTTAATACACTAACCCGTGTCATATAACTTTGAGGTATACACATGGACTTTTGGCTAGATCTCCTATTTGGTAATGCGGTGGGACTATCTTCAATGATAGTAATCTTCGGGGCTCTGGGTCTCATGATGTTTTATGGAGGCTTCTTCATCTACAAAGTTATGACTGAAAAATCTCCTCACTAGAATCGCTCAGCCTAAATCATTTACTTTTAAGCATTGTTTTACTTTATAAGTATTACTTTATTTTATAACTAAATGTAAAAACGCTTTGCACCGGAGCAGACTTATTGTCTTCTCCGGTTTTTTCATTTTTAAACCCAGCCTCAACTTAGGTATACTTACCCTATCCTTCCCAACTTGAGATACACAATATGTCTCATGATGACGACTTAGATCTCTTCCAAGAAATGATGGGCGATGTTAAACGTATCGACCATGACACCGCTGAACACCAAAAAGTACACCGAGTCACAGAATCTCACCTTGCTAAGCGTGAAGCCGCTATGTGGCTGTCTGACGACGAGAAAGACTACTTATCATTAGACTATTCGCCAATGATCAAGCCAGACGATGTCGTTGCTTATAAAAAAGACGGTGTACAAGAAGGCGTATACAAAAAGCTGCGCCTAGGCAAATACCCTATTCAAGCCAAGCTCGACCTTCATAGAAAAACACTGAAAGACGCACGTAACGAAGTGCTTTCATTTTTGCGTCAGTGTTTAAGAATGGATGTTCGTACCGTCATCATTGTTCACGGTAAGGGAGAGCGTTCGAACCCACCAGCAATGATGAAAAGCTACGTGGCAAATTGGCTCACGCAAATCAACGACGTTCAATGTGTTCATTCTGCTCAGCAATTTCATGGTGGTACGGGCGCTGTCTATGTCATGCTCAGAAAGAGTAATGAGAAAAAGCTAGAGAACAGAGAGCGCCATCAAAAGCGCACCAGTTAATAGGTTGAGATAGATAAACGGGCGAATAACGATTTTGCATCAGGATCGATATTTCGTGCCTAGACTCACACCAAGTGCTAAAATTGCCTCAGTTAACGAATTCCAACTCAAAGCAACTATCCAAAGGTTGCTTTTTGTTTATTTATATTTCCGTTGTGAAACGCTAAGAGAATATCATGTCACAAGAATCCCAAGCTAAACGCCTTAATAAATACATCAGTGAAACTGGTTTTTGCTCACGCCGCGAAGCCGATAAACTCATTGATGCAGGCCGAGTTACTATTAACGGTAAGATCCCTGAGATGGGCACTAAAGTCTTGCCAGGTGATGATGTTGAGATCGACAATAAGCCTGTTCGCTCAAAAGAGAAGCCGATTTACATTGCTCTTAATAAACCAACAGGTATCACCTGTACGACTGAGCGTGATATTCCTGGCAACATCGTCGACTTTATCGGCCACCACAAGCGTATTTTCCCTATTGGCCGCTTAGATAAACCTTCTGATGGCCTTATCTTCTTGACCAACGATGGCGACATCGTAAATAAAATCCTACGTGCAGGTAACAATCACGAGAAAGAATACGTGGTGCGTGTAGATAAGCCGATTACGACTGAGTTTTTGAAGCAAATGGGCGCTGGTGTCCATATTCTCGATACTGTTACCTTGCCATGTAAGGTCGAGAAAGAGACCAAGTTCTCATTCCGAATTACACTAACACAAGGCCTTAACCGCCAAATTCGCCGTATGTGTGAAGCGCTCGGTTACGAAGTATTTAAGCTGCGCCGTGTTCGTATTATGAATATCTCACTAGACGGTATTCCTAACGGCAAATGGCGCTACTTGAGCGACGAAGAGATCACTGAGATCTTGGCGATGTGTGAAGGTTCAGTAAGTACGGAAGATGCGTCAAAAATGAACGCGAAAGGTCAACGTATTCGTAAAGCGACTGATGCGAAACTTTTTGACAGCCGTGAAGAGAACCAAACTTCAACAGCACGTCGTAATCAAAAAGAGCACCGTACTCGCACTTACCGCGGTAACAATGCGGATGAATTCCGTCATGCGCCTAATTCAAAGCGTGGCCGCAATTCGTCGAACGGTGAAAGCGGTGGTAATACCGAGAACTGGAAATCAAACTCTCGTTCAGAGCGCTCTAACTCAGATAGAAACCGTTCGGATCGCAATCGTACCGATCGCGACAATACCGATCGTAGAAGCGGTAAACCGGCAAACCGCAGCCAAGATTCAAACAGACCGAACAAACCTGCACCAAAGCGTGTTGGTGGTACTTTAGGTCTTAAGAAGTAGTCAGAATCAATAAGACGAGACACTCGATATAAAAACGCCCGCTAGATTAGTCTAGCGGGCGTTTTTGTTGGTCATTCGATAGCTTTATCGTCATGATGACGACAATCTATAAACAGAGATCAGCAAACTGGCCGCGAGTGAGCAATGCTAAGTCTTTTGGATCTAACTCAATCTCTAGCCCGCGCTTCCCTGCACTCACACAGATAGTTTCAAAATCGGTAGCGCTTGAATGAACAAAGGTAGGCAGTGCTTTTTTCTGTCCAAGAGGACTAATTCCACCAACAACATAACCCGTGGTTTTCTGAGCAATATCTGGATCAGCCATCTCCGCTTTTTTGCCCTTCGCCGCTTTCGCTGCAAGCTTTAAGTTTAGCTTCTGATCGACAGGAATAACGGCAACCGCCAAATCTTTAGCGACACCGTTCAAACAGAACAACAGCGTTTTGAACACACGTTTTGGGTCCTGACCCAGCGCTTCAACGGCTTCCAATCCATAGTTGGTATTATTCGCATCATGATGATACTGATACACACAATGAGCGATTTTCTTTTTCTTGGCGAGATTGATTGCAGGGGTCATAACAAATCCAAACGATAGATAAACAAAAAGCGACGCCGAGGCGTCGCTTTAGTTAAATTTATCATGGTGCTAGAGTCAATCTAATTTAGCCCCTATTGACACAATTACTTGTATTCAATTACTTGTAAACCATTTGGCCTGAAGGTGCGTACTTGTTTACGTCAACCGGGCTGTTTGCTTCTAGGTATTCTTTCAGTACTTCAGCATCAACAAAACCAGTATTCACGTAACCTGGGTGGTCAGACAGTTTAGGGTAACCGTCACCACCAGCAGCGTTAAAGCTTGGTACTGTGAAGCGGTATGTTTCGTCTAAACGCAGCTGTTTGCCACCGATGAATACATTCGATACTTCACCGTTTGCTACTGTCATAGAGATACCAGCAAACTGAGCATAAGCACCAGAATCGATTGGTTTCGTCGCCACGACATTTAGGTAATCTAAAACCTCTTTACCCGTCATATCAGTGTAAGTCAGGATGTTTGCAAAAGGTTGTACTGTTAGTACATCTTTGTAAGTCACTTCACCCGCTTCAATTGAGTCACGAACACCACCAGAGTTCATTACAGCGAAATCTGCTTTTGCGCGCTCCATGTGAGAGGTTGCAATCAAACGACCTAGGTTAGTTTGTTGGAAGCGAACGACGTTACGGTCACCTTCAAGCTTGCCATTTGTATCAGCGATTTTAACTTCTAACTGAGCTTGACCTTGCTCTTGGAATGGACGTAGGAATTCAAGTAGCTCTGGATCTTGTGCGATTTCGTCTTGAATAAGAACACGTTGCTTCTTGCCGTCAATCTTAACTTTCTTCTTAAGGTTAACAGGAACTAGATCGTAGCTAACCATCTCTAGTTCGCCATTACGGAATTCGTAATCAGCACGGCCTACATACTTGCCCCACTCGTGAGCTTGAACGATATAAGTACCATTTTGAACGTCTGGTTTACATTCATCACCCGGTTTGAAGTTTTTCTTAGCAACGTTAGGGCCTTCCATACATACCGGCTCTTGAGAGTGGCCACCAACGATCATATCTAGATCTCCTTCATTTAGGTAACGGGCTAGTGCTACATCACCTGGTGCGTTGACACCGCGTTGGCCATTCTCGTAGTGACCCATGTGAGTCACTGCGAAGATGAGATCTGGCTTCTCAGTTTCTTTAAGTTCAGCGATCAGTTTTTTCGCTTCTTCTTTAGGGTCACGGAAGTCGATGCCAGCGATAAATTCAGGGTTACCAATTTTTGCTGTATCTTCAGTGGTTAGACCGATAACTGCAATCTTGATACCTTGCTTTTCAAACATCTCGTAAGCTTGGAACTTACGTTCGCCCGTAGCTTTATCGTAGATGTTTGCTGACAGCATTGGGAAGTTAGCCCAATCGATCTGCTTTTGTAGTACGTCTAGTGAGTTATCAAACTCATGGTTACCCAGTGCCATTGCATCGTAACCAATCTTGTTCATACCTTTGAAATCAGGTTCTGCATCCTGAAGATCTGACTCTGGCACACCCGTGTTGATGTCACCACCAGATAGAAGCAACACGCTACCGCCTTCAGCTTCAACTTCTGCACGAAGTTGGTCAACAAGCGTTTTACGTGCAGCCATGCCGTATTCGCCGTATTTGTTCTGCCAGAAACGACCATGGTTATCGTTCGTGTGAAGAATCGTTAGCTTATAAGTTTCGTCTTGGTTCCAATCATGAGCTGATTGAGACGCACACCCAGCTAGAGTAGCTAGAATTGCAGCACTTAGTGCTGTCTTTAGAATAAGGCGTTGCTTCATTGTCATACCTTTGAACTTTTTAGGGGAATCCACTGCTTTTTTAATCTATTGCGACCCCTTTCCTGGAGTTCGAACAATAAGACTTCAACATGACTAATCTTAAATTAACATTTTAGATGTAACACGACGATTTCATATTTATGTCGAATTGGTCACGCATAGATCAACAGTTAAGTGTAACAAAATTATGAGATTACACTCAAACTTCCCCTGCATCACAGGCAATCGTTTACTTACAAAGTGTGATACACATCAGCAATTCACCAAAAACAGGACAGACCTCACACACTCATGCCTATTTCTTAGGTCATCAAAGGCTTTGTTAACAATGATTTAATCATCTCCTCTGATTAGCGCTCTACCAAACAGATTAACGATCAGTTAAACAACTTAGCAATTACCAAACAGAGACGTACCCAGCGATACAAGCTGATGCCCAGATAAACAAAAACGCCCAACTCTTAGAGTTAGGCGTTTATTTGATACCGTTAAATAACCACTTTAACTAATTCACATTAGCGAGTTACTTAACATCAGCTTCAGCTATTTAATATCGATGTGCTCAAAGCCTTTGATAAGATCATCCAGTGCTTTCATCTGCTTCAAGAACGGCTCTAGTTTGTCTAGAGGTAGCGCAGAAGGGCCATCACAACGAGCTTGGTCTGGGTTCGGGTGTGCTTCAATAAATAGACCAGCAATACCTGTTGCAAGACCAGCTTTTGCTAGTTCAACCGTTTGCTCACGACGACCGCCAGATGCAGCACCTGATGGGTCACGCATTTGTAGAGAGTGCGTCACGTCGAAGATGATAGGGCTACCGTTTGAAGACTTCTTCATTACGCCAAAGCCAAGCATATCAACGACAAGGTTGTCGTAACCCATACAAGCGCCACGCTCACAAAGGATGATGTTGTCGTTACCACACTCAGCGAACTTATCAACGATGTTACCAACTTGGTTCGGGCTCATGAACTGAGGCTTCTTCACGTTGATTACTGCGCCAGTCTTAGCCATTGCTTCAACAAGATCAGTTTGACGAGCTAGGAATGCAGGTAGTTGGATTACATCAACCACATCCGCAACAGGTTGAGCTTGAGCTTCTGTGTGAATATCAGTAATGATCTTCACGCCGAAAGTGTCTTTCAGCTCTTGGAAAATTTTAAGACCTTCTTCCATGCCTGGACCACGGTATGAATGAACTGAGCTGCGGTTCGCCTTATCAAAAGACGCCTTAAATACGTAAGGAATACCCAGCTTCTCTGTTACTTTCACATAGTGCTCACAGATCTGCATAGCGAGATCGCGAGATTCAAGAACGTTCATGCCTGCAAATAGCGTAAATGGCTTGTCGTTAGCAATTGGCATATCGCCAATGTGAACTATTTTCTGTTCCATCATATTCTCTCTAAATAATTATTAATTAGTGAACAACCACGGTCTTTTCGTTCATGACATTCACTTGAGATTTCAGTAACTCAGATGCCGGGTCATCTGGGCATTGGTCGATAAAGTATTGATAATCCGTTGCAGCAACTTGATGACAGTCTAGCTGCTGGTAGATAAAACCGCGGTCACGGATTTCATATGGGTCATCCGGTACAAAGGTTAAAGCAAGATCAGTACACTTCAATGCAAGCGTATAGCGCTCTTCTCTCAGCAGTGCACTCTTAAGCAGTGCTAACCACTTACCAATAATCGTTGGGTGGTCTGCAACTTCTAAGTGTTCAGGTTTCACCTTAGCTAATGGACCGTCATGTCCAATTAACCATGCTCGCAAGGTTTGTTCACCAACGTACTCACCGTTATAAGGGTTAATATAGGCCGCAGCTTGCCCGTACCAGCTTACTTTAAGTAAGAATTGAGTAGGGAAAGATACACCCTCTACAGGAAAGCCTAGCTTGCGACCTAGAAAAAGAAAGACCGCTCCCAGACTCACAGGAATGCCTTTCTTTCTCTCAAGCACTTTATCGATGAACGCGTTTTCCGAAGAGAAATACGCATCTTTATCACCAGCAAAACCCCATTCATAAAAGAATAGTCGAATAAAAGATTCAAACTTCTGCTGTTCATCGGTTTCATTAACCAAAGCAAACTCGGCGTCTTTTAACAATCTAGCCAGCTCTTGCTCTGCCCAGCTGTCTTGAGTTTCTGGGTTAATCGCTTTATTTAAGATCAATGCACCTTCAGCTAACTCTAGCTGGTCAAAGTCTTCATCAAAAAATTCGTACATAGGTAGTTAACCGAAATAAGGAGATAATTAACCGAAAAATGTTGGTGTCTTCGTCATTGCGATTTTACCAGCCATTGCTAGCCAACCTAGCGCACCAAAGAAAGAGAACACTCTTAATAGGTTGTTTTTACCTAACTTAAGCGCAAAGAAACCTAATGCGATGTAGGCCATTACGCAGGTTAGTTTTTCAGTTAACCATGGTGCGGCTGGTGTAAATGGAATAAAGCCAGTGATAAAAATCAAACCAATACCCGATAGCAACAGCAACGAGTCATTGATATGAGGGAAACGCTGCAAGAAAGGATGTTTAAGCTTCGGCGAATTGGCCATCATAAGAGCGAATCGAATCGAAAGAAGTAGCGCGCTTATCGCAATCGTTAATAGGTGAAAATGTTTTAGACCTTCGTACATGGTATTCCTTTATATTTTTATATGTGCTTTCGTTAACACGAGCCTCACAATACCCGTTAATGCCCTGTATTTCTTCATTAAATGCATTACCGAGTTAAATGTATTGTCGAGCTAAAGGTATCAATTTGGCAAGTTCATCGTCTATTACTCATAAGCGAATATCCGTAATCGAATACAGCTACGAACTATGAACAATAACGACCCAATGTCACTCGGTCATTACCACCGTAATCTTTCTCTGTTACAACATCGAGATAACCGAGCGTCTGCATAATCTCACGAACTGCCGAGCCTTGGTCATAGCCGTGTTCAAATGCTAACCAACCTTCATTTTCCAAAAAGCCGCGTGCGTTTTCAGAAATGTATCGGATATCTGCAAGCCCTTTCTCTTCAGCAACTAGTGCTGTGATCGGCTCAAAACGCACATCGCCTTGAGACAAATGAGGATCATTCTTCTCAATGTATGGCGGGTTAGAGACAATCAGAGAGAACTTCACAGTTTCCTCAGAGCTCAAAGGCTCAAACCAACTGCCGTGCAAAAAAGTAGCGTTGGTGATGTTTAGACGTTGTGCATTCTCTGTCGCAAGCTGCTGTGCTTCAGGGCGAAGATCAATCCCCGTTACCTGTCGATTCGGCATCTCAGACGCCAATGCTAACGCGATAGCACCTGTACCTGTACCTAAATCTAGAATCGCACCTTGCTTGCCATAAGTTTTATCCAAAGCTACCTCAACCAAACGCTCAGTATCTGGGCGTGGGATTAAGGTAGAAGGGGAAACTTTTAACGGCAGTGACCAAAACTCACGCTCACCGATAATGTAAGCCACAGGCTCACCAGTTAAGCGACGTGTTAGAAGGGCATTGAATTCAGACTCTTGCTCTGAGGTGAGGTGTTTCTCAGGCCAAGTAAGCAGGTAAGATCTTGGTTTATCTAAGGCGTGACAAAGCAGTACCGCGGCATCAATTGAGGGTGATGTGTTATCACCCTCTTGAAGCTTTACGATTGCTGCTTTTAAAGCACTTTCAACCGTATATGCTGACTGCATACAGGTTAGTTGTTCTCTGCAAGTGCAGCAAGCTGATCGGCTTGGTGCTCTTGAAGTACAGGATCAAGCAAGCTTTGCATGTCACCTTCAAGTACTTCGTTAAGACGGTAGATAGTAAGGTTGATACGGTGATCCGAAACACGACCTTGTGGGTAGTTGTACGTACGAATACGGTCACTACGGTCACCAGAACCTAGTAGGTTACGACGTGTATCAGAAACAGCTGCCGCGCGGCGCTCTTCTTCTGCTTGAACAATACGAGCAGCAAGAACAGCCATCGCTTTCGCTTTGTTTTTATGCTGAGAACGCTCGTCCTGACACTCTACTACTGTACCCGTTGGTAAGTGAGTAATACGGATTGCTGAATCCGTGGTATTAACGTGCTGACCACCCGCGCCTGATGCACGGAAAGTATCAATTTTAAGATCGCCCGCTTTAATTTCTGGAAGATCAGCTTCTGGGATTTCAGGCATAACGGCAACCGTACATGCTGACGTATGAACACGGCCTTGAGACTCAGTTTCAGGTACACGTTGTACACGGTGACCGCCCGACTCAAATTTCATTGTGCCGTAAACAGCATCGCCACTAACCTTAGCGATCATCTCTTTGTAGCCACCTTGTTCAGAAGCATTACTGCTCATGATTTCAACGCGCCAGCCTTTCTTCTCAGCAAACTTAGAGTACATACGGAACAGGTTGCCCGCGAAGATACCCGCTTCATCACCACCCGCGCCAGCACGGATTTCAAGGAAACAGTTACGCTCATCGTTTGGATCTTTTGGAATCAGAAGAATCTGTAGCTCATCAGTCAAACGTTCAATCGCCGCTTTTGCGTCTTTGATTTCGTCTTGAGCCATTTCACGCATTTCAGCGTCATCTTCATTTGCCATCTCTTCAGCAGCTTCTAGATCTTCTTGAGCTTGCTGGTATGACTGGAAGCAAGCTGTCACTTCTTCTAGTTGAGAGTACTCTTTAGAAAGTGCACGGAATTTGTCTTGATTCCCGATTACATCTGGATCACCAAGTAGATGTTGAACTTCTTCATAGCGTTCAACAAGTGTTTCAAGCTTTACTAGAATCGAGGCTTTCATAATGTCTTATTCTGTTGGAGGTCTAATATTATTGAGGGTTTTCTAAGCCCAAACTCTGTCTAATGACCATTAATTTTGCAGGTTCTCCTTGCTCTGCTGCACTTTGAAGTGCACGCGTTGGAGCATGGATCAATTTGTTTGTGAGCTTATTACTTAGCTCAAGTAAGAGTTTCTCAGGGTCACCACCAGCGGCAAGTGATTGTAAACTCTTACTTAATAATTCTTCTCGGATTTCATTGGCCGATTTGCGATAGTCACGAATACTGTCTACCGCTTGCAGTGAACGCATCCAACTCATGAATGCCGCACTTTCTTCGCTAACTATTGCTTCCGCTTGAATCGCTTCCACTTTGCGTTGTTCAATGTTGCCATCAACAATCGACTGCAGATCATCCACTGAATAAAGGTAGGCGTCGTTTAACTCACCGACCTGAGATTCCACATCACGTGGAACCGCAATATCAACCAACAACATAGGTTGATGTTTTCTTGTTTTCAGTGCGGTCTCCACCATACCCTTACCAATAATAGGTAACGGACTGGCGGTTGAACTGATCACGATATCCGCTCGATGCAGATGATCAGGGATCTCATTGAGGCTGATCACTTCAGCACCAAACTCTTCAGCCAACCCTAAAGCACGCTCACGAGTTCGGTTAGCCACTATCATCTTGGTGCAGCCATTCGCTGAAAGATGCTTAGCCACCAACTCAATCGTTTCACCCGCACCCACCAATAACACAGTTGAATCGGCAATTGATTCAAAAATATGTTTGGCTAACGTACAAGCTGCGTAAGCAACCGAAACCGCGCTTCCGCCGATCTCCGTTTCAGTTCGAACACGCTTCGCGACAGAGAATGATTTCTGAAACAGCTTTTCCATTGAAGCATCAACAGATTTGTTCTCTCGCGAGTCTGTATAAGCTTGCTTCACCTGACCTAAGATCTGTGGCTCGCCCAATACTAAAGAGTCCAAACCACAAGCTACACGCATTAAATGCTTAATCGCAGCCTGCTCTTCATGGATATAAAGACTTGGTTTTAGCTCTTCAGGACTAACTTGATGGAAAACTGACAGCCAATCGATCAACTTGTTTTTTGCCACGCCTTTGACGTCACAATACACTTCAGTTCGATTACAGGTAGAAAGTATGACACTTCCATTTACGTGTGCATTTGCGTTAAGTTGCTTGAGTGCCTCAGATAATTTATCTGGACCAAAAGCGACTTTTTCTCGCAATTCAACCGACGCTGTATTGTGATTGATACCTACGGCAAGCAAAGACATGTATCAGAAGTTCTCGATCAGGGAATGGAAACAAGGGGCGAATTTTACTTGATGCATGGCTCTATTTAAAGAGCAAGCGGGATTTGTTTTCCTGACTTCGTGAATTCAATGCTATAGTTGAGACGTTTTTTAGATAAATTTGAACAAGTTGTGAGCAAATATGAGCAAGCTTCGTAAAATCACGTCTCTTATTTTTATGACCATAATTATGGTGGGTTGCTCGTCTATCCCAGAACAACCGACCAGTGTAGAGTGGCAAAGTCACCAAAACCGCCTTCTACAGATAGAAAACTACCAAGCCTCAGGCAAGCTCGCTTACATTTCTCCAGAGCAACGCCAAAGCCTTAATTTCATTTGGAAGCACTCCCCAAATCAAAGCCAATTAAGACTGACCACTTTCCTTGGTCAAACCGCCTTGAACCTCACGATTGACAGCTCGGGTGCCAAGGTAGTCACTTATGATGATCAGGTATTCACTCACGCAAGTGCATCTGTATTGGTAGAGCAACTAACTGGGTTGCAGATCCCTATTGATCATCTGCCACAGTGGTTTCTTGGTATTCCCGACCAAGCAGACAGCTACCAATTGAACACCACCAACACGCTTGAATCTCTGTCTAAACAAGTCAGCAGTCAATTATGGACACTGAATTTTGCTAACTACCGAAATACAGAAATGCCGAGTAAACAGCTATCGGGTGAAGATAACGCGAGCGTAGAGACAATTCCCCTCCCTACTCGATTGTCATTCAAGCAAGACGAGAACAAAATCAACATTGTAGTTTCGAAATGGACACTGAAAAAATGATAACAACGCCAACCCATTGGCCCTCTCCGGCTAAACTGAATTTATTTCTCTATATCACTGGTCGACGTGACAATGGCTATCACGAACTTCAAACCTTATTTCAGTTTGTCGATTTTGGTGATGAACTGACGGTCACTGCAAATGAAAAAACAAATTCGATAACAATAACGCCAGAGATTCCAGGCGTTGCGCTAGAAGACAACCTAATTTGGAAAGCCGCTACTGCCCTTCAACAATACACATCGACTTCTTTCGGTGCCGATATTGAACTCAAGAAAGTTCTTCCTATGGGAGGCGGTATTGGCGGAGGCTCTTCAAATGCAGCAACTGTATTAGTCGCGCTGAATTATTTATGGCAACTCGATCTTTCAGATGATCAGCTCGCCGAAATCGGTTTAAAGCTTGGAGCAGATGTCCCGGTATTTGTTCGTGGTCATGCTGCCTTTGCTGAAGGCGTTGGCGAACAGCTACAACCCGCTAATCCGAATGAAAAATGGTATCTTGTGGTTAAGCCTCAAGTGAGCATAGCAACGGTAGACATATTCACACACTCAAAATTAACTCGAAACACGCCAAAGCGAGCGTTATCAACGCTTCTAGAGCAAGAATACGTAAACGATTGCGAAAAAATTGTGCGAATGCTGTACCCAGAGGTTGATAAGCAACTTTCATGGCTGCTACAATACGCGCCGTCGAGATTGACTGGCACAGGTTCGTGCGTTTTTGCTGAATTTAACAGCAAAAAAGAAGCCGAATTGGTGCGAGAACAACTGCCTGACACAGTTTCCGCTTTTGTAGCGAAAGGACGAAACATTTCTCCTTTAAAAGAAACTTTGGCTGAATACCACTCAGCCCACCCACAATCTATTTAAAACTGGACGCAACCCGAGGTTTCCACCGTGCCTGATATGAAGCTATTTGCTGGTAACGCAACACCTGAACTAGCCCAACGTATTGCTGATCGTCTATACATCTCTCTTGGCGATGCTACTGTAGACCGTTTTTCTGATGGCGAAGTCGCTGTTCAAATCAATGAAAACGTTCGTGGTAGCGATGTATTCCTGATTCAATCAACTTGTGCACCAACCAATGACAACCTAATGGAATTGGTGGTAATGATTGACGCAATGCGCCGTGCTTCAGCTGGCCGTATTACTGCTGTAATCCCTTACTTCGGTTATGCCCGTCAAGATCGTCGTGTACGTTCTGCTCGTGTGCCAATTACTGCAAAAGTTGTTGCAGATTTCCTTTCTAACGTTGGCGTTGACCGCGTTCTTACTATCGACCTACACGCAGAGCAAATCCAAGGCTTCTTCGATGTACCTGTTGATAACATCTTCGGCACTCCAGTTCTTCTAGAAGACATGGCGAACCGTGGCTTAGAAAACCCAGTTGTGGTTTCTCCAGACCTTGGTGGTGTTGTACGTGCTCGTGCTACTGCTAAAGCGCTAGGTGATGTTGACATCGCTATCGTTGATAAGCGTCGTCCACGTGCTAACGTTTCTGAAGTAATGAACCTAATCGGTGATGTTGAAGGCCGTGACTGTGTGATCGTTGATGACATGATCGATACGGGTGGCACACTATGTAAAGCAGCTGAAGCGCTAAAAGAGCGCGGTGCTAAGCGTGTATTCGCTTACGCAACTCACGCTGTTTTCTCTGGTACTGCTGCGAACAACATCAAGAACTCTGTTCTAGACCAAGTTATCGTAACGGATTCTATCTCTCTATCTCCAGAGATGGCTGCGACGGGTAAAGTGACAACACTTAGCCTTTCTCGCATGCTTGCTGAAGCGATTCGTCGTATCAGCAACGAAGAATCAATCTCAGCGATGTTCAACTAATCAAAGCCCAATAGCTTTTTTTACAAAAGCTTGGTTTTAGAAACACGCGAGAGAAAGATATTAAGCACTTCAGTCAATGAAGTGCTTTTTTTATGTCTGAGTAATATTGCACTGCTAGTTATCACAAACAGGAATAATCGCGCAGCTATCAGCTAGCTCGCACCTTTTTCATAAACTGTGATATCATACGGCGCTTTTTGAAATCCCAAGAGAGATCCATACCTTGAGCCAACAAATAAAACTTCTCGTTGGACTGGCTAATCCAGGTCCAGAATACGCCAAAACTCGCCACAACGCGGGCGCTTGGGTAGTTGAAGAATTAGCGCGTGTACATAACGTGACACTAAAGAACGAACCAAAGTTCTTTGGCCTAACGGGTCGTATCATGGTTCACGGTGAAGATCTTCGTTTGCTGATCCCAACGACTTTTATGAACTTGTCAGGCAAAGCAGTTGCAGCCTTAGCAAAGTTCTACCAAATTAAACCAGAAGAGATCATGGTCGCTCACGATGAGTTAGATCTGCCTCCTGGTATTGGAAAGTTTAAAAAAGGTGGTGGTCATGGCGGACATAATGGTCTGAAAGACATCATCAGCAAGCAGGGTAACAATAAAGAATTCTATCGTCTTAGATTAGGCATCGGCCATCCAGGACACAAAGATAAAGTTGCAGGTTATGTATTAGGCAAAGCTCCTCAAAAAGAGCAAGAGTGTATCGAGGCCGTCGTTGACGAATCGGTTCGCAGCCTAGACATCTTATTAAAAGATGGCCTACCAAAAGCACAAAATCGCTTACATACGTTCAAAGCAGAATAAGGTTTATATCATGGGTTTTAAATGTGGCATCGTTGGTCTACCAAACGTTGGTAAGTCAACTCTGTTTAACGCACTGACTAAAGCAGGCATCGAAGCAGCAAACTTTCCATTTTGTACGATCGAACCAAACACAGGTATCGTTCCGGTTCCAGATCTACGCTTAGATGCATTAGCAAAAATTGTTAATCCACAGAAGATCCTTCCAACGACAATGGAATTCGTAGATATCGCGGGCCTAGTTGCTGGCGCATCTAAAGGTGAAGGTCTTGGTAACAAATTCCTAGCTAACATCCGTGAAACTGACGCTATCGGTCACGTTGTTCGCTGCTTTGAAAATGAAAACATTGTTCACGTTGCTGGCAAAGTATCTCCAATTGAAGATATCGAAGTGATCAACCTAGAACTTGCACTGGCTGACTTAGACAGCTGTGAGCGTGCAATTCAACGTAACGCGAAGAAAGCGAAAGGCGGCGACAAAGACGCTAAATTCGAAATCACTGTACTAGAAAAGCTACTTCCAGTTCTAACTGAAGGTGGTATGGCACGTACTGTTGAACTTGGCAAAGAAGAAGCGGCAGCAATCGGCTACCTAAACTTCCTAACGCTTAAGCCAACAATGTACATCGCAAACGTTGCAGAAGATGGTTTTGAAAATAACCCATACCTAGACGCTGTTCGTGAATACGCAGAAAACGAAAACAACGTTGTTGTTGCTGTTTGTGCAGCAATCGAATCAGAGCTTTCTGAGCTTGATGACGAAGATCGCGAAGAGTTCCTTGCGGATATGGGTATCGAAGAACCAGGTCTTAACCGAGTGATCCGCTCTGGTTACGAACTACTGACTCTTCAGACTTACTTCACAGCTGGTGTTAAAGAAGTTCGTGCTTGGACAATCCCTGTAGGTGCAACTGCGCCACAAGCAGCGGGTAAGATCCACACAGACTTCGAGAAAGGTTTCATCCGTGCTGAAGTTGTTGGATTCGATCACTTCATCGAATTTAACGGTGAGAGCGGTGCGAAAGACGCAGGTAAATGGCGCCTTGAAGGTAAAGAATACATCGTTAAAGATGGTGACGTTGTTCACTTCCGCTTCAATGTATAATTCTGATTAAACATCTAGAAAAAAGGCCAGTGAATTCACTGGCCTTTTTGTTTTTCCCCTTTCTAAATTGTCCCTCACCAGAAACTTAACTTCCTATATATATCGCCTTTTAGACCTGTTTTTTGTCGACAAATACGCCTCTTTGCCTAAAAAGAAACCGAACAGATGTTTATTCGCGATTTATTCAAAAAAAAAGTTGACGGGTTTCACTCAACTCCGCATAATGCGCCCCGTTCACAGCGAAGCGGCAACGTTTCGAAATGAGCAACAATATGGAAATGGCTACTTAGCTCAGTTGGTTAGAGCACATCACTCATAATGATGGGGTCGCAG
>NZ_JBGONY010000023.1:22181-66607 GCF_041439375.1 Vibrio crassostreae | reverse complement strand
TATGGGTTTGGAGCTATTAGATCATATCTGTTAACAAAGTGCGATCCCGCCCTGCGCATAGTATTAGCTTTAGGCGGTAACGCTCTTTTAGCAAGAGGCCAAGCATTAACGGCTGAGAACCAACGTGAAAATATAATCAAATCAGCAGCGAGTATTGCCGCGATCGCACGCGAGCATGAGATTGTTATCGTTCATGGTAATGGCCCACAAGTAGGTTTATTGATGGAACAAAACGCGGCTTATAACGAATATTCGCCAGAGACGACCCCGTACCCAATGGATGTACTAGGCTCTCAAACCTGTGGCATGGTGGGCTACATGTTACAACAAGAGCTAAGAAACATTGACCCTGAATTAGACGTAGCTACTCTAGTCACGCAAACTGAAGTATGCAAAAAAGACCCTGCGTTTGCTAACCCGACTAAATTTGTTGGCCCTGTATATACGGAGCAACGAGCTAAAGAGTTGATGGCTCAAAGCACAATGCAGTTTAAAGCTGATTGCGAGTACTACCGTCGCGTTGTGCCTTCTCCTATGCCAAAAAACATTGTTGAAATTCAGCAGATTGAAACTCTTCTAGATACAGAAAACCTTGTTATCGCTTGTGGCGGCGGCGGTGTTCCCGTGAGTATTGAACAGGGTAAGAGTACTGGTGTAGAGTGCGTAATTGACAAAGATCTTACAGCTGAATTACTGGCTGAAAAAATCCATGCCGACTTATTTATTATCTTAACCGATGGCTCGATTTTCCGTAACTATGGTAAAGAAGACCAAGCAGAAATGAAGCAAGCAACGCCTGCTGGTTTAGCTGAATTTTCATTCCCTGCAGGTTCTATGGGGCCAAAAATTGATGCCGTTTGTAAATTCGTTGAAGCTGGATTGGGTAATGCGGCGATTGGTTCATTATTTGATTTAGATAAAATAATTACCAATGAAGCTGGTACTCTGATTACGAAAGGTGAAGGTATTGTTTATTACTAATATTCTCGAATGATAATCACCACCAATATAAAAACCTTTGATTAAAGCCTCTTATTTAATAACGAGGCTTTTTTCTTATAAACATATTAGTGCTAAACGGGATAAATATTCATACACTTACTGAATTTCATATATTTAATTAACATTATAAAAACGAGTTTTGTGCTCCACATTTGGCAGTTTTGAGTACTAAAAGAATAACTTTCCATACCTGTATTTATTCAATAATAGCTAATATTTAATTTTGGAAACCGCTTCTTTCAAGAAACGGTTTTGGTAGTGTAAGGGACGAGTATTTTCGTTTACATCAGTTATTCTACATGGGCTCATTTGCATCTCCTTGATTCTCTGGCATCGCACCAATAAACGCGGGCAATTTGTTACACGCTTCAGCTATCGAGTTAATCAGCGGATAAGGCGACATATCAAGATCAAAGCGCAACGCATTGTAGACTTGCGGCACTAAGCAAATGTCTACGATGCAAGGCGAATCCGTCAGGCTATACACCGAATCACCGTGTGATTTTCTGTGCTTCGCTAGCTTCTCTTCTAACGCCAAAAAACCTTGGCTCATCCAATGATGAAGCCAATCCATTTTCGCCTCTTGTTCGCACAACAATTCTCGCTCCAAATACTGCAACACGCGCAGGTTATTAAGAGGGTGAATTTCCATCGCAATATCCTGAGCCATCGCCAACGCTTGATAGCGCAGTGGGGTTTGCTCAGGAATCAGCAAGGTGTCTGGGCTGCTCTCACACAAATAGCTTTCGTCCAAGTATTGCAAAATCGTCAGTGACTGATTGAGTTGAACTTCACCATCCACCAGCACGGGCACTAATTCACTGGCGTTGAGATCGCGATATTGTAGATCATGTTGCTCGCCGCCATTACGCACCAAATGCACCGATTTAGACTCATAGTTGAGCTGTTTTAGGTTCAACCCAATACGCACTCGATAGGCTGCAGACGAGCGCCAGTAACCGTAAAGTACAATGTTCTTGTTCACGATGCTCTCGCTCATGCAGAAATCCTATTATGTAGATTATAGCGCTCGATACTGGCTCACTTTTTGGTCTATCGCGCCAAAAATGGAATTACCCGCCTCATCGAACATCTCAAGTTTGATCGAATCACCAAACGACATGAATTGAGTCGAAGGTTTACCATCGCGAATCGTCTCAATCATACGAACTTCAGCAATGCATGAATAACCCACACCGCCCTCGGCAATTGAGGTGCCATGGTCAGTGCCTTGCTTATTGGAAACCGTGCCCGAGCCTATGATTGCACCTGAAGATAATGGGCGAGTTTTCGCAGCATGCACGACCAACTCTGCAAAATTGAAAGTCATATCTACGCCAGCATTCGGACGACCAAAAGGCTGGTCGTTGTAGGTCGATATCAGCGGTAGATGAACCTTGCTGCCTTTCCATTGCTCGCCAAGCTCGTCGGGTGTAACTGCGACCGGAGAAAACGCTGAAGAAGGCTTAGATTGGAAGAAACCAAAGCCTTTCGCGAGCTCTGCCGGAATCAAACCACGCAGCGACACATCATTCACTAACATCAGCAAGCAAATCGAATCGTGCGCTTGTTTAGCACTGGCACCCATAGGCACATCACCGGTCACAATCGCGACCTCACCTTCGAAATCGATACCCCATTCGTCGCTGGCAAATTCGATGTTGTCACGAGGGCCAATAAACGCATCAGAGCCACCTTGATACATGAGCGGGTCAACCCAGAAGCTTTCTGGCATTTCAGCACCACGCGCCTTACGCACCAGTTCAACGTGGTTTACATAGGCGCTACCATCCGCCCATTGATAAGCGCGTGGCAGAGGTGATTCACAATACTGAGGTGCAAAGACTTCACTGCCAGTCACATGCCCGTTGTTTAACGAGGTGTATAACTCTTCTAACTGAGAAGCCACGCTATCCCAGTTATCCAAAGCCACCTGCATGGTTGGCGCCAGATGCATCGCATGGAAGATTTCAGTGGCAGCCACACACTGTTTGAGATCTTTACTTACGACCATCAACAGCCCATCACGAGTACCATTTTTCTTGGTTGCTAATTTCATCTTTGCTGTCCCTTACTTCTCTTGCCAACTGTAGACATATTCTTTGTTCTCAACGCTATCGAGTTCGTCAGAAAACTGTAGTGCGTGGCGAGTATCGATCATCACCGCCACTTCATCGGTGAACTTTTTCTTGTGCGCTTGCCCTGCCTTAAAGGCTTTAGGGTGAGGCCCATGCGTAAAGCCCGCAGGGTGGAAAGTCACCATGCCCGCTTCAATGTTGTCGCGGCTGAAGAAGTCACCTGCGTGATAGAAAAGCACTTCATCGTAATCATCATTGTTGTGGTAGAACGGCACTTTCAGCGCTCCGGGGTCGCTCTCTATCGGGCGTGGTACAAAGGTACACACCACAAAGCCAGCACCCACAAACGTTGTATGCGCAGAGGGTGGCAAGTGGTAGCGATGCGACATCAGCGGTCTGATATCGCGCCAATTCACTTTCACCACCGCTAAGTCGCCATGCCAGCCAATTGCATCCAATGGATTGAACGGATAGGTGATCACGCTGACTTTATCGTGACGTTTTACCTGAACCTGAGTCTGGTTTTCTGAATACTGAGCGCGGAATTGATCATTGATCGACGGGATGTCGAGCACCGCAGGATCAAACACCGCGTGATTGCCGACCATGCCTTTCTCTGGCAGGGAGTAAGCCGCGTCTGTATTCTCAATCATCAAGATGAACATCGGCTCGCTTGGCTCCAAGCGCCAGTTGGTTGAGCGCGGTATCATCACGTAATCCCCTTCACTCACCGCTAGATGACCATAGTCACAATAGAGATCGGCGCTGCCTTGGTGAATGAACAACAGCTCATCCCCGTCGGAATTACGCACCAAGAAGTCCATCTTGTCATCCATGCGCCACACACGGATTTTGCAGTCCGCATTGTGCAAAAGATGAGGCACCGCCCAAGGGGTTATCTGGCCGGCTTTTTCCACCAGCGTAAAATCAAAAGCGCGAGGACGTAAATCGCCCTCCCACTCCGACCAACCTGTTGGGGCATGTTGGTGATGAAAGTGAGTGGCAGGACCGAAGAAACCACTTCGGCCCGCCTCTCGCTCATAGATTGCCTCTTCGGGGAAGTCGGCATGCGCTTGTTTAGAACATACCCCCTCCCGATGAGGAAACGAGATCCATTTATGCATCGTCTAATACTCCTCGACGAATCTGGTCCTCTTCAATCGATTCAAACAGCGCCTTGAAGTTGCCTTCGCCAAAGCCTTCATTGCCTTTACGCTGAATGATTTCAAAGAACACAGGCCCGATTACTGTCTGTGTGAAAATTTGCAGCAAGATGCCGTCTTTAGTCGGTGCGCCATCAATCAGAACGCGAAGCTCGCGCAGCAGATCAGTGTCTTCACCGTGGCCTTTCACACGCTCGTCGACTTTCTCGTAGTAGGTATCTGGGGTTGGCATAAAATCCATGCCGCGATCACGCAGAGTTTTCACTGTTTTGTAGATGTCATCCGTAGCAAGCGCGATGTGCTGGATGCCTTCGCCGTTGTATTCGCGGATGAACTCTTCGATTTGTGATTTGTCGTCTGAAGACTCGTTGATAGGAATGCGGATTTTGCCGCAAGGTGAGGTCATAGCGCGGCTCACAAGGCCTGTCAGCTTTCCTTCAATATCGAAGTAACGAATCTCACGGAAGTTACCGATACGCTCATAAAAGCCAGACCACAGGTCCATATTGCCTTGTTTCACGTTGTGCGTGAGATGGTCGATTTCATACAAGCCAACATTAGCTTCGGCCATGCGCTGTTCCGCATCGTCATAGAATCGGAAATCGACGTCATAGATGCTCTGCTTGCCATAGCGATCCACAAAATAGAGCAGGCTTTCACCAATGCCGTAAATGGCAGGAATGCTCAGTTCCATCGGCCCTATTTCTGTTTTGTACTCTTCACCACCGCCCTTGAATGCTTGCTCCATAGCAGCCGTTGCCTCGTTGACACGAAAAGCCATGCCACAGACCGATGGCCCATGCACCTTGGCGAACGCTTCCGCTTGACTGTGTGGTTGTTCATTAACGATAAAGTTGATGTCACCTTGTCGATACAGCCAAGCTTCTTTTGAGCGGTGCTTGGCAATCTCAGCAAAACCAAGTGACACAAACAGCGCTTTAAGTTGCTCTATTCCCTTGTGGTCAACGGCCGTGTATTCAACAAACTCGAATCCATCCGTGCCAAGCGGGTTGTATGTATCCACCATGAACTTTCTCCTTGTACCTATTGGTTTTGTGTTACGTGATTTTTGTCCTCAATTAAATTTGGCCCACAAGCGGAAAGATTGGAATGGATGGAAGAAAATGGGCAATAACGCTAAAAACCCGTCAGGTTGTAAAATATTTGTTACACAAAGAGCCTCGCAACAACAAAATGAGTGCTATCAAGGGATTGAAAGATGGTGGTTTGATTTACAGCAGAGTAAGAGATGTTATTAAATTGTTACGCATATCCTTTTGTCAGCTACGGTGATAAATCAAACATTAGCCTGATGATGCAAAAAAGCCGCTGTAGTCAGCGGCTTGATGAGTTCTAAGACGAACATGATTCAGAGATGGGTTAAGCGTTAATCCCAGTTGAGAATCGACCAATTCGGTTGATCGGCTAACGCTTTCAAACGCGGGCACGGGTTGACCAAATATGCAAAATCAGCGTGTTCACACAAAGGTAAGTCGTTGATTGAATCGGTATAAAAGTGAATGTCTGAGTAGTTGGTTTCTTGATTGTCTAACCACTCTTTTAAACGCGTCACTTTGCCTTCACGGTAGCTTGGCACACCTGAGATCTGAGACGTGAAACGGCCTTGGTTTTCAATCAAATCAATACCGAGTGCGTTCTCAATACCAATCTTACGACCGACCGCTTCCACTAAGAAAGTCACGCTGGCAGAGATGATCAACATGTCGATATCATCATTCTCAAGCTGCTCAATCAAAGGTTTCGACTGCTTGAACTGTCTAGGCAAAATATGCTGTTCAACACACTCTTCCACCAATGCGCTGACTTGCTCTGTTGGCATATCGGCCAGTGGCTGCATGGAAAATGTTAGGTAATCTTCCATGTTCAATTTACCTTCCGAATACAGGCCCATTAAGCGCTTATCTTCTTCAATAAAGTTAGGCGCAGTGGCAATGCCCTTTTCAACCAAGAACGCATTCCAGAGCATCGCTGCATCGGCATTGATCAGCGTTTCATCCATATCAAATACATACAAAGGTTTGAACATCTTAGGCTCTCACAGGTTGAATTTCGTTAAGGTTAAACAGGAGTTCAAGTTGGCTACCGTTTGCCAACAGTCGTTCAGAAGAACGGTTAAGCAGGTCGACCGTTAATTCACACTCATCAACGTCCACTTGATAGCGAATCACATTGCCTAATAGCTGGTGATTGCGAATGGTACCGGTTTTCGGCGAAGAGATATGTTCGCCATATTGTCGGCCTTGCTCTTTAACGTAGATAGATTCAGGTCGAATCGCCACTTTCCACTCGGTTTCAATATTAAACAGCTGCTTAGCTTTGTTGGCTTGCACCAGATTGTAGTGACCCATGAACCCCGCCACGAATTCATTGGCAGGTTGAGTGTAGATCTCTTCTGGTGTACCTGCTTGAACGATCTCGCCTTTGTTCATCAAGAAGATGCGGTCAGACATGATCATCGCTTCTTCCTGATCATGAGTCACGAAGATCGTGGTCAGGTTCATCTCTTTTTGGATGTCTCGGATCTGCTGGCGCAAATGCTTACGGATCTTCGCATCCAGCGCTGAAAGAGGCTCATCGAGCAACAAAATACGCGGCTTCACCACCAAGGCTCTTGCCAAAGCAACACGCTGGCGCTGACCGCCTGATAGCTGATGCGGGTAGAACTTCTCTTTGCCCGTTAAATCCACCAGCCCAATCACTTTTGCGACTTCACGCTTAATCTCGTCAGCAGCAAGCTTTTTCATCTTGAGGCCAAACGCAATGTTGCCCTCAACCGTCATGTTCGGGAACAGCGCATAAGATTGAAACACCATACCGATGCCACGCTGTTGCGGCACTTGGTGAGTAATCTCTTCGCCATTAACCCAGATTTCGCCACTATCGACCGGATTCAGGCCTGCCAAGCTGCGCAGCAGCGTTGATTTGCCACAGCCACTTGGGCCAAGCAGCGTGATGAACTCTCCCTTCTCGATGGAGAATTCAATGTCTTCAAACACTGTGTTGTCGCCAAAGCTCTTGGTGAGGTTTTTCGCATTTACATAGCTCATTATTTGGTTCCTTGGCTGAAACGACTTGCCAACCAAGTCAGTAAGAAAATAAACAGGAAGTACGTCATCACAAGCGCTGACGTGAAGTGACCACTGGTTTGACGCATGTTGTATAGGTAGATTTGCAGCGTCTCGTAACGTGTACCGACCAAGATGTTGGCAAACACGAACTCACCCAATAGGAACGAGAACGACAAGAACAGCGACGCCATTAAGCCTTTCTTGAGGTTTGGTAGAATAATCAATAAGAACGCCTTAGTGGTGCTTGCGCCGAGTAGGTGGGCAGCGTCCATCAAGTCGTGCAGGTTGATCGCTTCAAAACTGTTGGCAATCGCGCGATACATGAATGGCAGCGCGATGGTGAAGTAAGTACCAATCAGGATCCATGGTGTGCCTATCAGTGAGATTTCGCTATCGGCATACAGCTGAAGCAACCCCACCGACGACACAACAGGCGGCACGGCGAATGGCAATAAAATAAGGATATTCATGATCTTGTCGAGTTTCGGGAAATAATAAAACACCACGAAAATCGCAGGCAGAATCAACACCACACTCAGTGACAACGCCGCTACACAGATAAACAGTGAACGACCAAAGGCTTGTAAGAAGCGAGGATCCGTCAGAAGATTGATGTACCAATCCAAAGTAAAACCATCAGGCAAGATCGTGGCGCCCCAACGCGACGAGATCGAGTAAATGAAGGTCGCTAAGATCGGGATCATCATGATACCAACGATCGAATAGACCACGGTTTTATGAAAGTGAGTATTTACGGTGTTCATTACTTTCTCTTCCCTGCGTAGCTTTTGCTGATCAGCCATTGGTTAATCACGGTGATGAAGGCCAGCATCGCCATCAGAATCACGGAAATTGCGGCAGCTAGATTAGGTTCTAGGAACAAGTCGCCTGATACCAAGCTCGCGATTCGAATCGTAATCACATTGTAGTTGCCCGACGTTAACGCATACACGCTCGCGTAGGCGCCAATCGCGTTAGCAATCAGAATGATAAAGGTTCCAAACAAGGCAGGAGACAGCACTGGCAGCGCTATTTTGGTCCAGTATTGCCAAGTTTTCGCACCAAGCAGTGCAGAGGCGGCTTGCCAGTCATCGCTAAGGGCATCAAACGCTGGATACAGCAACAGCACCGCCAATGGGATCTGGAAGTAGATGTAAATTGCTAGCAAACCCCACTTGCCGTACAACTCGAAGTCCCCTAGCAATCCGTACTGCTTAAACAATAAGGTGATTGCCCCGTTGGTGCCTAATATGATGATGAAGGCGAACGACAGAGGCACACCAGAGAAATTGCTGCTCATGTTGGTGAAAGCAATCACTGCGTCGCGGATTTTAGAGTCGACACGGCGCAATAAAGAAACGAGCAGAGTCGCAATGGCCAAACCAAAGATACTCGACCAAATCGACAGCCATAAACTGTTACCAAAAGCCTGCATCATGAAGGCTGAATCGAAGACTTCAGAGTAGTTTTCTAAAGAAAGCTCATCGTCGTAGAAGAAGCTGTTGATCAACACCCAAACCATAGGTGCTAGTTGGAACAGATAGAAAAACAGGGCGAAAGGCGCAAGCCACAAAGCGGGCTTGAAGCGTTTGAACCAAGATTTGGTTTGAGGTTTAAGCGCAGAGCCATCGCTCTGCGTGATTACAGAACTGCTCATAGGGCCAACAATTCCTGAGTGTAAGATTTATCGTGTTCAAGGTTGAATAACTGACACACGCTGCCGCAGATATCGGTCTGTTTCACTGAACATTCTTGGTGTGTGAACTTATCGCCAATCACAAAGAAAGGCACTTCACGCTCTTCAGGCAGAATACCACCGTGAGACAAGTCATTGTTCATGCCATGGTCACTGGTAATGATCACTTGATAACCATCGTCTACCCATTTCTCAAGGTAGTTCGACAGGTAGATATCCGCGCCACGTGCACTATTGCGGTACTGGCGAGAATCCAACCCATGCTTGTGGCCCATGTCGTCAATGTTCATTGGGTGAATCAATAAGAAATCAGGCTGATGAGTCACGCGCAGGTGCTCGGCATCCAAGAACAAGGCTTCATCTGGGTAGTGATCCCAGTGGTAGAAACAGCCATGTTGAATGTTCATGGTTTCATCGTTGGTGAAACGGTCACGCACGGCATCAAATGGCGCTCGATTATACAACTCGCTCACCCAGTGATAGGCCGCGGCAGCCGTCACTTTGCCTTGCGATTTAGCCAAACTAAAGATCGACTCGTGATTCGACAAACGCACGATTTGATTGTTAACGATGCCACTCTCAACAGGGCGAGCCCCAGTTAAGATGCATTCATACAGTGGGCGTGACATGGACGGCAGTTCACATTGCATTAGGTAAAGTGTGGCGCGCAGCTTGTTTTTTTGCGTGCTTTGCGAAGTGCTCTGTTTACTGTACGAATCGCCCAGCTTTTCATGCATATCACTTTGCTCTAGAAGACCGTTCAGGTAGCCCATACAATCACGGGCTACCTGATAATTCAGTCCATCTAGAACAACAAGGATAACCTTATTGCTCATGGTCTATTCTCTGTTGCTTGTTTTGAATATGGATTACTGCTGATGAATCAAGACGCTTTCTTGCCATTGACGCGGCAGACGACGTGCTGATTTTTCCCATGCTGAGAAATCAGTGACTGGGTGAACGTTGCTGTATTGCTCGTTCGAGATCAGCTTGTCTTGTACTGATTGAGGAAGCGTCACGTTGCTACGGATTGGGCGCGCGTAACCTTCTGCTAGGTTGATCTGGCCTTGGTCACTGAAGATATATTCACGAGCCAACTTCGCCGCATTCGGGTTCTTTGCGTGTTTATTGATGATGGTGGTGTAACCAGAGATCACTGAACCATCTTGTGGGATGTTTACGGTAAAGCGCTCACGGTCAATCTTGTCGCGGTAGTTCAATGCGTTGAAATCCCACATGATCGCGACTTCCACCTCACCTTTTTCAAGGTTCGCAATACTTGGATCTGTGTAAGATAGGCGACCTTGCTTCGCTAGTTCACCAAAGAACTTAATCGCCGGTTTTAGGTTCGACTCGTCACCGCCATTCGCAAATGCCGCCGCTAGAATCGCGTTGTTAGCTTGTGCTGCGACACCTACGTCACCTACAGTGACTTTGTAATCGCCTTCGAGTAGGTCACTCCAAGATTTTGGTGCGTCTTTAACAAGGTTGTTGTTTGATATAAACGAGATAGTGCCCGTATAAGCCAGAGCCCAGTGACCATCTTTGTCTTTCGCCCAGTCCGGAATATCATTCCAAGTACTTGGCTTGTATGGCTGAGTCACGTCTTTCTTCACCGCAACACGTGCAAAGGCGAAGCCAACGTCACCGATATCTGCGGTTGCGTTTCTTTTCTCCGCTTCAAATTTCGAGATCTCTTGTGCTGAGCTCATGTCAGTATCCTGATGCTTCAAACCGTAGTTCGCTTTCAGATCAGCCCATGTGCCTTTCCAGTTTGCCCAACTATCTGGCATGCCCACACTGTAAACCGCACCCTCTTTTTGAGCAGCTTCAATCAGTGACTCAAGATCGGCATCCTTCGCCATCGCTGGCATTGAAAGTGTTGCCGTTATTAGCGTTGCGCCAATCAGTTTGGCTGGCGATACAGTTGAACGGCTAAGCAAAGTTTTCATTGTCTCTATCCCTCTGGACTAGGTCAGTAAGTTCGTTTTGTATGCTATCGCCAGAGTGTGACGCTTTCGCGCAACTTATTTGACAGTTAGAGTGTATTTTCGTGGCAGTTATATTTCACTCATATGACAGTAAGCCTTTGTTTACTGTCACATTCCTGTTAACTCCATGGTTTACCTTATTGAGCACACGAACTTATGGACTAGATCAGCAATGAGAACATTGGCAACAGCGCAATCAGGGACACAGCTAGGTAGAATTAAGGCGAGCATCAGAGAACAACTTCAATCGGGTATCTTCACCGAGGGACAAAAACTGCCATCCGAACGAGAGCTCAGCGAACTGTTTTCCACCACACGAATCACGCTCAAAGATGCATTGGTGTCGTTAGAAACTGAAGGTCTAATATACCGAGAGGAGCGCCGAGGCTGGTATGTGTCACCCGAACGTATTCGCTACAATCCATTGTCTCGTTCTCACTTTCATCAAATGATTCGCGAACAAGATCGCATTGCAGAAACACGACTGCTGAGCACTCGCACAGAGATGGCGGCTGGCGACTACGCCAAAGCATTAGAGATAGAGCAGATAACGCCAATACACGTGATTGAGCGATTACGCTTTATTGATGGTAGAGCGGTACTGTTCGTTGAAAACGTACTGAAAGCACCGCTATTTGAGAAAGTATTGTCGGAAAATCTCACCATGTCGCTGACGGGAATCTACCGAGAAAAATACGGCTACGAGACCAAACGATCGCGCTTTGATGCCATTCCCACTTCCGCTCCTGCGCATGTCGCTAAGGCGTTAAACCTAGCTGAAGGTCAGCCAGTGCTGAAGATCTGCCGTGTAAACTACAAACAAGATGGCGAGCTAATGGACTGTGAATTGGAATACTGGCGACCAGATTCTGTGGTGATCCACATTGATAGCATCGGGTAACGCCGTATGGCTTAGGTCTCGCAATAAGGGAGGAAGTAAAGCTAGCATATACAAAAACTCCGACGGATTAGGTCGGAGTTTTGAGGTTTAACAATCGGATATAATGGCGCACAGACTAAACAATCTTCTGTTCACCTTCTCCCGCTAACTCGCTCTTATCCGACAAAAAACTCGCTACGATCTCTCTCAGTTTGCCTTGGTTAACCGGTTTAGGTAAAAACTCATCCATGCCCACATCAAAGCACAAATGCTTATCCCTTTGCACTACATTGGCTGTCAGCGCTACGATTGGGATATGTTTCGACGTCCCCTCTTCGAGTGCTCGGATCTGTTTGGTTGCTTCAAAACCATCAAGAACCGGCATCTGACAATCCATAAATATCATCACATATTCATTGTATTTGAATTTATCGACTCCAACTTTACCGTTGTCGGCAATGTCGACTTCAAACCCGAGCTTCTTAAGCATCATCTTGGCCACTTGTTGATTCACTCTCGAATCTTCCACAACTAAGACTTTGCCACTAAAAGAGGTTGTGACCGCCGCAGGTTTTGGTTCTTCTTTTAAAGCCGTTTTCTCTGGTTGTGCTGGCTTAGCAACAGTCGCAGGTTTGGTGACTGGTACCGGTTCATTGTCTTTAAACGCCACCTCGCCTCGATTTGGATAGGTGAAGGTTGAAGTATCAGCGGCTCTCGCAAGCACCTCACTGATGGTCCACTTAAGTTGATTGTCTTGATAAGGGCGAGCGATGTAAGCGACAAAGCCGACTTGTTTCGCGCGAACTTCATCTTGCTTTCTTGGGTCGGCGGAGATCATCACTAACTTAGGACACTCGCTACCAAAGCGCTCGACCAAGCTTCTTGCCAGTTGGAAGCCATCAACCGACGGCATCACTTTATCAATCAGCACTAAATCGTATGGCGATGACTTAGCCACAGACTCTGAAACTAACTCTAACGCTTGGTTTGCCGTTTCACAGCACTCAGACTTAACGCCGAAGGATTGAAGCTGTGTAGACGTTATACGCATGTTCAGCTGGCTATCATCCACTAGCAAAACCGAAACCTTAGTGAAATCGATATTGCTTTCGTCGGCTTCTAAACATGGGTCAAAGTCAGCCGTAAAATAGAATGTACTGCCCTGACCTTCAACACTGGTTAGTTCAAGCTTACTGCCCATTAATGCCACTATCTTCTCGCATATTGTTAGACCAAGCCCAGTGCCTCCGTAAATACGCGTGGTACTGCCGTCGGCTTGTTGAAACTTATCAAATACCGATTGCTGTTTGTCTTCTGCAATACCGATGCCGCTGTCGACAACCTCGAACTTCACTCTGAGTTTTTGCTCAGGCTCAACCACATCTTCCAAACGAAGCGAGAGCGTGACATGACCATGCTCAGTAAATTTAATTGCGTTGCCGACTAAGTTATTTAGGACTTGTCTTAGTTGAGTACCATCACCGATCACCATGGTTGGGATCTTAGGGTCGATCGCCAATTGGAATCGAAGTCCTTTCTGTTCCGCTTTTACTCGGAAGGTTGACTCAACGTCGGCCGCAATGCCCATCATTTTCATCGGCTCTTGCTGAAGCTCTAGTCGCCCCGCTTCAATCTTCGAATAATCGAGAATGTCATTAATCAGATCTAGCAGGGTAAGTGAAGAGGTGTTGAGCATATTGACATACTCTTTCTGCTCTTTCTGCATATCCATTTCAGAAAGCAGAGACGACAGCCCGATAATCCCATTCATTGGGGTACGGATCTCGTGGCTCATGTTAGCCAGGAATTCACTTTTGTTACGGTTAGCCACCTCGGCGATATCTTTGGCTTTTTCCAGTTCTTGGTACTGTTGACGAATGCGTTCAATTGACTGGTTGTAACTGCTTTCTAGCGTCGAGATCTCATCTTTGTAAGTCGAATCGGTTGGTGTTAAAAAACGCGGTTTGTTGTCTTCTACTCGTTGCTGATTGATCTGGGAAGACATGGTCATTAAACGCTTCACAACGAGGCGATACACTATCGTTAGACACACCAGAGACAACAAGAAGATTTTAACGGCTTCGAAGGCGAGTAGTAATAGTACGCGTTCTTCAAAGTCATTGAGGATCATGCTCAAATCAGATTGCACCGTGAGCGTCGCCAATGGGAAATCTGTCCCCGCCATTTGGTGAACCATTTCCCAAGACTGAGAATAAGACTGACCTTCAGTCTTTTTACCTAATTCTAGAATTTTTTCATCAGGGCTTTCGATAAGAAGATAGCTAACTGAGGGGAGGCGAGAGATGCCTTCAGCTTGCACAAGCAACTGCTCTCGATCTTCAACCCACAAACTCGCTGTTAAGCCAGAAAGATAGCCAGCCTTAACCTGTTCGATCTGAGAACTAATAAAAGAAACTCGACTTTGATACTCTACATACAACCCGAGACCTGTCACTATAACTGTGAATAAGGTACTAATTGCTATGATAGTCCCGATCAACTGTCGGGAGAGTCCAATATAGCGTTTTCCTTTTTTCACCATACACAAATTACCATTATTGTTATCCTAGCAAACTACAATTACTCAACTAGTATAATAGTAGTCATTCATCAAATAACTAGGGAAGGTTATGAAAAAACATCTTATCGTTGCATCCATAGTCAGTTTGTTTTCAAGCAGTTATGCTCTTGCAAGTGAACCTCTTCACTACTACATTATTGCGAGCCAAGCGCAACCTTTTCAGATCGAAACTGACGGGTCATCTCACAGAGGAATGGTTTCTGATATCGTTGAAGCGGTATTCGATGACAGCCAGTATGAGATCAAGTACCACACCTACCCATTTAACCGAATGATCGACAAGCTCGATGCGAGAGAGAACCCAAACTGGGTAACCTATGGCAGTCCGAGTTGGGGAAATATCCAATCTGTTAACCTGTCTGAAGAGCCAATTTACAATGTAAAACATGTGTTACTCAGCAGCGGTAAGAAGCCCTTTGAGTTCAATACAATTGATGATTTAGACGGAAAAGCAGTGGTATTACTGGTGGGGTTTGAGTATCCGAACCTAGAACCTTACATCCAACAAGGCAAGCTCAACGAGATTCGAGTTAAGGATTACAGCGCGGCTTTTCGAGTCCTGAACCGTGCACCTGGTGATACAGTGTTTGTTGAAATGGAATCACGAATCAAATACAACCTAAACGAGCAGAAGCTGAGTATTGATGACTACCAGATGCAAGAGTTCGGTTCAGTCATTAATAACTACCCTATCCATTTAGCGTTCGACCCTGAGATGGACCCTAAACTGCAAACCTTCATTAACCAACGTCTGGACCAGATGAAAGACGATGGGCAGCTCAACGACATTGTACAAAGCTATCTATAGCATTTGGCTAGCGCTCACTTGATTAGCTAATAGCCCATGAATGACTTCGTGACACGTTTTTGTACTTTTGGTCAACCTAGTGACTAACAATGACAAAGGCCGCTCTGTAAGCTTACAGGGCGGCCTTTTAATTTATTAGTGAAGGCTTAACAAACGTATCACTAGAACTCGAGTCAATTCATTTAATGCGAAGTAATCAAATGCAGCTACTGATTACGAAGTTGTTGGCGCACCGCCATCAGAATCTTGCCGAGGTGGTTTTCACCAGTTCCATCGCCCCCATCTCCCCAAAAGTGATCTTTATGAGAGTGCTCTTTAATCACTGAATCGCCTGTCCCCGTCAGGAACAGAGCAAATTGTGGGTTCTGTCTGAACTTCTCGGTCACAATGAATCGCATCACTTCAACACGAATGTCATACCAATCTTTTCGAACTTGGTCTTCATAGTCACGACTTAAAGAGAACGCTTCAGCAGGGGTACTGGCTTCCAAAATGGTATTGCGTAATGCTTCAGAAGCAAACTTCATCGCTTGATAATAATGTTCGCTGGTTGCCCAAACTTGATCACCTACCTTGATGGGACAAGCCGCAAAATTTGACAGGTATCCGTTCGGATCTTCAGGTTCATAAAACAGCACTTCTTTAGCTTGTGCCACAGAATTAGACATAGCCTCTCCTTACCAACGACATCACATATTTTTGCTTTAACTTTAAAATTAGTGGCGTTGCATATTACTGTCAAACAACTTAGTTCAAGAGTATGCCATGTGCGTGTTTTTCATCTAAAGAACGTAATATCAAAAGGGATCAGCTAAGCGAAGCAAAGATCTAAAGAATCAAAATGTTGATTTAATCTAGATAGGAATTATGAAAAAGCACTTATAAATCAAAGGGTGGCATGGTGCCACCCTTCTAAATGCAATGGGGATTATTAGTGAATAAGACCTAGCTCCCTCGCTTCTTCCAGACTCAAACCGCTTTCTCTAATTTCTCTTAGAGCCTCGATACGACGACGAGCTTCAGCGGACTTCATTTTCTTTTCTGGTTTGAAAGATACTTCTTCTTCAGCATCCCACTTGTTTGCAATATTTGTCATTTCATCATGGTTGATAGAATTAATGGACATGTTTTCCTCCGAAAAGCACCATGTAATGGACAGGTAATCTGTAGCAAATGCTATTTCGCTTGTTAAGAAAATCTGTACTGAAATGTGATGATTCCGACGCTTCACAAAGCTAATTAATAAATGCCTCATTTAAACTTTGCCAAAGGCATTTTCTGCAATTACATTTAAAAGATTCCCCATAAGAAATGTGGTTTGATCCAACTCTCATTTTCCCCTCTCCCAATTCTTCTTTTCCGCTGAAAATTCGTGAAATAACCCAAGATAAATTTCGAGGCACTTCATTCTTTTTGTGCTGATCGCTTTCACTAAATCCAACACATGTTAATGATAATAGTTATCAATATCATAACTGAGTATTTATCATGTCTGTGGGAATTTCAGATACACCACTTCTCGAAGTGAAGAATTTATGTGTCGATTACATCACCGATGACAGTGATTTCAACGCGGTCAAATCCGTCAGCTTTAGCATAGGCCAAGGTGAAATTTTTGGCTTAGCCGGGGAATCTGGCTGTGGCAAAAGTACCATCGCGTTTGCCATTAACCGTCTGCATAAGCCGCCCGCGTTCATATCCGGAGGCCAAATATTGTTTGGTGGACAAGATCTGCTGAGCTTATCAGACAGTCATTTGAATACCTTGCGCTGGAGCGAGATTGCTATGGTGTTCCAAAGTGCAATGAATTCACTCAACCCTGTATTAACCATCGAAGAACAATTTGCTGATGTGCTACGCCACCACAAAGGCATGAGCAATGAACAAGCCAAAGATCGCGCAGAAAAGTTACTCGACTTGGTAAACATTCCGCGCAACCGACTCACGGAATACCCTCACCAATTCAGTGGCGGCATGCGTCAGCGTTTAGTGATTGCCATTGCCCTCGCCCTCAACCCTAAGCTGATCATTATGGACGAGCCAACTACAGCTTTGGATGTGGTTGTACAACGTGAAATTCTGCAGCAGATACACCAACTCAGAGAGGAGTTTGGCTTCTCAATCCTCTTTATTACTCATGACTTAGCGTTAATGAGCCAACTGTGTGACCGCATTGCCATCATGCGCCATGGCCAAATCGTTGAAGTCAATCAAGCCTACGAGATTCGCAACAATCCGCAGCACTCCTACACCCAAAAGCTATGGAGTTCTTTCCCTAATATTCACGAACATGCTCACGCGACAGCGTGCTAGGAGAGCTCTATGTCACAACCTATTTTTCAAGTAAAAAACCTCGTCAAAGAGTTCACTGTTGGCGGTGGATTTGGCAAAGAAGAGATATTCAGAGCGCTGCACGGCGTGAGCTTCGACCTATATGCAGGAAGAACGCTGGCACTGGTTGGTGAGTCCGGTTGCGGGAAAAGCACCTGCGCGAGGCTGATGACCAAGGTTTACCCTGCGACAGAAGGAGAGATCTTGTTCAACGGCAGAGACATCTCTACGCTCAAGAGCCGCAAAGATATCTTGGATTACCGCAGCCGCGTGCAAATGGTGTTTCAAGACCCGTTTGGCTCACTTAATCCCACTCACACCATAGAGCACCATTTAACTCGCCCGCTTAAGATTCATAAGCAAGTCGCTAATAAAGCAGCTCTAGAAGCACGCCTTAAAGAGTTGCTCACGCTGGTGGAGTTACCCGTCGAAACGCTCGCCAAATACCCTCACGAGCTCAGTGGCGGCCAAAGACAACGGGTTAACCTAGCCAGAGCGCTTGCGGTTGGGGCCGAAGTCATTCTTGCCGATGAACCAACCTCGATGCTGGATGTTTCAATTCGACTTGGCGTGCTCAATCTCATGCAAAAAATGAAGAAAGAGCTTGGGATAGGCTTCTTATACATTACTCACGACCTTGCGACCGCTCATTACATCGCAGAAGAGACCGCAGTGATGTACAAAGGACAGATCGTTGAGTGGGGATCAACTCAGTCGATCTTAACTAATCCGCAGCACCCATATACCAAGTTGTTGATCTCTGCAGTGCCGGATCCTGATCTGCCATTTGGCGAACTCGTAAAAAATGAGCCAAACTATTCCATAGACGCCGATCGTATTCGAGAGCAGAGCAGCGAAATACAGCATGAAATCAAGCGAGTTGCTGATAATCACTTTGTAAAACAGTGGGATAATGTTGCATGAATGAACTAGACACTTGGTTAGAGCGAGTCGGAGATTGGTACAAAGACCGAAAGCATGATCAAGTGGAACGGTTAGAACCTTTGATCTTAACGCCTCCAGATGCACTCTGGGGGCCTTTGATCACGGATGAACAAAGCAAAGGCATCGCATGTTGGCTAGACGGATGTCTGAGAATCTTTACTTTCTATCGCCACCTCGCTGACTTATCGAATCCGAAGTTGGCTTCACAGAAGGCCATCAACTCAAGCCATCAAGAAAAGGCCTACCAATACCTGATGTTTGCCTATAGCAAGCTGCAAGCCGTGTCATGTGACCCAAAATCAGAACCAGCCTTACAAGAGTGGTGCATACAACGGCTACAACACTTGTGTGTATTGGCTTTGGAGTTTACGAACCAACAGCAAAAACCACGTTGGAAAGCAGAGTCAGAGAAATTGATCGAATCGCATGTGCGTTTTATGACAACCCATCCCCGAAACGATGATCAAGGTAGTATTCAACGCCACCTCCACTGATCAAGTCCTTCTCGATCAAACATCAAATCAAAATCTCATCAAAGTTAGATCCGTAGAAAGCATGATCTAGCCTTGATCATGCTTCGGAGTTTAATTCTATAAGCTATTGAATTTTAATGATTCACTGAATTTCAGGCAAAAAAAAAGCGAGTCCCTTAGGAACTCGCAAAAATCTATTCAGTATGATGTAACAAAATATGAGCCAATCTATTAATCATAAGAAAGGACAAAGGTTGTCTATTCGGAATAAATAATAATCAACTGGGTGCGTTACTTTGTCATCACTTTGTCAGCGTTAGGTGCGATTTTAATCAGTATCTAATGTGTTCAAAACTATCCATTCATAAACGGTAAATACAGGCTTATCGCTACAGGATAATGACTAGTGGCCAATCGCCATTTCATCGAGCGCAAGGAACACGTTTTCGTCAAGGTGACCTTCGTGAACCTGTTTACACACTTTACGACGCACAGCTAAACCAGAGATCAAACGTTCAATGGACAAGTGTCGATTGCTGGTGCTATCACGGTCGTTGTAAAGCTCAATCAAACGACTCAGTGTTTCGTATGGAATAACGTCTTCCCCTACTCTCAACCAATCAAGCTTCTCAATGAGCTCTGAGCACTCTTCTTTGATTGAGGCATGTGAGTGCCCTGTCATTGCGGATAAAGCCGTTATACTGCGTTCTAGAGCCTCTGCAGAGGTATATTTAGAGAGAGTAATCATGATCTCGTCAGCGTTGATCTCAACAGAATGTTTACGTTGCTTAACTCGACGTCCCAATTTACCTCTTGGCGACGGTGCTTTACGCTGAATTGGCTCAAACTCACCGTCGATAATCTCAGACAACTCTTCCAGCTTCTGCTTAGACACCATCTCGTTACGAAGTGGATTCGGCAGCGTTGGCGCCATATTACGCTTACCGGCGTTGGTAGTACGCGCTCTTGAATATCGTAATACTTCTTCCACATTACATTTAATATCTACTTGATAATCCGTCGTTTTGCCTTTTTCGATCAACGCGGTGATCGTCAAGTGATAACCCCAAAGGTTAACCAGGAAAGTATCTTCTTGATCGCCGGCTTCACCAAGCTTTCTAAGCTCACGGATCAGATCCATTGAGAAACGACGCCAATCGATGTTACGCGCCAACTTCTGGTTAAGCTCGCTGAGCAACATGCAATCTGAATGACGGCGTGCCATACGGCTTCTAAAGTACGAATACATTTGGAAGACCAAGGTATGTTGTTTCAGAATTTCTGGCGGAAATAGGAAGAAATAATCACGCGTCAGTAGCTCTTCGTAGAAAGAAGGCTCCCAAACCAGGATGTATAGGTTCGGTTTAATGCGAATTTCGCCGTCAGAGCCCTCTGTAGGAGCCTCTTCCGATGCGGTAATGGTTCTAGCTAAGAATCGGAAACGATCACTCTTAAAGCCCTCTGGCATGTTCTCACTAAGCCAACGGCCAGTAAGCTCATGCAGTTGGAAATCCGTAAACTCGATACGGTCAATACTGTCGCGGATCGAATCACGTGCTGGACCACTGTCTTTCTTGCCACGTAAAGACAAAATATCAGTGATGTAGAGTGGAGTTTTGTTCGGCGTGTGCTTCGCGTCTAGATGGTAATCATCTTGATGATGATCATGATATTGAACCGTGAGTGTGAATAACGCGAATAGCGTCATCAGATCGTCAACTGTCATGATATTTTTAGAAGATCGTGTCTCGATCACAGCTCGAGTGCCAGAGATCGAGACCATGGATTTTTGATAGCTCTTGCGAGTTCTAGGTGGCGCTAACGCTTGATCAATAATCCCCGCCCAATTGGTTGGCGAAACAATGAATTGATCCGCTTCATCTTTCATTGTTGGGGGAGTATTAAGTCCATGCTCATTGAGTAAGCGTTTGTTTACTTTGGTTTGAGCTAGTGCTTTAGAACGCTTCTGCTTTTCATTTTGCTTCACGCTTTCTGTCACCAAGCTGGAGGCACCCAGTACCGATATCAATTGGTTTGGGTTCACAAAGCGGTGCAGCATGGTTTTACCAGCAAGGCCTTCTTCGAAGCGAACGGGGGTTTGTTTGAACAATCCAATATTTACTGCGGCTCTTAGCCTTTGCTGTAAGGCCGCGCGAGTGACTTGACCATCGGTTGATTCAATAATCTCGGTGGTTGAAACGTATCCGTCTTTGCTGCTAAACCCACGAAGTGAAATTAGGTTAAGAAGCTCAACTATGCTTTTGGTGACACCTTTGAAGTGTTGATATTGTTCTATCCATTCAACGGCTGTTTCAGATACCTCAAATAAATGACCATCTTTGTGGCTTCGTGCCTTAATTAACAATTTCTCTTCTGGTTTCATTTTTGATCCGTATCACACTAACCGTAATTTCACTATAGTTCCTGAATGATAAAGAAAGAATGATCATAAATAAAGAGAATTTATTGGCTTTTAAATAACTGATCTTTTTGATTAATATGATCTTAAATGATTAAGTGATCTAATGATCTGGACGTAAACTTGCGCTTAAGTTGCTGAATTTAAAATATAAAAAAAAAACCGCTTGGAAAGCATGATCATAAAGAGTCCGAAACTATGATCATTAAACAGAAGAAAGCATGATCACAAAGCATCAGAACGATGATCATTAAGCCATTGTAAGCATGATCATTATTGGTTCGAAAGCATGATCATTATACTTGTACAGCTTATCCACAGTCCATAATTGAACATGGTCTGTTGAGTCACTTCTAACTCGTCAATGTGGATAGTTTTAATGGCTTATCTATCGGAACAATGATCAAGTAAGTGCTCTTTTCTATCGTTCCCACCCTATTACGTACAAAATTTGTTCTGAAGTTAGTGTTAACGGCTGGCTCGGATGTCATTAAAGCGGACGTGCATTATCTAGGAAGCATGATCACGAAATTGTCATGTTTCTGTATTCTGAGTCTGTGCAGATTGAATTTCCAAGCAATGAGGCCTTATAGGCCTTGAATCCCCATTGCAAAAGCATTTGTCCGTAACTTAGCTCCTAAATTATATGCTTCCGGAACTATATTTACTTGATCATTTTTCCGGAAGTTGATCATTTCGAACAGTCACTCGTGCGGATCAATATTGCTGAGTTTACACCTTGATCATGCTTCGTAATGACGCCTTATCAATTCTCTTACGCGTGATGTATTCCATGATCATTCTTCCGTGTTAGGTTCAACTCTCTTTTATCTAGTGATGCTTCACCTCGTCGTGGTTTCGTATTTGCGATGCTATTTTTGGGTTTTGACTACTTCTCGGTTGAAAAGCTCACAATTTCGAATGCAAATCACATGAACCGTAATCTACGGTCGTATTTCAATCGTTCCGAAGGTTTTTTGATGGAATTGCATTTACATTGTAAATAAGTGATGCTGTAACATTTCAAATGTAAGCCAGAAATAGCATGGTTATACATAACAAAAACGGTCATTTTTTGTGTTTGTCTTAGCCGTTGTTTCATCAAACTGTAAAAATACAGTCTATTTTATGTGATTTTACTCATAAATGTATGTTCATGTTTTTGTTGTGTTTGTTGTTAATCGCTGTACAATTTGTACTTAGTTAATCATTACGGAAACTGGCGATGAAAAGAGAACAAACGATTGATAAGCTCTATCAGCTGGCCGAACAAACTCAACAAGTTCAGGCTGACCGAATTGAGATTATTCTGGAAGAGCGAAGTGATGAACATTTCCCTCCAATGTCTAAAGCTATGATGGAGACTCGTTCTGGCTTAACTCGTCGAAAATTGGATGAGGCGATTACCAAGCTTGAAGCGGATGGTCACCAGTTCACAAAGAACAACGCCAATCATTACTCGATTTCATTGACTGAAGCTCACATGCTGATGGACGCGGCGGAAGTGCCAAAGTTCCACCAACGCAAACAGCATGCAGACAACAAACCTTGGATTATCAACGTACAAAACCAGAAGGGCGGTACAGGTAAATCAATGACAGCGGTTCACCTAGCGGCTTGTTTGTCTCTGAATTTAGACAAGCGCTACCGCATTTGTCTGATTGACTTGGATCCACAAGGTTCATTACGTCTGTTCCTAAACCCACAAATCAGTGGTGCAGAGCACGACAGTATTTATTCTGCCGTTGATATCATGTTGGACAACGTGCCTGAAGGCCAAGAAGTTGACCTAGAGTTTCTTCGCAAGAACGTACTCTTGCCAACTCAGTATCCAAACCTAAAGACAATCTCTGCATTCCCAGAAGATGCGATGTTTAACGCTGAAGCGTGGCAAAGCCTGTCTCAAGATCAGTCACTTGATATCGTTCGTCTTCTGAAAGAGAAGCTTATCGACAAAATCGCCGATGATTTTGATGTGATTATGATTGATACCGGCCCACACGTAGATCCACTAGTGTGGAACGCAATGTACGCGTCGAACGCTCTTCTGATTCCATGTGCTGCAAAGCGTTTGGATTGGGCTTCAACGGTTAACTTCTTCCAGCACTTACCAACGGTGTACGAGATGTTCCCGGACGATTGGAAAGGGCTTGAGTTTGTTCGCCTTATGCCAACCATGTTCGAAGATGACAACAAGAAACAGGTTTCGGTTCTCACTGAAATGAACTACCTGCTGAATGACCAAGTTATGATGGCGACGATTCCAAGAAGCCGCGCTTTTGAAACCTGCGCCGATACCTACAGCACGGTTTTCGATCTCACGGTTAGCGACTTCGAAGGTGGTAAGAAAACTCTGGCTGTCGCTCAAGACGCAGTACAAAAAAGTGCTCTAGAATTAGAGCGTGTATTACACAGCAACTGGCCTTCACTTAATCAGGGATAACAACAATGGCAATTAAAACATCTGACTTAAATGCAAAGCTATTTGGTAAAGCAAACAAACGTCGTGTAGCAACGCCTCAAGAAGCGCAAACTGCTGCTAAAGAACAGGCTCAAGTGATTGAACTTTCAGTTGCGGGCGAAGAGTTGGTTTCATTTGAATTGGTTCGAATTCCTGCTTCTGAAGTGGCAACTCGAACGGTTGTTTTTGAAGAGAATGCACGTGAGCAATCTTTCTTAAATGAACATGCGCTTTCAGACGTACTGACTACGTTAAAAGAACGCGGCCAGCAATATCCAGCGGTTGGTCGTAAGAACAAGGACGGCAAGATTGAAGTTCTCGATGGTAGCCGTCGTCGCATGTCATGTATTTTGGCTGACAAAGAGTTCCTAATCTATGTTGCTGAAAACATTAACGGCGAACACGCTAAGTTTCTATCAGACGTAGCTAACGCTCATAAACCGCTTTCTCTTTACGAGAAGGGTAAAGAGATGCAAGCGAAGCTGGATAAAGGCGAAGCTGAAGACCAGAAAGCACTCGCGAAAATGTTCCAGTGCAGTGAAGCTTTGGTGAGTGGCGCATTAAAAGCGGCGGCTTTGCCACTTGAATTACTACAAGCTTACCCTAATGTGAGTGACCTTGGTCGTCCAACGATTGTTAAACTGCACAAGCAGTTTGGTGGATTGACGAGTGAACAACAACAAACATTGCTGATTAAGTGTGATGCTTCTGAAGGTTTTGTTTGGCAACGTAGTGAAGCTCAAGGCGTAACTCGTCTAACTAAAGACGTGACAGAAACTTTGGAAGGTTGGATTCTTGAATTGGCGCCAGCGCCAGCGAAGAAAGCGTCTCCAAAAGTTGAGCTTATTAAAGGGCGCGCATCATACAGCCGTAAGGGTTCAAACTTGGCGTTGAACCTTAAGAAAATTGATGATGCGACGATGGAAGAAATCCTCGCTTTCGTGCAATCGAAGCTCGACTAAATCGACAGTTTTTCGTTACTACTCTAAAGCCGCTATATGCGGCTTTTTATTTGGCTGTGATAAACTGTGTTTAGACGAATCTGGACACTAACTATGACAAACCCAACCAACAATTTTCTACACACACTTTCTAATATCGCTCAACACAACGATCACCGTTATGGCGTTGTATTTGATGGCGATTTCGATTGGCAAAACTCCGCTGTTACAACTTTCCTTCAAGATGCAAATTCTCAAACCGTTTTCCAGATTGGCGGTACTTCGTTTGAAGGGGCGATTTACGCGCCAGTAAAAAAGGGCCAGCAACTTCTTGGTCGCGAATGCCAACTTCTTGTTTGTGATTTTAGAGAACAGTTTGATGCAAACAGTTTTAGTGCTGCACTGGGGTCGTTAGTCGGTGGCGGGCTGTTGTTGGTGTTGCCACCAAAAGTTGATGACTCTAAAAATAGCGCGAGCTTTGGTCAACGTTGGTTAAAGCTACATTTTGATAAACTGCTTTCTATTTCGCAAAGTGACGAACAGATGAGTGTGGTTGAAGCGATTAATTCGCTTCCTCAAAAACTTAATGACGACAATTTGACTGACCGATTTGAACAGCAAAAAACGGCGATTGAGTTAGTTAAGAAAGTCGTCACGGGACATCGAAAACGCCCACTGATTTTAACTGCAGACCGAGGACGAGGTAAAAGCTCAACTCTGGGTATTGCAGCTGCTCAGCTTTTGGCAGAGCGACAGGGCTTAAATATTATTGTTACCGCTCCGTCTTTGAAAGCGATTGAGCCCGTATTTTCTCATGCGTTACAGCGACTCGATACGTGTGAAGTAATTAACGCGACTCACATTGTTTATCAAGGTGGAAGTTTAAGATTTGTCGCGCCAGATGAATTACTTAAATCTAAGCCTGATTGCGATCTGTTGTTGGTTGATGAAGCCGCTGCCATTCCAATCCCAATGCTTAAATCTATGGTCGGTAGTTATCATCGCATGGTTTTTTCAACCACAGTTCATGGTTACGAAGGCAGTGGACGAGGTTTTGGAATTAAGTTTGAAGCTTGGCTTTCTGAGCACCGCCCTGGATGGAAGGGTTACAAGCTTGAACAACCCATCCGCTGGAGTAACAACGACCCACTCGAGCGTTGGCTATTTGATTGTTTCCTTCTTGGTGATGATGTTTGCCCGAGTGAACCAGCGGTTGATGAGTCGGAAGAACTTTCTGATGGTGCATTCAATCAACCTTGCTTGGTTGAGTTGTCAAAAGCAGACTGTTTTATTAATCCTCAAAAACTCCAACAATGTTTTTCTCTTTTAGTCGAAGCTCATTACCAGACGTCTCCTAATGATTTAATGCAATACCTCAACAATCCAGCAATCCGGTTGTACGCAGCTTGGCAGCAAGATGAATGCTTAGGTTGTATGTTGGTGACGGAAGAGGGTGGTTTAGATCAAGAGTTGATTGCACAAGTTCAAGTTGGAAAACGTCGCCCGCAAGGTCACCTAGCTCCAGTCCTTTTAGCTAACCAGCTCGGTTCTGTTGAAGCGGCAACTAGCCGTTGTCTTCGAGTGATGCGCATTGCTGTCTCGATACGCCGTCAAGGTTTAGGTATTGGCCGTTGGATGTTAGAGAGGTTGTCTGAGGAAGCTGTACAGACAGAGCAAGCAGATTATTTGGCGACAAGCTTTGGCGCGACCAGCGAATTAATTTCGTTTTGGAATAGTAGTGAATTCGAAGCTGTGCATATCGGCCATCAGCGAGATCAGGCGAGTGGCTGTCACTCGGTTCTTATGGTTAAGGCGCTTAACTCATCCCCTCAAAGCTGGCTGAAACAAATTCAAAATCATTTTGAGCGTAGTTTCTGTTTTCTTGTTTCTGGTTCTTTGGCTTCCCTTGAAACCGATATGGTGCGCGTACTGCTGCCAAAGAGTGTACAAACCGTGAGTGAGTTTGAAACTCAATTAGTTAGAAATCACGTAAACGGTGGCAATAGTTATGATACGATTAGCTTCAGCGTATTGAATTTGATTCTGCTCAGTAACGATCGAGAAGCCAGTGTTTCTGACTTACTTATCGCAAAGGTCGTTCAACAGAAAGAGTGGGAGATTTGTGTCGAGCAGTTTAATCTTGTTGGTCGTAAACAAGCAGAGAGTCAGTTTCGCAAAGATGTCGGTGTTTTGTTAGCAAATTTACAGTGTAAATAGACAGGTCATCATTTTAATAAACTTACCGCTACGAATTAGATTTACAGTGTAAATTAGAATCTTGGATTTACACTGTAAACTGGAACACAATAACGAAATCAGGTTTTACCCGGATTTCCGGTTTTAGCCTTTCTGTTTTATCTCTCCATTACAGCCTCTAATCTTTTATACCTACTGGTCTTTACTATTTGGCCCAACCTCGTATCAACATTCAATCGCACGAAATATCTTGGAAAATTCACTAATGTATTTGTAAAGGTGAAGCCGATCATAAAATGTATCAGTCTTATTTATGAGTCATGTTTGCAGAATCGAAAGTAAGTGATGTGACGCTGATTATTCTAATAATGTGATTCTAAGCGCAGAACGAATTATATAGACTGAATAACAACTGAGTCATTAGGGATACTCAATTCGAATGTGGGATAACATCGTTACATTGTCGGAAGATAAGCAACAAGTGATGGCGTGTCTGCCAACTGGGTTTGTGGTCGACGCAAGCTTTGATAATAAGACGCTGCCAGCAACCTTGGAAGCTTTGAACGCATCAAACTATTTTATTTTCGAAGAAGAGGTTTTGCGTTTTGTCACTCTTGCTAAAGAAGGTAAGGGGGAAGCTTATGAAGGAATCTTGATTGCAGAAGTTCGAAATGCCAATGTTACGGTCGAATTATCTGATGATGAGATGCTCGCAAGTCTTGTGGTAACGGGGCCATATAATGGACATGCGCTGCGTGGTAGCGACATTATTCATTGTTTAGCTCAAGCCCACATAACAAAAGGAATTAATAAGTTAGCGCTCAGAAAAGCATTAATGATGAGTAACAAGCTTAAACCGGGCGAAAAGTTTACTCAGCCAGTCGCCAAGGGGACACAACCCGTAAAGGGTAAAGACGCAAAATTTGCCGCTTTGGTTGAAGATATTACTCGCCAAGTTTTGAAGCCTCGCAATAAAGACGAAGGCAAGATCGATATGCGAGATTTGGGACAAACCATTACCGTTGGTCAAAATGATCACTTAATGAAACGTACCCCCGCAACCAAAGGCATTGCAGGCTTTACCGTCCAAGGTCGAGTTATCCCACCACTTCCTGGACAAGACAGTTTAATCAAGCCTGGAAAAGGTACCTACATCTCCCCTGAAGATCCCAATCTACTACTCGCCTCACACCCTGGATTGCCCATCATTAAAGATCGAACCATCGAAGTGGATGACGCCTTATGTGTCAGCAACGTCGATGTCTCAACTGGGCACGTTAAATTCAAAGGCAATGTCTTTGTCTCTGGCAACATCGAGCCGGGGATGATCGTCAAGGCGACCGGAAGTGTCACGGTGGGTGGTTTTATTGAATCAGCCGAAGTTCAAGCTCAGGGAGATATCAAAGTCGCGAAAGGTATTATCGGCCACACCACCAAAGAGGGTGAGCCAAAAAGTTGTAAGGTATTCAGTAAAGGTTCCATTACTGCAAGCTACGCACAGAATGCCGAGCTACAAACCGCCGGTGACCTTCGACTTGGTGTGCACAGTATGAGTAATGACATTCGCTGTGGTAACAATCTTATCGTGATGGACAGTTTGAAAAAGCATGGCACGCTCAGTGGTGGCGAAGCCAAAGTCGGTGGAAAGATAGAATGTGTGTTCTTAGGTGTTGAGGGAGACACCGCAACCAAGGTACATGGTTTTGCACGCTACGATGGCTACCGACAAAAGATAGCCGAGCTGAAGGAAACTTATAAACACACTCAAGAGCAAACCATGGGTGTGATCCGCCAAGAGTTAGAATTTAAGAAGCGCCCGAAAGCTGAGAGAAGCGAAGAGCAAGCCCTAGAAATTGAGCAGCAACGTGAGAAGAACAACCTCGCCATTGAAAATACTAAGTCGCAGTTGGATACCCTCGAAGCGGAATTTGAAACCAACCTTGCCGAATGCACCATAGAGGCTCATGAAAAAGTGTATACCCGAGTGACGATCCAGTTTGGTGATGAGACGGTCACTACTAAGCGAACGCATGGTGGCAGTGTATTCTCGTTCAATCAATACGAGATTCAATGTTCATTTAAGATGGAACAAGAAGATATCTCATTGTGATTGAAAGACTCTCAATCTGAATGATTCTGACTAGATCGGTTCGAACCGTTTTCTATATATTCGAATAAAAAAAAGGGGGGGAGCTGATGCTCCCCCCTTTGCTTGTCACTGATATTGATTTAGTTAGATTCTTTAAGTCACATGAGCGCTTTAACTTGCAGCTCTTACCTTACCTTGCTTCAAGTCTGACAGAACTTGCGCTTTTGGCCCGTCAGCAATAATGCAGCCTTTCTCCATTACGATCACTCTGTCGACAATGTCCAACATCGATGTTTTGTGTGTAATCAGAATTAACGTCTCGCTTGGTAGCAATTGGTTAAGCTGGTGCTTGATGTGCATTTCTGAACGGTTATCCATCGCACTGGTCGGTTCGTCCATCAATAGCACTGGAGGACGGCCTAGGAAGGCTCTAGCAATGGCAATTGACTGACGTTGACCACCAGACAGCAAACCACCGCCTTCGCCCACTTGGCGTTCTAAGCCTGCTGGATCTTGCTGAGTAAAAGCGGTAACACCTGCACGGTTCGCAGCATCCATTACATCACGGTCATCGACCAATGGACGACCTAAGGTAATGTTGTCTCTTACTGAGCCATAGAATAGGTTACTGTCTTGCGGTACACAGCCTATATTGCGTCGTACGTCGACATGATGTAGTTGCTCCATGTCGGTGTCATCAATGCGAACATGGCCTTCTGTGGGCTTATACAGGCCCATAATCAGGCGCTCTAGAGTCGTTTTACCTGAACCAATTCGGCCAATGATCGCCACCTTTTCACCAGGTTTAATATGCAGTGTTAAGTCTCTGATAGAAGCGACTGGCGAGTCAGGGTAGTGGAACGTCACTTTGTCTAACGCGATATGACCTTGGATAATCGGGCGATGAATGTAGCGTTTGCCTTCTTCTTGTTCATCAGGCATCGACATGACTTGCTCAATCAGAGTCATCGACGATTTCGCTTGGTTATAACGTGTAGAAAGCAAAGACAGTTGAACAAGAGGACCAATCGCACGGCCACTCAGCATGGTCGCAGCAATCAAGCCACCCATAGTCAGTTCACCTTCAGCAATGAGATACACACCAAAAATGATCATACCTACGTTAGTACTTTGCTGAACAAAGCCGGCGGTGTTTTGGATGCTGTCTGTGATGCGTCGGCTTTTGATATTCCAATTTGCCATGTGCGCAACCGCTTCTTCCCAACGGAATTGGAACTGACTCTGCGCGCTGAAGAGCTTAACCGTCTCTAACCCAGCCAAACTTTCAATCAAGTTCGCGTACTTCTGAGAAGCAAGACGAGAGCCCTCTTCAATAGTACGACGCAGTGGACCTTGGATTAACAGTGCATAGATGATCAGAATAACCACGCCGACAACAGGAACAAATACAAGGTTTCCGGCCATTAACCAAATCAACGCCAAGAACATCAGCGCGAATGGTAAGTCGATTAACGAGCCGATGGTTGCTGAGGTAAAGAACTCACGGATTGATTCGAACTCTTGCAAGTTTTTGGCAAAAGCACCGACAGAAGCAGGCTTTGCTTCCATACGAATCCCTAATACCTTACTAAACAGCTTGGAAGAAATGAGGATGTCGGATTTCTTACCGGCAACGTCAATGAAGTAGCTTCGCATCAATTTGAGCAGCAAATCGAATAGGAACACGACAAAGATACCACTCGCTAGCACCCACAAAGTTTCAAAGGCAAGGTTGGGAACGACTTTGTCATACACCAAGCGTGTGAACATTGGCGCGGCTATCGCGAAGATATTGATCAGAATGGAGGCTATCAACACATCTCGGTAGATGTTTTTTGATTTCCAAATGGTACTCCAAAACCAATGCCCTTTACGTGTTTTTAGAACCTCTGGTGAACGTTCATCATAGCGAAACTGTTTCTTTACCAAGAAGTAGCGGCCGATGAATTGTTCTTTCAGTTCTTCGACAGGAATGATGATTGGCACCATTCCGCTTTCCGCTGTAATGATTTCCGCTTCTTGCTTTTCTAAATCAATGCTGTTGAGAACGCACGCCTCACCTTGTTTAAGTAGTAAAACCGCAGGCAGAATCAGGTGAGGTATCTTTTCCAAGTCGGAACGGTTTTCTTTCGCCACCAATCCTGCTCGCTCTGCAGAACGAGGGAATAGGAAAGGGGTTAGCTTTCCGTCTGATAATGGTAGCCCATTGATCAACGCTTCAGGCGAGTTAGCTAACCCGTAATATCGGCTAACGTAGATCAGTGAGTTCAATAGTGGATCTTGCATGTGATATAACCCTTACAACTATTTATCAACAATGAAGCCTTGGAACACTTCTACGTAGTTATCAGACAAGATATCTAGCTGAGTCTGAGTTTCTATTCGAGACGCGATGGTGGTGACGCCTAGGTTGTGAGCGGTTCTAGAGATCGACGTTAAGGTGAACTTTTGTTTTTCGTCATCCAGGTTATGTGTGAACAGGTAATCTAGCTTCACATAGCTTGGACGGTATTCGTTGATGTAATCCAGAGATTGGAAGTTACGTCCGTAGTTATCGACACCAAACACCGCTTCAGCATTGCGAATGGTGTTACACAATAGTGCCGTGTAGTGCGGAACGTTGATGAAGCAGTTTTCTGGAATCTCAAAGTGCAACAGGTGAGCGATTGAAGTATTTTGTTCAAGCGTCTTACCGATCCAGCGGATGAAGCTTGGTTGAGAAATACTGCTTGGCGAAATATTGATAGCAACAGGGCTTGTTACTTCTTTCGCATTCAGTTTTTCAATCATCTTCTCGATAACGTATTGGTCGAGAATGTGGCTCATTTCAAGCTGTTCTAGTGCGTACAAGTACTGGTTAGCACCGTAACGCACGCCATCTTTTTCAATCGCAGAGAATACTTCTTGGTGATACGTTTTACCAAAGGCATTATTTGCAGCCTGAAGACGGAAGGTAATGAGGTCGTTGATGATCGCTTCTTCAACCAACATACGCCATTGTTGTTTACCCATCACAGCGCCGTGATCGTCTGCGGTTACGTAACCGTAAGCAAGCTCTCGGTTCGCCTTGGCACTTGAGAGTGCGTTATCAACCAACGACATGATTTCGGTACTGTTTTTTCGGGTGTTGCTGTATGTCACACCTAATGCGATGTGTGGATTCGCCGTACCTGTAGGGTCTGAACCTAGGTTTTGAATGCAATTTACGATGCTGCCCGCGACAAGTTTAAGTTCGCTTTCGTCAATGTTCGGCATAATGAAACCAAACTCGTCACTAGAAATACGGGCGATGGTGATATCTGGTGATGAAATTGAAGCCTGTAGCTGTTCAGCCAGTTGATGAACCAAGGCATCACCCTCTTGGTAGCCTTTTTCGTCGTACTCTTCACTAATAAATTCGGCTTTTAGTACCGCTAAACCACCTAAGCTAGACTCTTCTAACCACTGGGTTAACTGAGACATGTAGTAAGCACGGTTACCTAACTGAGATACAGGGTCGATATACGCTCTTTCACGCAGCTTTTGAGCTTCTTTCGCTTGGTTTTTAAATGCCAGTTCAACTTGAGTCGACATGTGGTTGATACCGTCGACAACCAAGGTTAGATCTTTTGTTTTCGGACGAGCCAGTGGTTCGCCAAACTGATTTTTAGCGATCTGATCCATCTTAGTAATGATCAACGAGAGCGGACGTAAGGCACGTTTGAGGATCCAAGATATAGACACTAAACCTAACAAGAAGATCGTGCCAAAGATGGTTAATAAGCGGATGAATGCTTGCCAAAGTTGGTCGTAGGCCGGACCTGGGTGGCTCACAATCTCAACCTCTGCTAGCTGCATCCAGCCACTGGTGATTACGCGGCGGTCATGAACAGGCTCAAACAAGTTAAGGTTGGTAAACCACTGTGGTACGCCGGTTGGCTTTACAGGGTATGAGCGAAGAATGTCTTCACCGCTGTCAAGAAAGATCAATCGAACGACGGAGTAAGAGCTGCCATCAAACAGGGCGTTGATAACAGACTCCACTGCCACCTTATCCTTTTCTTCTAGGTAAGGGGCGAGAGCCAGTCCAACAGTATTGATGGTATTACTTACCTCAGAGCGTTGCTGCTCTTCTAAGTATCCACGGGTGGTATTGAATTCGATCATAAAAACTGACGTCATCAGCAGTATGAATACCGCAACCATCCCGACCACAAGCTGTTTATATAAAGTCATTGTACCTACTCATCGTAATTGATAATGGGTTTGTTTAGTTTTAGATTGCGCTCACGAGAACGTAGGTCGTTCCATAAGCTCAGTCTTGATGATTTCCCTGCTAACTTACCGCTGCCTGCTGCCGACTTGATCAGCCAAAGGTTTTTACCATTGAAACTGTATATCGGTCGCAGATCTCCGCGCTTAGAACCGCGTTTTATTTCAGGGTTTAAGTTGTCTAAAATTAGTGGCTCTGCACTGGGTGTTGAGTAGTAAGCCAACACCATGTGGAATTGGTTTAACTCAAGTGCTTTTACGTACACTAATCGTAATTTCTTATCTGGGACGCCCAGTTCAAGCAAAGAGAAGTATTTTGCGATAGTAAAATCTTCACAGTCACCGGCGTTACTGCCTAGAAACTCCAGTGGTGTTGCCCAGTAGTCGTTTTTTCCCCACAGTATGTTGTCATCGACAAAGTACATTTGGTTGAAGAATCGATTTACCGAATCTAACTTCTCTTTTTCACTTAACCCTTCGTATGACGTCATATTTGAGCGCCATGTTGCTACTCGTTTTCCTGCTCTTTCCCCGTAGGTTGCAGTAACCGCGTCTATCCATCGTTGGTCGCTCTTATTGAGCGCCATAGAGGTAAAAGAGGTGAGGACCAGCAGCAATAGAGAAATCCGAGATCTCATAGCCTCTGCTCTCGTCTGTTTGCTGTGTATTGAAAGGCGTCATCAAGCATCAAACGTCCTTACTCTTTTAGTGCGTTGTTTTGAGCGCTTAATAGTGGCTTCAACATGTACTCCAGCACGGTTCTTTTACCCGTGATGATATCGACAGAGGCGGTCATCCCTGGAATGATTGGCAACTCTTCGTTCTGTCCAAAATTGTGTTTTTCGGTGCGCACGCGCACGATGTAGAAGCTGTTACCTTCTTCATCTTGAGTGGTATCGGCACTGATGTGCTCTAACACGCCTTCTAGACCACCGTATTTAGTGAAGTCATAGGCACTGAATTTAACGATGGCAGTCAATTCTGGGCGTAGGAACGCGATATCTTGCGGGGCGATTTTCGCTTCAACCAATAGCGAGTCTTCTGTCGGTACAATCTCAACGATGTCCATACCCGGCTGGATAACACCGCCGACAGTATTAATGCCGAGTGTTTTAACGGTGCCAGTTACCGGAGAAACCACCACGGTACGGTTTACTCTGTCCTCAAGACCAACCGCTGATTCGGTCAATGCAGAGAGCTTATCTTGTGCTTGGTTGAGTTTTTCTTGTTGTTCTGAGCGGAAGTTCAGTGCGGCATCAATACGGCTGAGCATAGCTTCTTTGATTGCCGAGCGTAGAAGAGGTATTTTGAGTTCGCTTGAGGTCATTTCTCGGCGAGTGTCGTTGACCTGTCTTTGAAGCTTGAGCAACTCAATTCTTGGTACCACCCCTTCATCGGCAAGAGGTTTGGTGATATCCAGTTCTTGGCGAGCAAACTTGTAGCTTTGTTTTAGGTTACGAACACGTGCTTTAATTTCGATAAGGTCTTGCTGTTTCTGCTCAACTTGTTGATCAAAAACGGAAAGTTGGTTTTTTAGATTATTAAGATCCTGACGATATTCTGCTTTCTGGCGATTCACCAGTTTTGGTTGAAGCTCGTAAAATTTTGGAGGGAAAGCCAGTTTACCGTAGTCGAGTAAGACACTTTTTTTCCACTCTGCTACAGAGAAATCTTCGTCGATAACAACACTGGTTAATGAGGCTGAAAGCATTAAGACGCTGGCGGTTAAGTTGGCCACTTGTTGCTCACGTTCGCGAAAATCCGAGCGAAAACGAGTGTCATCGATTAACAGTAGCTGTTGACCTTTTTGAACGCGTTGACCTTCTTTAACCAAGATCTCTTTAACCAATCCCCCTTCAAGGTTTTGCACCACTTGGATTTGAGAGGAAGGGATCACTTTGCCTTGACCAACAGTGACTTTGTCGATCTCAGCCCAAGCAGACCACCCAATAGCAGCAACAAAAAACAGAACGATTACCCACAACATAATACGCGCACTGGTGGGCGTATTGAGGAGCAGTGCTGCTGTTTTATCATCGACATACTCAAGCTCGGTCTCGTTCAATTTGCTGAAATTTTTCTGACTCATAACAGTCCTTGTTCGCTAAATAAAAGTGCAAGCCTATTGAGTGTATTCTTACTTCTGATAAATGTTAAGATTTTGTTCCTTTAAATCTTTGAATTTATATATTTTTTAAGATTTATCGGTTTTTGAAATCGGTTTTATCGAGCTGGTGCTTTCTTAGTTTGTCATACAGTGTTTTTCGCGACACCTGCAGCTCTTGTTGTACTTCTTTTAAACGACCTTGATGGCGATGTAGTGCCTCAATCAAGATAATTTGTTCAAAGCTATCGGTACGTTGGTTTAACGATAGTTGTTGTACCTCAATGCTCACATCAAGTTCATTTTCGTCGCTCTGCTCATTAGTATCGCTATCGAGTGATGGCTGTTTGATTTGAGTCAGCACTCTGAGTTCGGCATGTTGGCGAAGCTGACGAATGTTCTCTGTCCAATGAGTCGCGATGAGTCGTTGAATCTCTTTTTCTGTAATGACGGGCGGAGGTAGTTGATATCGACTTGCTGCACCACGAGCAAAGTGCTTAAACAAAGAGCCAATATCTTCGGTTCGTTGCGCCAAGGTTAGTAAATCAAATCGGCGGAACTCACTTATAATTGTAGTAGGAACTATTGTGCTTGCGATAATGATACAAGTTGCATTGGTCTTGCATGAGTTTTCACGAAGTAGAGTCGGTTTTAGATTGGCGAACCACAGCCATTGATCCTGAGTTAATGCTTCTGTCTCATGGATATAGAGTGTTCCACCTTGATGCTTCAAAAACAGTTGCAAAACAAATTGATGAAATGTCGCTTCGTCACTGCGAGGCAAATTAAATGCTGCGACAGGGCAAAGCTCCGCAGTTTGATGACTGTGTAGATCATGGGTGTATTGTGCTGTGACCCTTTTCCCCGTTCCTAAATCACCAACAAATAATAAAAGTGGGTTGGTTTTGGTATCTAGGGTGATCAACTCTCGGCGTAATGCCTGCATTGATGGTGATTGACCAATCAGTTTTGGGCCAACTTGATTTTGCATTGCCAACTCTTTACGCAATAGGTTGTTCTCTTCAACTAGTGCGAGTTTATCCGCGGCTTTCTTAACGGCAGTGAGTAGGGCATCGACCACAAATGGCTTTTCCAGAAAGTCATAAGCGCCGGCTTTCATCGCAGATACTGCTGTTTGTACGTCACCATGCCCGGTAAGTACGATGACCTGAAAATGAGGATTTTGGCTCAGTAATTTTTGCGTTAATTGAATGCCATCCATCACCGGCATGTGAATATCGGTGATGACAATTCCGGCTTGCGACGTATCTATTTTCTTTAATGCCTCAATAGCGTTGGGAAAGCAGACGATATCGATGCCTTCAATGAGCATGGCTTGTTCTACTGAGTCGCGAATCGCAGGTTCATCGTCGACAAAATAGAGTTTAGGCATAGAGTGCAAAAGTCGAGTCCTTAGCAGTATGTGAAATTCGTTTTCTAATCAATGTTAACAACGGCGCGTTAGCTTTTATCGTTATATAACGGGATGTTTAGCGAGAATACCATGCCTGAAGGCTCTAACCGGTTTACGCTGATCGTGCCGTGATACGCTTCAATAATCCGTTTCGATATTGAAAGCCCTAACCCTAAGCCTTCCGGTTTAGTCGTAAAAAACGGGTCGAACAGCTGTTCTAGTTTGTCATCCTGCATGCCAATTCCGTTGTCCCAAATGATCAGCTGACAAAAGTTATGATGCAGTTGCCATTCGATGCCTATCTGTGGGTTAGCCTGTTGGTCAACGTTTTCCAGGTTTTGTTGCTCCTGCAAGATTTTCTGTTCAAGAACTTGCTGTTGAAGCGCTTGAATCGCGTTGTGAATCAGATTGACCAGTACTTGCTCAAGTTCGGTTGGATGAATCGCAATGTTGATGTCATCGGGCACCGTGCTTAACCTAAGTGTAATGCCTTGCTTGATCATCAGCGCACTGAGAATACTGGTGGCATTGTTGACCGCTTGGTGTAGGTTGGCCACATGATGTTCTTGTTTAGTGACTTTGCGAGTAAAGACTTTGAGTCGCGCGATGATGTCGGTAATGGTGTTGTTGAGGCCAATCATTTTCTCAAGATTGTTCTTCACCAAATCGGTTCGTTCCATCTCAAGTAGTTTTAAGCTGTTCTCACTGTAGGTTCGCAGCGCTGCAAGTGGTTGGTTGATTTCGTGGTTAATGCTGGCTGACAGCTCACCGAGTACCGCTAGTTTCGCGGTTTGTGTCAGCTCTTGTTCTGTCTGTTTCAACTTCAACTGCGACTCTTGGTATTGAAAGATGGTTTGTTGCAGCTGTTGATTGGATTGCTTCAAGTAGTGAGTACGTTTATCAACGGTTTGCTCTAGGTTTTGGTTGAGTCGGGTCAACGCCACTTTCGCGAGATAAGTCTGGCGCCACGACCAAGCGATGAGCATCACCAAGCTGTAAATCACCACGAAGATGACATCGATCTGCAAGACCTTAATAAGCTCAGCTCTGGTCTCTTTTAGGGCGACGACTTGGTACTGGTTGTTGCTGACCGTTGCAGGGTAAAGATTAAAAGTCCCGAGTTTAAATAATTGGTTAGCGGTGAGTTCTTTTCGGATTTCGTTTGATTGAAGGTTGCTAGATCGATTTGTATTAGGTTGATTGGCGTTGCTAGCTTCTGACTGAGAGCTTGAAGAGCGAAAGGCTTCGATGATCGAAATTTCGCTTTGACCGTATTGGCGTTGAATTGCGATATCCGTTTGTTGTTGCTGCGTTAGTGGCAACAATGAATGGTAAAGCCACGGAGCTTGGCTTGATAGAAATACCACTTGGTTAGAGTCGAGTACCACAATCTCAAATTCGTCGCTGGTTAGGATGTTTTCGAGGTTCTCTAAGCTTACTTTTACGGTGATCACCCCGACAATATCACTTTCTAGATACAACGGTGACGATAAAAAGTAACCGCGTACATTAGATCGGGCACCCAGCGCGACATAGTGCGTGTTATTGCCTTGAATTGCAGAAGCAAAATAGGGACGAAACGAGAAATTTTGACCAACAAAGGTACGTGGCTTTTGGTAATTACTTGATGCGATCACAGTCCCGCTTGGGTCATGAATATAGATGGTGTCGGCCTGGCTTTGATTCGACCACTCAAACAGCAATTGATTGAGCTGCGCAGCGGAAATTTTGTCTGCTTTTGGTGAGGAGTCAAAATAAGAGAGTAGGCGCGGGTCATGACTGAGTAAATCAGGGATCTGTTTGAATTTATCCAGTTCAGAATCGATTTGTAGATTGGCTTTATTAGCTGCTTCATTGAGTTGCTGAGTGACGATTTTTTCTTGGAATTGACCGGCCAAAAAATGAGTAGCAGTCAGTCCTGCAGCTCCCAATAGCAATGAGAATAAAACAAAGGGAGTCATTAGGTTAGGCAGTATTTTGGTCACTCGGTTCTCAGCTTGTCATCGGTTTGTGTAAAGATTATCAATATGATGGAGAGAGTACCGAGATCTTGTTAACACAGAGCATCTTCAGTGAGACAAAACTATGACTGAGACTTGTGTTTCAAAGGATTACAGCGCAAAATCACAAAAAAATTGAAAGGAGCAACCAAATGGAACTGACAGATATTCGTCGCGAATACGCTAAGGGTGGATTGAGACGCAAAGACTTGGCCGCAGACCCTATTGAGCAATTCAATCTATGGCTAGAGCAAGCCATTGAAGCGAAGTTGACGGACCCTACTGCCATGACAGTTGCTACGGTTGATGAAAATGGTCAGCCATTCCAACGAATTGTTCTGCTGAAGAATGTTGATAAAGACGGTTTCGTTTTTTACACCAACCTAGGTAGCCGTAAAGCGCACCAACTTGAGCACAACAGCAAAATCAGTTTGCACTTCCCTTGGCATCCACTTGAGCGACAAGTTCATATTACGGGCACGGCTGAAAAGCTGACAGCTATGGAAAATATGAAGTATTTCTCGTCACGTCCAAAAGAGAGCCAGTTGGCCGCGATTGCAAGTAAGCAGAGTAGCCGCATCTCAGCGCGTGGGATTCTAGAAGGTAAGTATCTAGAGCTTAAACAGAAGTTTGCCAAAGGCGAGATTCCTGTGCCTTCTTTCTGGGGTGGCTTTCGCGTACGTGTGGATAGCATTGAGTTTTGGCAGGGTGGCGAACACCGCTTGCACGACCGTTTCTTGTTCTCACGCCAAGACGACAGCTGGGATATTGATCGACTAGCGCCTTAGGTTGCTTGATCGCTTAGCTGCTTAATAGATCCAAAAGTGCCGTTGATGATACTTATCTAATCAACGGCATTTTTTTGTCTGCACTCTTGTCAAACCAATAACCAACTGGCCTTCAATTACTTAACTAGTCACTGTGCAGAACAACGGAGATCTGTTTTTTGAGCAGAGTTTCTGGGATCACTGAGCCTAACCCCGAGTCCAATGCATATTCAATCAATTGGCTTTTACTGCGAGCGTCGAATTTCTGCTTCAATCTCGCGACATGACCTTCGACCGTTTTGATTGAAATGTTTAACGTAGACGCTATGTATTGAGGTTTTTTTCCGTAAAGCAGTAAGAACAGCACTTCTGATTCTCTAGAGGTCAGCCGCTTTTGCAGCTTAGACACACGCGGCTCTGATCCCGCAAGTGATGCTTGATTACCTTTCGCTCCTGTTGCCTGACAAACCCAATGACCGACCTCTAAGATTGCAGTATCAGTGAGCTCTTGCCCATAGAAGATAGTGCCTTGGACATTGTCATTATCATCAAGCCAAGGGGTTTTGGTAAAAATATGGGCATGCCAGCGTCCGTCTGGATAAGGGTGAATATCGAGGATCTTAAGGGTGCTGTGTGTATCCATCACATGTTTGTCTTGGGCTCTGAAATCCTGTGCACATTCAATAGTTTGACTGGGCATATCGAAGTCGGTCAAGCCAGTACAAGTCTCATCGGGTTTTAAGCCAATTAACTGGTTGTAAGCAAGATTGGCGTACACAAAGATCGAGTCAGTATCTTTGCAGCCCCAGCAGCCTGGAAGTTGTTCGAATAAAGAACGATGTATGGAGTTGAGTGGTTCGGGCAATTTTTTATCTCGTAAGCTGAGGTGTGGTAATGATATCAGTTTCTTATAGTGCTGCAATGGCAATTAGAGTTTGTAGTCCGTGCGAAAAATAAGGGGTGAATGACAGTTAAACGGATTGCTGACGAACTACTTCAATTACGTAGGATGGGTAGGCATAAAGAGTGATAAATAGGCAAAAAAAAGCCAGCCTGAAGAGGGGCTGGCTAAAGACAAGATATGCCTTGTCGACATGTAGAAGATTTTCAGTCTAATTTACGAGGGTCAGGTAAATTAAACTGAGGTATCAATTTGATACCCAGAGTGACTTACTACTCTATCGACGAATCTACTCCTAGGAGTGCTAATGCATAAGGGGGGAATTCCCCTATAAATGCTGCTCAATGTGAGAATTGAGAACCTAGAGTAAATATTTCAAAATTTCAGAACCTAATGGAGAGCTTACAGCTCTCGCAATACTCGGAATCCTAGGTAGTTGGCTGCGGTTGAAGGTGCAACGTTCAGTTCGTTATACACTTTCGCTTCTTCTGGAGAGAAGCTCCACGCGCCACCCTTCGCTAGGCCTTTCTGAATGGTTGTCCATTCCCATACATTACCCACCATGTCGTAGAAACCAGTAGGGGTTGGTAAGAATGACTTAACCGGGGAGGTGCTTACGTTTGACCAAGGTGTGCCTGCCCAACCTGTATTGGCCTTGCCAGAGCTGAATTCGTTGCCCCACCAGAAATTGGTGTTTTGGCCAGCTCTTGCTGCGGCTTCCCACTCTTGTGGCGTTGGTAAACGGTAAGTGAAACCTGTGTTTTTAGACAACCAACGAGTATAAGCTTTTGCATCGTTCTGGCTGACACATACAACGGGTGAGCTATCTGCTTGTTTAAAGCCAGGGTTTTGCCAGTCATTGTCTGAAACAGTTGTGATTTCTGCATTGACGAACGTATCGCATGTGTTCATCAGCTCCGCGTCTGTCTGGTAGCCTGTGCTTTTAATAAATGCTCTAAAGTCTTGAACACGGGTTGGTGTTGCTGCTAATGCAAACGGCTGTTTGATCGTCACTTGTTGTGCATTGTTTTCACCTAGTAGGTAGCGACCAGAGCCGACAACAATCATTTCAGGGCTTTGAATGTCGTTCCCCATCGGATCGGCAAACTTGGTACCGACATTCAATGAGTTCTGCTTGGCTTGTAATACCGCTCGTAGGTTGTGATCGCGGGCTATCTTCAACTCTTGGTGGAAAGAAAGGTAGCCTTCTTTTTCGATCGTGACCATGTGTTGGCCCGTAGGTAACATCACTTCAACCGGTGTGCTGCCATAGTTCACGCCGTTGATAGAAACATTGTCGTTGTATTGATTTGAACGCACCACCAAGTTAACCCAAGCGACTTCTTTTTGCTGGTCGTTGGTTTGTTGCTCGCTTTGCGTGAAACAGTTTGATGACTGAATACCAAGTAGCCGGCAAGGAGTGTTCTTATCTGGGCGAGCTTCTAGGTTCGCCGCAATTACCGCTCGGTAACGGTTATCTTCAGAGAAGCCAGAGGATTTTACTTTGTGTTGCAGAACGTGAATATTCAGAGAAGCAGACGCAAGGTGCTCTTTCACTGTGTTCGATTCAGTCGCGTTGTCTACCAAGCTGTGCTGGAACTGTTTTACCGCTTTTTGAAGTGCTAAGGTCACCGTTTGATCTGAACACTGCGCCAGTGTCATATCGCTGCTGCAACGGTTAGTAAAACTAACGGTCTGCTCTTCCGTCTGAGTGATCTCGTTTCTTAGTCGCTCTGCCCTTGCTCTTAGCTTGTCTTGGTTCAGGTTTGCGATTGAAGCTTGTACCGCCGCTTTTTCGGCCTGGATAGCCTCAAGTTCCATCACCAAGCCTTGCTGCTTCTGTTCTGATCCTGAAATCGTAAGCTTGCTCTCTTTTACGGTTTTCCAAGCGTCTTGGAATTGAATTTGAGCTGGCGAGATATCAAAGTCAGGCTCATCAATCATACGTGTATAATCTTGCTCTAGACTCGCTTTCGCCTTTGCGAGTGTCTGCTCTGCTTGAGCGGATAACTTCGCTAGACGTGCCATTTGCTGCGTCTGATTGTCGACTTCATTTTGTTTGTCAGCCAGTTTCTTCTTAACAGCCGTTAAGTCGGCATGCTTTTCGAATAGTGAGCTTTCAATGTCGGTGACAGAAGACGCGATCGCTGGCGGTGTTGCCTCAGCGAAAACAGCAGGAGTCATTAGGCAGGGAGCAAGTGCAAATAGTAGAGTAGGAAGACCTTGGCGCATGATGGGCTACTTCAATCGTAATTTAGGTTAATCGAATATTCTAAACGAAAACGCCATTTCGTCTGCAGCTACTTTCTATAACTATCAACAAAATGGCGAGTATTCATTCAACTTTGTGAAATAGGCACGGCTATCTGATATAGCACTGAGCGTTTTGTATCGTCTCAGCTCTATGTAGAAAGGGTGTTTAGCTTTCCTTGCTAGGAAGAAGCTTAACCCAAATCGTGTCGCTGCCGTTGATGGTAACTGTGCGGTTGTAAGACTCGTAACCTTGTTTTGAAATGGTTACTTGGTGACGACCACTTGGTAGCGCAACCTCAAGAGGTGTACTGCCATATTTAATTCCGTTGATCGTTACTGAGTCGTTGTACTGATCAGAACGTACCGTCACGTTAGCCCACTGTTTGTCACTCTTCTTAACGACTGCTGCGTCACTGCCCGTTAAACAGTAGCGCGTTGAAACGTTCAATAAGTTACACGCAGCAACCGCTTCAGGTTTTGCTTGAAGCTGAGCCTGCATTTGCATGAAGTAAGAGTTGTTACCAGAGAAGCCACTCTTGATTGCTTGGCTGTCTTGAACATGGATATTCAATTGAACACCCTGCAAGTTTTGCTTCGCCAACGTACTTTCTGTGAGCTGCTCAAGTAACTGACTCTTGAACGTCTGCACGGCTTTTTGATTGGTTAGGTATTTACCTTGAGCAGTACACTCACCCAGTGTCATTGTTGATGCACATGTAGTGGTGTAGCTGGTTTCAAGAACCGCACTTTCACGCAGTTCTGTTGCAATACGTTTAACACGAGCTTCAACTTTTGATTCTCTCAAATTAGCCAGCTCATTGTTTAGGCGAGCTTGCTTTTGTTTGATTTGAGAAAGGTGAATTTCGCTCTCGTTGATTGCTTGTTCATTGTCTAGCTGAGCCGATTGATTATCTTTAACCGCAGCCCAGGCATCTTGGTAACTTTTCTGGAAAGAGACCAAATCTGTTTCGGGATCTTCAAGTAAGCGACTGTACTGTTTGTCGAGTACAGACTTAGCTCTGTTACGTTTTGCCTTAAGTTCTTCACCTTCGCGTAACAACTTACTGTTTTTGTTCTGTAGTTGTTTTAGGTTTTCGGTCGCCGATACTTTGGTTGCTGAAATACGCTCAATATCTGAGTTTTTCTCTGTTAGCTTTGCATCGATAGCTGAAACAGGATCGACTTGATTCAGTTCTTCAGCTGATACCGATGCAGATACCCAAAGAGGGGATAGCGCAAGTAAAAGCGCTGAAATTCGAAAGTTAGTCATAGGTCCCTGCAACTTATAGATTGAAATTGGCTCGTTAATAAAGTGTCTACTTCCTAGTTGTCAGTCACTAGTTATTAGCAATTAACACAGTACCCGTCTTTATACCGTTTTATTGCATTTCAATCTACTCAAAAGCCAAGTTTCGGTACTTCGGATACACTTTTTACAAGTTGAAAGCGAATTATTTGAGCTATATAAGAAAATTTATTCATTATGTTGGTGCTATGAAGCATTTATTTATGACATGATTTTCGTGCTTGTGTGATTGCTTGTGTGATTGCTTGTGTGATTGCTTGTGTGATTGCTTGTGTGATTGCTTGTGT
>NZ_JBGONY010000023.1:0-22084 GCF_041439375.1 Vibrio crassostreae | reverse complement strand
TGAAGTCCCTAAACTCGTCGGAACGATTGGTTTTACAATGCCCGTAGTTTGTACACTCTTGATCATCTTTCCGGAGGCATGATCAAGAGGATCGCAGTGATGATCTTTTCTTTGAGGTCAGGAAATGACTCTCATGATCATTTACAAATTCATCTTGTGCAGATTTCAGAGTATTATTCTTACTATGTTGACTTGAGTATTTTGCTGTCATGCCAAAACCTTTACCCTTTCCAAACCTAGACTTGTCTCCGCTAGGCCTTACTGGCCCTCGTCCCGCAGAGATCATTACTTTGCCATCGCATATGGATTGCCACGAGCACCATTATTCTCAGGTGGTGATCGGTCTAAAAGGTCAGGCGGAATTTGAAGTCAGTGGTAAGGGCAATCTTGTCGGTCCCGGCCAAGGATGTGTGGTGACAGCAAGCTCTGATCATGCTTTCGGTGGTGTGGTCGGTCAGTCGGATATCCTAGTGCTCAACATGCCTGTGCCAAGTGACGACGACCCTCTGATGTTAGAGAAGATTAATCAGCTCGAGTCTTCTAACGTCTACTTCCAATTAGACGCGCAAATTCAAAAGCTTATCCATATGTTGGTGCAAGAGATGCAGGCAAGCCCTGATGATCTGCTATTAAGCCGTGCCTGTAATGATACGGTGATTGCACTGATGCAAAGACACATCTCGGCGTTTGAAACCTCAATCAAAGATTCGCGTTTCGATCTTGAAGCTCTGGATCGCTACATTGAGCAACACCTCGCGAATAAGATCTCGGTTGCCCAGCTGGCAGGCAGTGTGTTTTTGGGTGAAAGCCAGTTTCATATGTTGTTCAAAGAGCAGATGGGTATTACCCCTCACCAGTATGTATTAGGTAAGCGTATCGACCGCTCTCGCCGCTTGATCGAACAAGGTAATCTGAGCCTTGGTCAGGTTGCAGAACTTGCTGGTTTCTCCGGTCAATCCTCCTTTACTCACACCTTTTCACGTCTTCAAGGCATGTCACCATCCCAATACAAAAAGAAAATTTCTGTTAAATAGTGAAACAAAACGGCATATTATTTTAAAGTTTCATATGTGACGTTGTGTTTGTTTTGTTAATAAAGCGAGTTTTTAGCAAAAAACTCGGAGTTTTTGACAAGTAATCCTTATATACTCTAAATACACTGCAGCCATTGTAGAGATCCCCGGGCTAATTCCGGGTGTGAGATTAAGGAAAACGCATGTTTACAGCTACCGATGTGTTAAAGCCAGAATTCAATGAGCAGTCGCTTGCTGATCTATGGTCGCTTATCTCACCATTATATATGGTGGATGAAACCCAATGGCTAGAGCAACTTCTGCCACTAGCTACCCCTTCTGAGTCTGAAAAGCAGCAAATCACAGAGAAAACGACATCATTGATCGAGGCTATCCGTGCGGATAAGACTTCTATCCAGATGATCGATGCACTGTTGCTTGAATACAGCTTAGATACTCAAGAGGGCATCTTGCTGATGTGTCTGGCGGAAGCCTTGATGCGTATTCCTGATTCAGCAACAGCTGATGCACTGATTCGCGACAAACTGAGCGTTGCGGACTGGAAGTCTCACCTTAAGAATTCTGATTCGGTGTTTGTGAACGCATCCACTTGGGGCCTAATGTTAACGGGCAAGGTGGTTGGACTTTCATCTAAAGAGCAGAGTGCAGGTCAAGCGGTTAACCGTTTAGTGAACAAGCTTTCTGAGCCTGTGATTCGTAAAGCGATGCACCAAGCGATGAAGGTGATGGGTCACCAATTCGTTCTTGGTCGCAGCATTGCTGAAGCGCAGAAGAACGGTAAGTCTATGCGTGACAAAGGTTTTACCTACTCATACGACATGCTAGGTGAAGCGGCACTGACTACAGCTGACGCAAACAAATACTTCAAAGATTACCTAATGGCGATTGAAGCTGTAGGTCGAGACACGTATGTCTCTTCAAAATCGAGCCCTGCGCCATCGGTATCTATCAAGCTTTCTGCGCTTCACCCACGTTATGAAGTGGCGAACGAAGACCGCGTACTGACTGAACTTTGCGACACGCTAGAGCAGCTATTGCGCCGTGCAGTAGAGCTCGATGTTGCAATTACGATTGATGCGGAAGAAGCGGATCGCCTAGAGCTTTCTCTTAAATTATTCGAAAAACTGTACCGCACTGATCTTGTAAAAGGTTGGGGTAAATTTGGTCTGGTTATTCAAGCTTACTCAAAGCGTGCACTTCCGGTTCTAGTATGGCTAAACCGCCTAGCGAAAGAGCAGGGTGATTTGATCCCGCTTCGCTTAGTTAAAGGTGCTTACTGGGACAGCGAAATCAAATGGTCGCAACAAGCTGGCTTTACTGATTACCCAGTTTACACACGTAAAGAAGCGACAGACGTAGCTTACCTTGCATGTGCGCGTTACCTATTGAGCCCAAGCGTTCGTGGCAATATCTTCCCGCAGTTTGCGAGCCACAATGCTCATACGGTTTCTGCTATTGCAGTGATGACCGATCATAAAGACTTTGAATTCCAACGCTTACACGGCATGGGTGATTCACTTTATAACAATGCAATGGAAGCTTACCAACAGTCGGTACGTATCTACGCGCCAGTTGGTAGCCATAAAGATCTACTGCCATACCTAGTACGTCGTCTGCTAGAGAACGGTGCAAACAGCTCGTTTGTACACCGATTGGTTGATGCTCGCTGCCCAGTGGCAGAGCTGACTCAACACCCAGTCGATATGCTTCTTGCGTTCGATACGCTGAACAACACTAAGATTCCTCTGCCGCCAGCGGTATTCCCTGAGCGTAAGAACTCTTACGGTGTGAACATTGATATCGAAAGTGAAGCTCATCAATTCGAAGAGCAGGTTAAGTCTTTCCTTAACAATCAATGGACTGCTGGACCTGTGATCAACGGTGAATCTTTTGCCGAAAGCATGATCAAGGCTGATCAGAACGTTGAACAAGTCACGGCACCTTACGATCGTCGTATTAATGTCGGTCAGGTGGCTTTCGCTAACCTTGATCATGTTTCCGCAGCGATCACTGGTGCAGACGCAGCATTTGCTGATTGGAATGCAACTTCGGTTGAAACTAAGGCCGCTGCGCTTGAGAAGCTGGCTGATCTGATGGAAGAGAACCTAGCTGAGCTGGTGGCAATTTGTCATCAAGAAGCGGGTAAGACTATTCACGACAGTATTGATGAAGTGCGTGAAGCGGTCGACTTCTGTCGTTACTACGCAAAGCAAGCTGATAATCTGCAAGGTTTCGAACTAAAAGGTTTTGATGGCCAAACACGAATCGCCTCTCGACAAGGTCGTGGTGTGTTCGTTTGTATCAGCCCTTGGAACTTCCCATTGGCGATCTTCCTTGGCCAAATTACAGCTGCACTAGTCGCGGGTAACACGGTTGTGGCGAAACCTGCTGAGCAAACAAGCTTGATTGCAGCTCGCGCGGTTGAACTGATGAATGAAGCAGGCTTCCCTGCTGGCACGATTCAGTTACTACCAGGTCGCGGTGCTGAGATCGGCAGTGCACTAACCAGCCATGATGCGATTGCGGGCGTTGCCTTTACGGGCTCAACACCAACGGCACAACGTATCAACGTGTCACTGGCAAGTCGCAATGCTAAACCGGTTCCGTTTATCGCGGAAACGGGTGGTCAGAACGCAATGATCGTCGACAGTACCGCACTGCCTGAACAGGTGGTTCGTGATGTGATTCGTTCTGCGTTTGCTTCTGCAGGCCAACGTTGTTCTGCACTGCGTGTGCTTTACATCCAAGAAGACATTGCAGACCGCGTGGTTGGATTGATTCACGGTGCAATGGACGAACTGAGTGTTGGTATCCCGCATCTTCATAAAACGGATGTTGGCCCTGTTATCGACCAAAATGCGAAACAGAAGTTGTTGGCTCACTTAGAAAACATGACCAATACCCAGAAGAAGGTGGCTCAACTTTCTCTAGGTACGGATTGTGAACATGGTGACTTTGTCCCACCAAGTGCGTTTGAAATTGATGACATCAGTTGTTTGAAAGAAGAACAGTTTGGCCCTGTGCTGCACATTGTTCGTTTCAAAGCGAGTGAACTGGCGCAAGTGGTTGATCAAATTAACCAAACTGGTTTTGGTTTAACCATGGGTATCCACAGCCGTAACGAAACAACTTACCGTTGGATCGAAAAACACGTTCGTGTGGGTAACTGCTACATCAACCGTGACCAAGTGGGCGCTGTTGTTGGGGTTCAACCATTTGGTGGTCAAGGCTTGTCGGGTACTGGCCCTAAAGCGGGTGGTCCTCACTACCTATATCGCTTTACTGATGTTCATTTCTCTCAATTACAAGACAAGGCATAAGGAGCAGTATCATGGTTCATCAAGTGACAGGTTTTTCTGATGCTTTGTTAGCGTGGGAACAATGGAATCTTACCGACTTTGATCATAAGAGTGCTCAGGTACTTTCATTCAAATCAGAGATCGAAAGTCAATCTGCGCCTTTGGCGGCAGTGGCAACTTATCATTTAGAGCAAGCGTCTGCGCTGCTTTCTGAGCATCACCTCATGGCGGGTCCTACGGGTGAAACCAATGAGTTGTACGCTGCCGGCCGCGGTGTGGCTTTGGTAATTGTTGATGATTGCGAACAGAAAGTGTCGGCACTGCAAACCGCAACAGCGATGATTACTGCAGCACTATTGGCAGGTAACAGCGTTCAATTGTGCAGTGATGACGTACAGTTCAACACCTTAATTGCTGATGCCGCGAAACAAGCGAATTTGCCAACTAACTTAGTACAGGTTGCCTCGTATGACGCTGCTCAACAGCTGCTGTCTTGCGATGTACGAAGTGCAGGTTATGTGGGTAATTCACAAACGGCACAAGCTATCAATTTGCAGCTTGCTAAGCGTGACGGTGCAATCGTCGGTTTAGTCGCTGAAACGGATCTGACGGCAATGAATGTTGCTAATGATCCACACCTATCGCTGCGCTTCATTACCGAACGCACGCGAACTATAAATATAACAGCCGTGGGCGGTAACGCGACCTTGCTCGAACTTGGAAGCGAAGCTCACTAACCTTCAGTAACATTGGCTCTAAGCACTTTTGTTTTCTCCATTGTTGGTTTCACCATCTTTGGATTTAACTCATAGTGCCTTGGAGCCTCAATACCTAACTCAATGCACTCGCTTGCCTTTACGGTGAGTGTCTTGCATTGAATTAGGCATGGAAGGCTTTTTACAAATGAGGACTATCAAATGATAGAAAACAGTTTTGCAATAACGACGACGTTCATTGCGTATCTAATTATGATGCTGGCAATCGGTGTTATTGCTTACAAACGTACTTCTAGCTCGACAGACTACTTCCTAGGTGGTCGTTCGCTAGGCCCATGGCCTGCTGCACTTTCTGCTGGTGCATCAGACATGAGTGGTTGGCTACTACTTGGTCTACCGGGTTACGCTTATGCTGCTGGTTTTGAAGCATTCTGGCTTGCTGGTGGCCTGCTAGTTGGTACTTGGGCGAACTGGTTAATCAGTGCTAAGCGTCTGCGTACTTACAGCATTACAACAGAGTCACTGACGCTACCTGAGTTCCTATCTCGTCGTTTCAATGATAATTCTAAGCTGATCCAAACAATTTCTGCTTTCTTTATCCTTTTATTCTTCCTTTTCTACACAAGTTCTGGCTTGGTAGCAGGTGGTAAATTGTTTGAAACAGTATTCGGCCTAGATTACACAACAGCGGTAATCATCGGTACAGTATGTGTGGTTTCTTACACGCTATTTGGTGGTTTCCTTGCGGTATCTTGGACGGATTTGGTTCAAGGTCTGCTGATGTCTGCTGCGCTATTGATTGTACCAATCGCAGCGATGAACGGTGGTCTTGGTCAGCTATCGACTGATCTTCACAACATCAACCCAGAGCTTCTCACGCTATGGAATGATGTGAAAGGTGAGCCACTTTCTGCTATCGCGATCATCTCGCTAGCGGCATGGGGTCTAGGTTACTTCGGTCAGCCACATATCCTTGCTCGTTTCAAAGCAACACGTAGCAATAAAGACCTAACAACAGCGCGTCGTATCGCGGTGGTATGGACTGCACTGTCTATGATTGGTGCAATGCTGGTGGGTCTTGTTGGTCTAATCTACGTGACGAACTCTGGCGCACCTAAGCTAGACGATGGCGAGAAGATCTTCATGCTTCTTGTGAACGCGATGTTCCACCCAGTAATCGCAGGTATCCTACTTGCTGCAATCCTAGCGGCAATCATGAGTACTGCGGATTCACAACTTCTTGTTTCTTCATCTGCAATGGCAGAAGACTTGTACAAGCAAGTGCTTAAGAAAGATGCGACGTCTGAAGAGATCGTTCGTGTAGGCCGCTTCGCGGTTATCCTAATCTCTCTGATTGCTCTTGTGTTAGCGATGACGCCAGACAGTTCAGTACTTGGCCTTGTATCTTACGCATGGGCTGGTTTTGGTGCTGCATTTGGTCCAGCTATCGTATTGAGCCTGTACTGGTCTCGTATGAACCGTAACGGCGCTCTAGCGGGTATCGTGGTTGGTGGTGTTACGATTGTTCTTTGGAAGCAGTTCACGGGCGGTTGGTTCGATGTGTACGAGATCGTACCGGGAATCATCCTATCAACGATTTCTATCGTTGTGGTTAGCTTGATTACTGGCGAGCCAGAAGATGAAGTTAAGAAGCAACATGCTGAGTTCGAGAAGAACCTAGTTGAGCTAGACTAATTTACATTGTAAAGCAGATGTAAATTAGCTAAGAACATTGGCAACAACCAATTGATAAAAACAATAGAGTCACTTCGGTGGCTCTATTTTTTTGACCATTTCCTAATGCTTTCGACCTCGTGCTGGTCTATCTTCAATGACTCCAAACTCTTTTGATGGGCACTTGGCTCCATCATCTCAAACAGCTTGTGTCAGTTGTACATGTCTCTTCATTGCCCCCGCAATTCTCCATGACGTGACCCTAGTGTTCCTTATCAATATTGGTGTTTATTGCTTCGTGCTCGATCAATATGTTTTTTGTGATCATTAAAAGCTGAGTTTTTTATGTGGGTGCGACTTTTGTCTTATTTCAAATTCGGGTGAAGTACTGCCGTTATCGGGTTTTACAATGTAAATCGAAACCGAGTGATTAAAGGGGGGGGGGGATAAATAGAAGAAGGATCTTGATGACGCTTGATATCAAAAAACAAAGGGGAAATTGGCTGTTTTTTGAACTTAGCGCTCACTTTTGTCATTAGCTCGGTGAATTGTTGAACTGAATTGGACATGATGTGTCAATTGTCAGTAACCACTAAAGACCTATAGGACAAAGGTATGCCTGATCTCTATTGCAAAGGATGTAAAAAAACAACACTACATAAGTCTATAATGAAACGTTGTGAATCAGAGCCCGAGACAGCTTCTGGCCGTATGATGCAATGGACGTCAAAACTATTTAGTGGAAACCTGTACTACGATATGGAAACTCAGCACTTCTGCCGCACGTGCAATTGTCGTTGCGAAACTGGAAGTGCTGTTCCCCAAGTTGGCCTAGCCTAACTCATAGTAAGTGCTTACTAACTTGATTCAAAAAACCTCCGTGCTAGGAGGTTTTTGTGTTTCTAAGCAGCCTTGAGTGCAAGCTCAGCTTCAATGGCATTGCCATCAATCTTCACTTCCCATCCATAGTTTGAGTATTCACTTGCTAGTGCTTGAGCAACATCTTTTGATACCGTTACGTGTGTCCATGAACCAATACCGTAAGGTTTATATGCGAGTTCTTGCGTTTTCATAATAGAGTCATCCTTTCTCTTTGATAATTCTATTATTCACATTGACCTATGTCCTTTCTTTCGTTTCTGGCTCAACTTGTTTGTTAATCGGGTCATTTCTATAATAATTTGTTAATAATTAGAGTTTGATTTATAAGAGTTGCTATCGTTGTTTGTTGATTTATATTTAGCGTGAATAGGAATGGTACGTTTAGTTTTCTAAATGTGTGAGCGAAGTTTTCTTCGATTGCTCTTGGTATGGAATATACTGAGCGGAACTTAGAATGTTTAAGGAATGTTATGTCTCAGCATCAACTCGATCGTATCGATAAAGAGATACTAAGAATTCTGCATATGAAAGGGCGTTTGCCTGTCGTTGAGTTGGCAAAGCAGGTCAACTTAACGACTTCACCTTGCTCTGATAGATTGAAGCGATTGGAGAAGGAGGGCTACATCACGGGCTATCATGCTGAGCTTTGTTCAGAAAAGTTGGGACTCGATGTTCAAGTCTTTATCCATATCCGTCTCGACCAGACTAGCTTTTCGATCTTCGACAAATTTGCTCAAGCGGTTGAATTGATGCCTGAGGTGGAAGAGTGTTACTCACTGTCGGGTGACTTTGACACCATGATCAAGGTTCGAGTGAAAGACATGAAGGCGTACCAAGCGTTTATGGCAACAAAGTTAGGTACCTTGCCTGGTGTCATTCAAACACGCAGTGAAGTCGTGATTGAAGAGCATAAAAAGGGTTTCGGTGTGAATCCTGAGTTGTTGGCAACTCTAAAATAGTGGTCTGCTTTCGCCTTACCAAGGTTATTTAGATATAAAAAATGGAAGCCAAAATAAGCTTCCATTTTTGTTGAATGTTAGAGAAAGAGCAACCCGATAGACTTGTCCGGTTTACAACGTAATTGCCGCCGAAATTAAGCCAATCACACCACCGAATACACCCCCCCAAACGACCAGCCAGCCAAGGTGTTTCTTGATCATTGTTTGAACCATCTCTTTAACTAGTTTAGGTGTTAGCTCATTCAAGCGCTGATCAATGATAGCCTCAATGTTCTCTTTGATTTCATCCATCATCGCAGGTGATTCTAGCTCATCTTTGATGGCATTTTTTACGGAATCACTCTTGCTGATTTCAATCACAGATTCCTGCATCTTCTCCACAAATGGCGCTTTCATAGGCTCTAGTGCTTCTGTGCCACCAAACATTGCCAACATGCCACCAAACTGTGAATTCTCGATAACGTGTACTAGCGAGTCGAATGCTGGATTAAAGTCGATCTTCTGAATTACAGGCTCTAGATTGAGCGACTTTCCTGTCATCTCGCTGCTCAGGAAGCGGTCGATGTTACTTTCAGTAAAGAACTGTTCCATCATCAGTTGCTTGATGGCAGCCTTGAACTCTTCAAACCGTGCTGGAATAACGCCAGAACCGTATAGACCGGGTACTTTCTCGAACAACATGTGAATCGCAAGCCAGTTGGTGATGGCACCAGAAAATGCGAATAGACCTGCGTAAAGCAAGTATTGGTTTGCTGTCGCATAGCCGCCAGCAAGCAGTGCTAACGCAATAACGTTAGTTAAGACACTTTTGTTCATGGTTGATCTCTAGAAAGAATATTGCGCGCATTTTAAGAAAAAAACGCCAAGAAAAAAACAAAAGGATCGATGAAGTTTATTGGACAGGTAGTAAAGAGGGCCAAATAATAGGCATAAAAAAGGCTAGCCTCCCCCCGAAGTCTAGCCTTATTCCAGAACGCGCAAGCGAGGCGTCTTTGGTATTAATGTCATTATATAATTACGACATAACATTCTGCCACGTGTAATTTACCGCTAATTAACAAATTGGTGTGAATCACGCCGCACTTTTAAAATAGCACAAAAATCAAGCGTTCGTAGCTTGCTCAAGATCATCTGCAATGAAGCCGCCTGTTTGGTGATTCCATAGCTGCGCATAGATGCCATTTTGATTAATTAGTTCTTGGTGCGTACCTTCTTCGACGATATTGCCTGCATCAAGCACGATCAGGCGGTCCATCGCAGCAATAGTCGACAGACGGTGTGCAATCGCGATTACCGTTTTGCCTTCCATTAGCTCAATCAAGCTCTCTTGAATGGCTGCTTCTACCTCAGAATCGAGTGCAGAAGTTGCTTCATCGAGAACAAGTAACGGAGCATTTTTCAGAAGAACACGTGAGATAGCGACGCGTTGACGCTGACCACCCGAAAGCTTAACGCCACGTTCACCTACTTGAGCATCATAGCCCACGTTGCCAAATGGGTCGGTAAGCGTTTCGATAAACTCATGCGCGTGCGCTTGTTTGGTAGCTGCGTAAACTTCTTCATCTGATGCTTCAGGTCGACCGTAAAGAATGTTGTCTTTGATCGAACGGTGCAACAGTGAAGTATCTTGGGTCACCATACCGATGTTGCTGCGCAGCGAATCTTGCGTCACTGTTGAGATCTCTTGACCGTCAATCAGGATGCGACCACTCTCTACATCGTGGAACCGCAGCAGTAAGTTAACTAGGGTAGACTTACCTGCACCTGAACGGCCCACTAAGCCTACCTTTTCACCCGGTTTGATGTTGAGGTTTAGGTTGTTAATCACCCCCTTATTCTCACCGTAGTTAAAGCTCACGTTGTCGAAATGAATGCCACCTTGTGGAACATCCAAAGGCTTTGCGTCTTTCTTGTCTTCGATAGCGATGGGCTTAGACAGGGTTTTGATACCATCAATCACGGTACCTAGGTTTTCAAAAAGACCACCGATTTCCCACATGATCCATTTCGACATGCCGTTAATACGTAGAGCTAAACTGACCGCAATCGCGATTGCACCCACGGTGATCGCGTTATCTAACCATAGGTAGATAGAGATACCCGCAATGCTGAACACCAACAGATAGTTAGCGAATTCAACGCAGATGTTGAAGCCGGTTACTAAGCGCATTTGGCGATGGACAGTATCTAAGAAGCCTTCCATACCTTCTTCGGCGTATTCGGTTTCTCTCTTGCTGTGTGAGAACAGTTTCACAGTTGCGATGTTGGTGTAGCTATCAACAATACGACCCGTCATCAGAGAACGAGCATCCGCTTGCTCGGAAGAAACGTCTTTTAGCTTTGGCACGAAGTGCAGTTGGATACCGATGTAAATGAATAGCCAAATCAGCATCGGAGCCATTAAGCGCCAATCTGATTCTGCAAGCATGAACAGCATTGCGGTGAAGTAAACTGTCACATAGACAAACACATCGACCATCTTGGTTACGGTTTCACGTACCGCGAGCGAGGTTTGCATCACTTTGGTAGCGACACGTCCGGCGAAGTCATCTTGATAGAAGGACAGGCTTTGCTTCAAAAGGTAACGGTGCGCTAACCAACGAATCGACATTGGGTAGTTGCCTAGCAAAGTTTGGTGAAGCAAAAGCGAGTAAACACTGATCAAGATTGGCATCACAACTAACAACAGAACACCAAGTCCCATTAATGTGGATTGGTTATCAGCTAAGAAGGTTTCTGGGTTGCTGGTTGACAGCCAATCAACCAGTTGACCCATGTAACCGAACAGCGCGACTTCGATGATCGCGATGGTCATGCTCATTAGGCCGAGCAAGATTAACGGCTTTTCAAAACCACGAGTGTAATGGCGGCAAAATGCCAGTATTCCAGTAGGAGGTTGTATCGGCTCTCCCTTTGGAAAGGCTTCAGTAAAGCCTTCAAATTTTTTGTACATAGATTTCCCTTTATAAACGAATGCATCGATTAGCAACTGCATCGTCTGTGTAGCTTTGTTTTTATAGGTTTGATCTGAAATTTTACAGTCTTAGTTTGAAATTATATAAGTGCCAATTCGTTCTTATAAGCATTAAGTCATTCGATGGATTTTGGTTTAAGCGATGCCGCAGGAAAGGTCCAAAGAGTGTCATTCATGACGCGTATTTTAGAGTGAATCGGACAGGAAAAGTTAAGCTTATTTCAAACGTAATTGATTGTTATGCAACGGTGATAATCCTAACGCTAAATGGATTAAATTGTAACCTAAACCCGCAGCAAGCTAGAGAATGAAGTTCGGATATTTATTCAACAAATTCTGTATCTAATATGCAAACAGTTGGTTCTTTCTGATGTGCTGTTATCTTGCAGTGAAATTTACCGAATAAACTGAGTTTTGCAGTAATTGTTTGGGATAAATATTCAAATCATTATTCTTTTCAGTGAATCTTATCGTAACAAGTTGTTTACAATTCTGAGGTAAATAAAAGATAGGGACGGTTGAAATGTTAAACCTACATAAAAAATCACTGCATATTACTAATGTTCAAAACGCCAATTGCGTTGTTATGGTGCCGCCAAAAGAGTTTAAATTTAACGAAGAAACAGCAAGTGATAACGAGTTTCAGCACAGAGTCGATCTGACTGAAGCTGAGGTAAAGTTAGAAACGATGGCCGAATTTAAGGCGATGGTCGCTTCGCTACGTAAAGAAGGTGTGCAAGTTGTGGAGTTTGATTACCCTGAATTAGGTGTCGAAACCCCTGATGCCGTATTCCCAAATAACTGGTTCAGTACTTGTAGTGATGGAAGCTTATTTACGTTCCCTATGGCGTGTGAAAACCGTCAAAATGAAGTTAAGCCAAGTGCCCTTATTGAAGCACTTGAAGCGTCTGGTCGCATTGTTAACCACAGTGAGTCCCTAGAATCTTACATCGCTCAAGGTTCTTACTTAGAGAGCACGGGTGTGATGGTGATCGATCATATCAATAAGACCATCTACGCGGCGCTTTCTCAGCGTTGTGATCGTGAAGTGTTAGAAGACTATGCGAAGCGTATTGGTTATTCACGCGTGGTTTCCTTCCAAACAGCATTACCGTCGGGTCAGCCGATTTACCACACCAATGTGATGATGGCGATTGGTGATAACTTCTGCGTGATTTGTGATGAAGTGATTCCAGAATTTGAGCGCCGCTTTGTGGTGAAATCACTTGCTAAAGACAAGCAGGTTATCTCTATCTCGATCGATCAGATGAACCGATTCTGCGGCAACATTCTGCAACTGGAAACAGTGAATGGCGATAAGGTAATCGCGATGTCTCAATCGGCTTACGATGCGTTTTCTCCCGCTCAGTTAGCTCAGCTTTCTACACACGGCAAGTTGCTACCATTTAACGTGAAAACGATTGAAGACATTGGCGGTGGTTCGGTGCGATGCATGTTGGGTGAGGTGTTTTTACCAACGCGAGTGAATCGTCTGTAACAAGCACTCACTTCAGTAATGAATCTTTGAATACCACTCTTATCTCTGAGTGGTATTTTTGTTTTTATCCATCACAAATAAGACAACAAGAGCTCGATATAGGAGTCAACGCGCAAAAGCTAACGAAAATAAGCTATGAAGCATCCTTAAAAGCTCTGTGTTCGATGAACTGAGCTGACATTGTCACGACTTCCTTGGAGTAGACAAGCGCCGTGTGGTTGAGTTTGAGGGCGTAAGTATCCGTTGCTCCTCTTAGGTTGGCGTCTTCGAGTGTGACTGTGCCATCACCCGGATTTCTTCCCAGAACAATACGTCCGACTCCGGCGTCGTAGGTACCTGTAATCACGCCAATCGGCACATCAATATCGTAGTCACCCAAGCCATCGCTTAAGATCATTTTGCTCGAACCAAATATAAATCCGAGGCCATGATTCGACAGCGTTTTAGCGATAGTCGCGCCATTGTGTGGAGTCCCCGCGGTAATGATGCAGGTGTCGGCAAAGTCGGGTTGGTAGAACTTAAAGTAGTGGCGAATCAGCAAGCCACCGAGCGAGTGACCAAAGAAGTAGACCTCATCGTGTTCATCAAAACGTGCATTCACGAAGCGGTTGAGGCGTTTAGCAGCAGAAGGGAAACGCAGCGAGTTGTAAGCGAACTTGTGCGTTGTAAAGCCACGTTTTTTGAAATTTCTATCCAGATATTGCATGATCAACGCAGGCATATACAGACCATGAATTAACACTATGTGTTTGTTTTTATTATTCATTATTGCCCTCCGTCGGATGATGTTTCCAGTATATGGAGTCGCAATTCTAAACTCAACAAAACTTGCTGCGAATGGGATGTAACAGACAGAGATATTTTCAATAAAAACGACAGTTTTGGCTAGAAAAAGGGGCTCATAAATGAGCCCCATTGGTTGGAATATGTATGAGTCACTCTTTCAAGCTAGCGGCAGGAAGCGAAGATATCTTGGTTCTCTCGGTATTCTTTGGTTTGCACGTCCATCAAGCCGAGCAAAGAGTCGAACAGGTTGTCTTGCGAGAAACTCTGCTCTTTGCCTGCCTTTCTCAAGCAGGTTTGGTTTATTCCTTTCTGTTCTGCAAAGCCATCAGACATCCACATGATCATAGGAACGTGGGTTTGCTCTTTCGGTGCCAATGAATAAGGCATGCCGTGCAAGTAGACGCCGTTTTCCCCTAAAGATTCACCGTGGTCGGAAATGTACATCAGCGCAACGTTGTACTTATCGGTGAGTTTCTCTAGCTTCTGAATCGCCTGTGAGAGAAAGAAATCTGTGTACAAAATCGTGTTGTCGTAGGTGTTAACCACTTGCTCTTTGGTGCAGTTTTCAATATCTGCACGAGCGCAGTCTGGCGTAAATTTCTTATGTTCGTCAGGGTAGCGTTCAAAATACGTTGGGCCGTGAGAACCCGAAATGTGATAGAAAATGATACTATCTTGCTTAAGATCTTGAGTATCTTGTTCGAAATTCTCTAGCATGGCTGTGTCGTAGCACACATCTTTATTACACAAAGGATCGCTATCTTTGGCGACGAGAGTCATCTCTTTGATTCGATGTGCGACCGCCTTGTCTCCACCATCGTGCTCTCTCCAAATTGAGTGAATGCCCGCGCGGTTCATAATGTCGACTACGTTATCTTGGTTGTAGGCTTTGTCGCGATCGTAGTTGCTGCGATTCATGTTCGAGAACATGCACGGTACAGAAACCGCGGTGGCTGTTCCGCACGACTGAACATCAGAGAAAAATATCGGGTTGTAAGGCTTGGTATGAGCGTTGGTTTCTCTCTCATAGCCATAATACTGGTAGTTATACACGCGAGCAGTCTCGCCAAGTACAAACACCAATAAGGTCGGCTTGCTTGCCGTTTTTGCTTGTGGTTTGAGTTGAGCATCTAAGCCCAGTTCTTGATATGGGATGGGCTGTTTGATGTAGGTGTTATTGATGTATTTCACCGTTGATGCCACATACTCAGTCGGAATGATCATCTTTTTGATGTGCGAGTTATTGCGGCCAAACGAGACGTAATCTTTGTAAAACAGTCCTGCAATAATCGCGATGACAATCAATGAAGAGAGCAATCCAATCGACTTCCAGACAAAGAAATCTTTCCATGACTCTCGCTTAAGCTTGGTAAAGAGTAGCAGCAGTGACGGGACAATCCCCATCGCAAATAACCACAAGATGGAGTGGGTACTTACATAGCTTGCTGCTTCGCCACTATTGGTTTCGAAGACGTTCTCTATCATCCCATAGTCTACATAAATGCCGTAATTGAACATGCTGTAGCTGACGAGTGTTGAGGTGATCAGCAAGAAGATAAAAAATGGCTTGGAGAATATCGGCCAGTTGAAGACTTGGAAGATAAAATTGAAGGCAGCAAGGAAGAAGATAGGGATGGATATAAGAAACGCAACGCTTTCAGACTTGGATGCCTGAACAATACTAAACAGCTCTTGGGTGAGAGGTAGGTTGATTACAAGCAGGTAATACACGGCCAACACAAAAGGCAGCTTGTTTATCGACATGTTTAAGCTTGGTAGATTCATAGGTCTTATTTTCCTGCGTCTCTTATCCCTTTATTTTAGTCTGGCTACCAAGAAAGCTCTAATATCAACGCATAAAGCTCAGATAGGCGGCGATAAACCGACTAAAGTGAAATGACGCGATAGGTGTGTAGAAACAAAAAATTCACTTTACTGAGTGACCTTCATGACAAGGTGGAACAGCAAAGTGAATTATTTATGTTAGGGTGTTCTACGTAGGCTCGCTACATTAGAAGTTGTAAGAACCACCTAGGCTAACACTGCTGAATGCCAGTGTCTTATCTTCGGTTTTGAATGGACCGTAGTAGTTTTCTACGCTCACAGCATCAGCTTGTGAAATTAGGCGAAGTGTTAGGTTTTCGATTGGCGTGTATTCAACACCCAGACCAAAGTGGAAACCTGTACCGCTGTCATCAGCGTAACCAGCACTCTTATTTGCGTTTAGGTCAACAGAGCTAAGACCAGCCAATACGAACGGACGAATTGTGTTGTCGAACGTGTAACCTAGGTTTGCAGATACAGAAACAGACGTCGGAGACATTTTTTCTGCACCTTTTTTGTAGTCAGCGTAATCGTTGTAGCCAAGTTCAACACCAACAATACGATTGAACTGGTAGCCACCATATAGGTTGTAACCCATGCCGTCTGAGTCTAGGTTGCCTTGACCGTCTGTATCAGAATCTTGGTACACACCAAGGCCACCACCGATGTACGTACCGCCGTTAGTGCCTGCTGCTAATGCTGGAAGAGAAACCGCGCCGATTAAGCCCAGTGCTAATGCTGATTTCGCGAATTTGTTCATTGTTCTTACTCACTCTTTAATGTCATGCAGTATCAATTATTTTTGTTTTCGGCCTTTCGACCGTTGGTGAGTATTATTCCGTAGTCTTATACGTATTACTGTATGGCTTTGTAAGCTAAATCGTTACATAGTAGAAAACATACTCATCAGATTGCTTAGTAAGTTAGGCTGCTAAAACAAGGAATACACATGCTAATGAGACAAAAGACAGGCTTGGTGGTTGTGGACGTTCAGGGCAAGCTCGCACGCCTTGTTGATGAGAGTGAGACACTTATTTCTAACTGTGGGAAGTTAATTCAAGGAGCGCAGGCTTTGGATCTGCCAATTATTAGTTTGGAACAGAATCCCGAGAAGCTAGGTGCTACAGTCGATGAACTGAATGACCTGTTGAGTGATGCTAAGCCGATACCTAAATTCACGTTCAACGCGTGTGACGAACCTAAATTTGTTGAGGCGGTGCAAGCCAAGGACGTGGATACTTGGTTAGTGTGTGGTATCGAGGCTCATATTTGTGTTTATCAAACCGCATTGGGTTTATTGGATCTCGGGTACAAGGTTCAAGTAGTTGGTGATTGCATTAGTTCACGAACCGCACTGAATAAGAAATTGGCCATCAGCCGATTGCGGGACGCTGGTGTCCAAATCACAGGATTGGAAATGAGCTTATACGAATTGGTGAAAGATTGCCGCGCACCAGCATTTAAGCTCATTCTGTCCTTGATTCGTTAGTCACCGAGAGGTTGTCGGTCGCCGCCACCTCGGTAGGAGTCTAAAGCAACCTTCAAGCGGCGCAGTTTATCGCGCGAGCGGTTCTTGTGATTGACTGCCATGCCCATTGAAAGTACATCCACTAACGCTAGCATTGCGTAGCGAGACGCCGATGGTTTGTAGATGAAATCAGTTTCCATGTGCTTAATTGGCAGAACAATATTGGCAATCTTTGCCAGTGGCGTGTCTTGCGGAGTAATCGCGATGATCTTAAGCCCGTATTGCTTCGCTAGTTCGGCGGTTTCGGTGATAACTGGCGTAAAGCCGGTGGCGGAAATCATCACCATCACATCATTAGCATCGGCTGTTGCGGCAACCATGCGTGACATTAAGCCATCGTTGTACGACACCACAGGATAGCCTAAACGAAACAGTCGGTGTTGCAGCTCTTGAGAGGCTATAGTTGAGCCGCCACCCATGCCGATTGCAATGATCTGCCTGGCGTTATGCAGCCAGTTTACTGCAGTTTCAACATCTTGCTCTTTGAATAGAGTACGGTTGATATCTAGGCTCTGCTTGATTGACTCGTAGATACCTTGATAGCCAGTTTGGTTAACCGGTTCGAGAATAAAGCGCTGGCCAACCGTTAGGGTTTGAGCAAGCTTGATCTTCATATCACGTACGTTGTTACAGCCGATCGCCTTAGCAAAACGGGTTATCGTGGCTTCACTGACCTGAGCTCCTTCAGCAAGCTCTGTGATACTGGCATTGGCAGCAAAATCAATGTCGTCCATGATCAGCTTGGCGACTTTTTTCTCTGCATCACGAAGAGCGGGAAAACGCTCGGTTATCTGTGAAATGATATCTACTTCTAAACTCAAGAATCCTGATCCTTTGTTGATGGGGCTAATCGTATTGCTTAGTTTTTAAGAACCTAGTTCGAAAGAACCTCTCTCGTAACAACCAAGCTTTTTAGCCATTTAGTGCTAATCCATTTAAAACTAAGCCTTAGCCCCGTTAGTATATCTGATTGCTTCGCTGATTCTAGCTTATTGAAAAATCGAACTAGAAGCAGGTTTCTACCCAGTGGCTTACCTGATAATCGTCATCGCTGATGGCAATGTAGCGCCATTTGTCGAAGGTTAAACATGGGTGTGAGGTAGAAAACGCAATCATGTCGCCCACTTCAATCTCAGCAGAACCATCAGTTTCAACAAAAGTATGCTGATCCATTACCGCGGTAGCAGTCAGACCTTTCACAGAGATAGCTTCGCCATTGCGATAGCCGCGCTCGGCAATAGGCAAACCCGCATCGAAGGCCACATCACGCTTACCTAGCCCGATCACCAGTTTGGTTGGCTCCGGACGAGAGATAACATACGCCCACACTTCAAGTGCCGATTCTAAATCTCCCCCCAACTCACACGCGTAACCTTGGTTTACTTGCGCACGTTGCAATACCTTGCTTTGGGCATCTAGGTAGATCCCAGTATCGTGAATGGCATAGCAGCCTGGGCGGATAATCGCTAAATAATCCGTTAGGTTCGCCAAGCATTCTGCCACCACGTCATACCAAGCCGAGCCTGCGCCCGTAATGATAGGTTGACCGGTCATTAAGCCGTCTGATGCAAGGCTTTCGACCGAAGTGAGCGCTTGGTTTAAGAAGGTACGAATGTCTTGCTCGGCATTGTCGCCATGAATCACACCCTCGTATACCTCAATACCCGCTAGCGAAAGCGCAGGCATATCTTGGATAATTTGCGCCAGCTCTAGAACTTCTTGAGGTGAACGACAACCACAACGGCCACCCGGAACACCAAACTCGATTAGAACTTTTAGCGTCTGCTTTTTGTTGGCGAAATATTGGTTGAGTTGCTGCACGTTTACTGACGAATCCACGCAGCAATAGAAATCAACGTCGAACTCATTAATAAGCTGTTCGATGATCGCCATGTTGGTTTTACCTACCAATTGGTTAGCCATGATGATTCTTTTTGCGCCTGCCATTGCTGCAATTTCTGCCTGTGCAGGTGTCGCAACCGTAATTCCCCAAGCGCCATTTTCTAGCTGTTGACGGAAGAAGCCAGGTGTCATCGATGTTTTGCCGTGTGGCGACAATTTAACCTGGTGATGATCGGCGAATGATTGCATCCAATTCAGGTTATTGGTCAACGCTGATTGTTTGATAATTGCTACCGGAAGCGAAATATCTTCATCAACCAGTCGATAAACACCGTTCTCAGATTGTGATACTGCTCTCCCTTTTTGGCCTTTTTCAGTCAAGATGAAACTATCTTTTTGATACTTTATAACATCTTTTTGCGCAGGGTTATGTTTCATTGCTGATTCCTAACATGATTTAAGTGGTTGTTATTTAATGTTTAAATATATCAGTAGTGTGCTTTGTGATGGAAACTATCACACAAATTAAAATATTATGTGTGTTTTGTCACTGAAAATAATCGGCTGGATTTCTAATATAGCTCCATCAACAGAGTGGATTGAGAGAGTGAGAAATGTTGTTCGATACGATAATTAAAAATGTAGAGGTGTTTGATGGCACCGGCGAACAATCGTTTTGTGCCGATGTAGCAATCCGAGATGGAAAAATCGCTGAAATTGGCAAAATCGATCATGAAGATTGTAGCCAGTTGGTTGAGGGAGCAGGCTTAGCATTGGCTCCTGGATTCATCGATGTACACACACATGACGATACCAATGTAATTCGTTACCCAGACTGCCTACCAAAGATCAGCCAAGGTGTGACGACCGTGATTGTTGGCAACTGTGGCATCAGCGCATCGCCAACGGTTTTGGCGGGCGATCCACCTGACCCAATGAATCTATTAGGCGCGCAGGCTGATTTCAAATACCCAACCTTTGCCGCGTATGCACAAGCCGTAGAGCAAGCGCAACCAGCGGTGAACGTAGCAGCGTTAGTTGGCCACACCACACTGCGTAACCAAGTGATGGACGATCTACAGCGCACCGCAAGCGAAGAAGAAATTGCAGCCATGCAAACCAACCTTGATTTAGCGATGGATCAGGGTGCACTGGGTTTGAGTTCAGGTTTGGCTTACGCAAGCGCGAAACAAGCGAACGCCAATGAAGTGATGCAGTTAGCGAAAGTGCTGTCTAGTCATGGCGGTATCTATACCACGCATATGCGTACTGAATTCGAAGAGATCTTAAGCGCGATGGAAGAAGCGTTTGAGACCGGGCAATACGCGAAAGTACCCGTTGTTATCTCTCACCTTAAATGTGCAGGTGCAGGCAACTGGGGCAGAACTGTTGAAGTGCTTGATTTGATGGACAAGGTTTCAGAGCACCAAGATGTGTCTTGCGACTGCTACCCATACTCAGCCAGCTCTTCGACATTAGATCTGAAACAGGTTACAGACGATTTCGACATCTTCATCACTTGGTCTAAAGCAAAGCCTGAACATGCAGGCAAAACGCTTAAGCAGATTGCTGATGAGATGAACCTACCACTGATGGACGCAGCAAAAGCGCTTCAACCAGCCGGTGCGGTTTACCACTGCATGGATGAGAACGACGTAAAGCGCGTATTGAAATACAAGCTGACCATGGTTGGTTCTGATGGTTTACCAAATGACCCGCATCCACACCCAAGGTTGTGGGGCACCTTCCCGAAAGTGTTGGGTCACTACTGCCGAGATGAAAAACTGTTCGCGCTGCCAGAAGCGATTCACAAAATGACCGGAATGTCTGCGAAGCGCTACAACCTCGCGGGAAGAGGTGAGATTCGCCAAGACGCATTTGCTGATTTAGTTTTATTTGATCCAAAGAGTATTAAAGACACAGCAACATTTGAAAATCCTATTTCAGTTGCTGAGGGAATAGAAAGTGTATTTGTAAATGGTGAGTTAACTTACCAAAAAGGAAAAGTAAAAAATAATCGTTCAGGCGTTTTTATTTACCGTAATTAGAATTTAATTATTTCATTAAATATACAGTAGTAATAAAACGACGAATTAATTTAAATATATTGGAAAAGAACCAATATTATCTATAAAGAAGTGGAGTTAAAAAATGACTATTAAACGTTACGGTGTTGAAGGCGGTACAGGTACAGGCGGACAACATTTACCATTTGCACGCGCAACTGAAGCGGGTGGTTTCCTATACGTTTCTGGCCAGACACCGATGACAGATGGTGAAGTGGTAGAGGGTGGCATTGTAGACCAGTCTCGCCTAGCGATCCAAAACTGTGTCGATATCATGACTGAAGCGGGCTACGCCCTAGAAGACGTAATGCACGTAAAGGTTGTGCTAACGGATTCTCGTTACTTCCAATCTTTTAATAAGGTATTCAAAGAGTTCTTTGGTGCTAACCCACCGGCTCGTATCTGCATGGTTTGCGACCTAGTTGTAGACGTGAAGGTTGAAGTAGATGTGACTTGCTACCGCGCTGATCGCGTTTAGTAATAACCTAATCACAATTACCTACTTAGAGAGTATTAGGGGTTAGTCTTCCCTGTTATTATCCTTTAATACTCTCACCCTACATTTATAAAAATTACTTTAATTAAAATAGATAGAATCAATAAAGTAATTATATGAAATATAAAAATGAATGAATCATAAATAAAGTTCAAGAATGAACTCAATATTTCACTGAGAGGTGTCAAATGAACAGCACACTTTTTCTTACAGGCTTCGGCGTGTACGTATGTTTTTTAATTTGGTTAGGCTGGTTTGTCTCGCGTAATCAAAAATCTGGCGAAGATTTCTTATTAGGCGGCCGTGGCCTGCCACTGTTTTTAGTACTTGGTACAACTGTTGCGACTATGGTCGGCACGGGTTCAAGTATGGGCGCGGTTGGCTTCGGCTACGCAAATGGCTGGGCAGGTGCTCTGTACGGCATTGGTGGCGCTATAGGCATCCTATTGCTAGCAGGGCGCGAGCATACTTTGATGAATTTATAATCCAAAGAACACTCGGGCTCG
>NZ_JBGONY010000022.1:0-66993 GCF_041439375.1 Vibrio crassostreae | reverse complement strand
ATCGAGCCCGAGTGTTCTTTGGATTATAAATTCATCAAAGTATGCTCGCGCCCTGCCCGCGGACCAATCTTGTGCCAATTGAATCACTGAACTAGGCGCCAAACCACAAAATTTGGCTAAACCTTGAAGTGAAAGAAACGTCTCACCGTTAGGTAGGACACCCATACTAATATTATCAACTTCCTGAATTTTAACAGGAACAAGATTCAAAGGTTCTTGCTTCACTTCATTCTCCATGCTCGATATAAGGGATTAAGGGTAATATGATACCTTACACTCATATCTCAACGCATGATATGCAACTTTTGTGCTATAGGTCCCAATTATAGTGCAATTACTATAATTATCACTGATATACAAAAGGATAATTTTTTGGAACAAAGGCCCGGTATTTGTAACCTTTCTAGCCATTAGGATCCTCCAATTTTCGTATCCGTTGCTCTTGGTCTTGTTGTACTCGTTTTATCCAGTTGATGTCTGTTTTCAAAGCCGCAATCGTGCCAAGGCTTGAGACTCAACCTGTAATAAGTGCAATGATTAACGCCTCGAGATACGCCATCACTTCGTTTTCCATCGTGATGCGTAGTATTCAAGTAGGTATCGCACCATGGCACGCATGCCTAGCGTATCGACAACAACGGCACCGACTACAAACCAGTAAGGGTTGGGGATGTTCTGCAGTGCATCGAACCCTTGCTCGACGTATAGCGCGTAATTAGGGATGAAAGACAAAATGAAAGACAAGAAGGCTTACATAGCTAACAAAGTGTTTCGATAAAACTGAGCTCCAGAAAGTGACACTGCAACATATTCTCACTCCCCCCAATTAGCTGTGGCGTCGTGCCTCGTTATCACAGCAAGCCATAAAGCTCACACACACCGCTCTGATTACACAAACCGAGCCACTTTAAATTTAACTGTATAAATATACAGTTAAATTATTACCCCCGTAAAAACCGCACTTATTGAGCAAATAACATTCAGAATCAAGGGTCTGCGTTCAATTTTTAAACTTGAATTTGGTCTAATGGTTCGCTTTCCTGTATAACCGTCAATTCTGGATCAGTTCTGGGTATAGCAATTTTATCAATGCTAATACTCTAATCTCCGATTGCGCCAACTTTAAGGCATTGCGCATTAGGTTTGAATCACGTGTACGGATTAATATCATGAGCGACAAAGCATTCCGCAAACTCAACATATTCCTCTCGATTTTTTGCCTGGCAATCACCCTATTGTCGCTATTCTCTTTTGATAAACTAATGAACAAGAGCTACATCATTAGCCCAGACAAATACCCTACACGCGTTAACACAGACAGAGACCACGACGGTGGCACCGCAGGCTCGTTACACAGATCAAAAGATGGCATTGAGTTACAGTGTGACTTTGAACGAACCTATAGCTTGCCCTTCTGCGAAATTGAGTTCGTTATATCGACACAAGGTAAAGGGCTCGCTCTCTCTACGTTCGATTCGGTCACCATTAATATGGATTACCAAGGCCAAGAAGACCCAAGGTTTCGCTTCTACATTCGTAATTACGACAAGAATTACAGCGTGAAAGGCGATGCTATGTCGAACAAGTTCAATCGCTTAGACTTCTCATTACCAGATAAAAACCACATCGACTTAAACTACTTCAATGTTCCTTTCTGGTGGATTGATCATTATAACCGCCCTGTTTCTGATAGCGCTGTAGACATTACGAACGCGGTATCTGTTGAACTCGGGCTTGGTGCCAGCACGCTTGCTGGGCATCATTCACTTAACATCTCGAGTATCGTGTTCCACGGTAAAATCATCAGCAAGGCTTTGCTAGGTGAGCTATTGGTTGGACTATGGGTGATATACGCGATCTACTATGTCGCTTGTGCTTTACATATTGCACAACGAAACAAAACGCGTTCAGCACAGCAACAACGCCATTTAACCCAAGAAATTGAAGAGCTAAAGGTAAAGGCCACAACCGATCCGTTGACCGGATGTAGAAACCGAACCGAAGCGTTAGATACCTTCTATGATTTCGAATGGTTGGCGCAACAAGGAAAAACGATTCACATCGCGTTGTTTGATTTAGACTATTTTAAGCAGATCAATGATCAACATGGCCATGAAGTGGGTGACAAAGTACTTATTCAGTTTGTCGCAACGGCGAACAAGAGCCTTGGTGAGCAGTACTTGCTTTATCGCTGGGGTGGTGAGGAGTTTCTACTCGTTTACCTGGAACAAACTGCGCTACAGTGTAACGAATCTATCGATAATTTTTACTTAGCAATGGAGCAAAGCCCTTGGCCTAAAGCGCTTAAAGTCACGGCTTCGACCGGAGTAACGCAGCTTAAGGAGCATGAATCGATACGTGCTGCCATCAAGCGTGCAGACAAGGCACTTTACCAAGCGAAAGACGACGGACGAAACCAAGTCGTTACGTTTTATTAAGGCTCGCTAGACTGGACCGCAGCTACTCAATCAACAAGCCATTAATACCCAGTCGATATCTACTCTCCACTTAAGCACCCATCAAATTGTTAACCGCTGACTAAACAAGCCCATAAGCTTTGCTGTCTCATCAGAACTCAAATCGATTCGTATGCCTATAAGCGCGCTCTCACCATCTGCTATAACACCATCTGTAATAACGCCATCAATAGCATTCTCAGGTTGATACTTATCGTTCCTGAATCGCTCTATAAACAGCTCTTCTTTACGCCTCTAAGCTTCTCCTAAGCACTTGTTCTTGCAGTCACGTATAGCGTGTAAAGCTTGCTCTAAGCGGTGGTCAGTCACTCGCGGTATCGGTTTTGAACATTACCGTCGCTACTTATCTCGCACTGTTTTTAGATGAAATCCTCATTTGTCTGCTTGTGAACATTCATACACTCGTATCCGCTAAAAACAGAAGTCACAACGTCACTAGCCTTAAAAAACGCCATATATTGAACCACTTAGACATGGTGACATAAATACTGACACCTAAAATGGCAATTGTTTTGCTTTCAGATCTTACTGTAATTTAATTACAAATAGAAACCGAAAAAAGCTTATAAAGTGGATTACTCCGCTGTAACTTACTGAATAAGCTAGATTTAAGGGTTTTGATTAGGTCGGAATTTAGGGTAACTAAAGAGTGGGTATGTACGAGATAATCTACTAGAGGGTAATATATTTAGTTATAGTGCATTAAGGTGTTAAAAAAGAAGGGCTGATGCCCTACTCTTCTTTATTACTCATTTCTTCACGAATTTGCTCAGCAACGATTTTGATAGCTTGTGCTGTGCTGATGCCCTGAGTCATCATTTCTTGAATTCGTTCAACAGCTTTCTGTTGTTCTTCGTGAGAAAGGGTTGGTAAGTCGTTTAGCATGCTCTGCTCCTTTATTTAGGAGCAGAACTATATAAGGACTGTTAGTAACTAGCAAGGAAATTGATTGAAGCACCCATTGCATTTTCGTTTGTGTAGTTCGCACTTAGATCTAACTGGAACAAGTTAAGTGGTGAGATACCAATACCGGCTGTGACTGTTCCTTCCGAATCAGAGTAAGCTAGGTTCTTGTAGTACCCTCCCCTTAACTTAAGCTGACGCAGAAGATCAACTTCAGTACCAACACGAATCATCTGTTCGTTATCATCAAACGAAGTAAACTTCTCAGTCTCATTTAGGTCGTAATCAACACTAAACGAAAAGTAATCCGATACGATGCCTGCACCAACGGTGTAAACCGGTTCAAGTTGGTAAGTGTATTTACCGCCAACTTGGTGTGTCGCACTACTTGTGCTGCTGGTTAACGTTCTCGTCGTATCTTTGGTTTCGATGTCTCGTGAGATCAAATTGGTTGCTGCAACACCGACTCGGAACGGGCCGAAGAACCAAAGCGCACCAGCATCCATGTTAAATGCAGTGTCGCCATCACTGTTTTCTCTAACGTCAGACAGATCGTAATCATTAACCGACGCGACATAGTTGTATGTGTAAATACGTTGGATCTTAGGTGTGATACCAAATGAGATGTGTTGGCCCATAAAAGTTTGGTATTTTGCTAAAGAAATGCCGACTTCTGCGACACCGATAGAAACAGCTTCAACAGTAGACAGTTCAACTTTGTCTTCATCTGAACCTGTCGTGTAAACGTTAGGTGTCGCAAATGATTCTGTGTAGGCTTTCGCGAAAAGGTTTGCAGCAACAAACTGATTAGGCAGAGCAAACGCGACAACACCACCCAGTTCTACATTAGCTTGGTTACCATCGAGTTTATTAAGCGCTGCATCTAAGTCTGCGGTATTTGACGCATCAACGACGCTATCGATATTCGATTTCATATCGTTAGGGTCATTATAGCTACCGCCAAAACTTGGCGTAATCATGCCCATATCATCGTTACGACGATAAATAGCAACAAGTGCCGGGTTATAGAATGGAGCGGTTAGGAAGTTTGCTGAAACAACACCAACACCACCCATAGCATCACCACGCGCTTCAATGGCGTAATTTGCTGCTGAAAGAGGAAGACTGGCGAATGCAATTGATGCTGCGAGTAGTTTAGTTGTATTTTTCATGCCGTTTATCTTTGTTAGATCCCTTACATAGTTAACGGCACAATTTTAAATTACTTTAACTCTTCTTCGCTAGAAATATCATAAGTTTTACTGATAGTTTGTGCTTGTTCTATCGCTATGTCCCCTTGCCAGCGTGAATGCACCATTGAAACCGCTAAAACATAGCGATCATTTGGAAGCTCTTCGCCGGTCAGGTTCATCGGATAATCAGATTCATAGCTCTTGCCCCATACCTGCTCATAGCGCTCGTCGACGTAATCGTACAAACCAATTTCTAGCTTAGGGAGTGGACAATATGGGTTCAGCAGCTCTTTTTTATCAATACGCCACGTGTCTTTTGACGACCAGCGAACTTGCTGACGCATGGCTACTTCGCCAAGAATAATCCAAGTGCTCCAAGAGTTGCCGCCATCGCCTTTCACACTTAAACGATACAAGCCTGATTCAAGCTGAGATGGCAAATTGTAACGCTTGCGGTATAAACTCACCGATGCGTTATTTACCATTTCACTCTCTTTAGTGAGTTCACTATCCGAAGAAACGATCTTATCGACCCACCTCTCAAGAGTTATATCTTGGATGTTATTATCGGATTCAACATTAATCGCGACACGAAAAGTATCTCGACCAGGGCTTTGAATGATGTGTCTTTTAACGATTACAGAACTGATCCAATCAGGAAGTGTTTTTCTAGTGAGGGTTTTTCCACAATCTTTGTTCAATGCTTGATCGAACAGTTCATTGAGGTGATCTTCGCGTGATTGAGAAGAGTTGATTTGCCAAACTTCCACTAATGAATCAAACATCTGAGGCAAATCATTATCTAATAGATGTTTATGTACTTGAGTCAGAGCATCACTACTCTTGAACCAATCCGCTGCTTGCGTGGTATTAGCTACACAAGACAAGATTAATAGTGGAAGTAAGACTTTTTTCATTACGCTTTCATCTTGTAACCAACGCCACGTAGCGTTTCGATTTCTAGACCCGGTAATTTCTGTCTTAGTTGCAGAACGTGGGTGTCTACTGTACGTGTTGTTGGGAAATGGTTGTAACCCCATACATGGTCAAGCAGCTCGTCACGTGTGAAAACACGACCAAGATTACTTGCCAAAAACAGCAGTAGGTCAAACTCAGTACGAGTTAAGGTGACTTCTAGCTCGTTGAAAAACACTTCACGAGTCGCTTTATCAATAATAAGGTTTTGAGCGACAACTTTTGATGCGTCTTGTTCTTCAGCGTCTGGTAGGCGAAGTTGAGCTCGAATTCGAGCAAAAAGCTCAGCCTCTGCGAATGGCTTAGTGAGGTAATCATTCGCACCTGAGTCTAAGCCCGCGACTTTGTCTTTTACTGTCACAAGAGCCGTTAGCAGGATTACAGGAATATCTTTCTTTTTCTTCCAACCTGGAAGCGAATCTACTGAGTCACCATCTGGGAGTTGACGGTCTAGGATAACTAGGTCCGCTTGCTCCCAATAGCCTTCAACTTCAGAGATCAGTTCTGCATGCAAACATTCATATCCAGCTTGCTCAAGGCTAACTAATAAACCGTCAGCTAAATTTTTATCATCTTCAACGAGAAGCAATGTCTGTTTCACAAGGTATCTCCAAAATAAATGTTGTTGGGGGGCCGATAAGCGTCATGTGACCGCCCATTTTTCCGACCATAGATTCAACTATCGTCAGACCTAAACCGAGTCCACTCTTACTTACGAATGGCTTTCTTAGTTGCCCCCAATCTTTGCGAGACAAGTCTCCATTATCTATAACTTTGAATGTCAGCTTCTTGTCAGAAGTATTCAGTTCTAGTATCACTGGAGCTACACCGTATTTCACGGCATTTCTGATCAGGTTGTCGATACACGTTCCTAACCAATATACGTTTACTTTTGCAGCAATATCTTTGTTTACGCGAAGTTCTATACCTGGAGCAAAGTCTTCTTCAACTTTGTATTGAAGCCACTCCTCCACACTTGGTACCCACTCTGTCGCCAACGGTTGGTTGTCTGATTGCAAATAGTCTTTGCTTGCTTCTGCCAACTGCCTCAAACGGCGCGTATCTTCGCACAGCCGACGAAACTCATCATATACTGATTCAGGCAAGTGTTCGAACTCTCGTCTGAACCCTTCAACCGTCAATGACAAACTCGCAATCGGCGTTCTTAATTCGTGCGTTAGAATTTGAAGAACCAGCATACGGCTCTTCATCTCTTGTTTCTTACTGTTCCAACGGTAAATCGCCCAACCCAAAACAAGCATGATGTTGGCAATCACCAAGATAAACATGGCAACTTGCAGAAGCTCTGAATGATCTTCTATTTCCCAACACACATTGCCGCGTTGTACGAAGCAACTTTTACCTTCCGAAGACAAACTGAACGATAAACCAGAAAGTGTTGCGTTTTCATTCCAAACTGATTCTTTGTACAGGTAATATCTGTCGCCGCGCTTTACCCACATTTCGTCAAGCTCTACAAACATGCTCGCACCTGCTAATAGTGCTGTGATGGCCTCACTGTCCATGTTTTGTAGGCGAGATAAAAGTTCATCATGCTCTGTGTTTGGTCGCTCTTGAATATGCATAAAACGTTTCAGAGAGTCGAACTTGTCTGGATATTTTTCTACATATCTCGCCGCATAAGACCCCCCACCAGGGTGAATCAAACCACTACGGCTAAACCAGCGATCAGAAAGCTTGGTTCCTTTGCACATTGCACGAGTAAAAACCAAGGGTTCTGTAATCAAAGGGCTTAACGGTAGTTTTCCGCTACACGTTTTTGATAACTGATATAAACGCTGGATGTCTTTTAACGGATACTCTGCAGTTTGTGGCAACATAGAAGACGGCATGATCAAGCGTGTTGGATAATCAGCCTGCAGCACTCGAATATCATAAGATTCGATTGCGGTTTCATGATCAAAAAGTTTGGTGAAATTATCGATACGCTCAGGCAAAGAGTCAGCAAATGCGTTTGCAGACACAGATAACGTAGCGATAAGAAGAGTAAATGTTCTTTTGATGATCACAAACCGACGCAAATTCATATAGATCAAACAAATATATACCATTCGCTATCAAAGATAAATTTTTAACCGCATGAAAAACAATAGTAATGGCGAGTTATAACAATAAATAGCATCATATTAGAATTGTGTTGCACAAGCGTACTCACAAGTTTAGTGGATTAATCCAACGATCATTCGAACACGTTTTGCGTCAGTTTCCACGTCCTACTTGTTATTAGTTTTGAGTAAAGCAACTTATTGAGAACAAAAAAAGGAGCTCAACGAGCTCCTTTTTAGTTGTCACACAAAGTGCTTTCTATAGATGTTCTAGAATACCTAGACAGCTCTGTTTCGCATCACCAAACAGCATCTGCGTGTTCTCTTTGAAGAACAATGGGTTTTGTACACCTGCGTAACCCGTATTCATCGAACGTTTGAATACGATAACGTTCTGAGCATTCCAAACTTCAAGTACTGGCATTCCAGCAATTGGACTGTTTGGATCTTCAAGCGCAGCAGGGTTAACGGTGTCATTTGCACCAATAACCAATACAGTATCTGTCTCACTTAAGTCGTCGTTGATTTCGTCCATTTCAAGAACGATATCGTATGGCACTTTCGCTTCAGCAAGGAGTACGTTCATGTGACCCGGTAACCTACCCGCAACTGGGTGGATACCAAATCGAACATTGATGCCCTGCGCTCGTAGCTTCTCAGTGATTTCATGCACTGGGTATTGAGCTTGAGCTACAGCCATCCCGTATCCTGGGGTAATGATGACTGACTTTGAGTTTTTCAACATGTCAGCTACATCTTCAGCTGATGTTTCGCGGTGTTCACCCTGCTCTTCATCGCCATCAGACACCACCACTTCTTGGCCGAATCCACCAGCAATAACGCTAATAAACGAACGGTTCATCGCCTTACACATGATGTAAGACAGAATCGCACCTGACGAACCAACCAATGCACCTGTTACGATAAGCAGATCGTTTGCAAGCATGAAACCTGCCGCCGCCGCTGCCCAACCAGAGTAAGAGTTAAGCATAGAGACAACCACTGGCATATCTGCGCCGCCAATCGATGCCACTAGGTGGTAACCGAATGCGAATGCGATAAGTGTCATCACCATAAGCGCGAACATGCTGCCGTCCGCTTTAACGAACATAATCATTAGCAATGTAGAAGCAACGATAGCCGCTAGGTTCCACTTGTGCTTATGAGGGATGTTCAATGCAGACGAAGAGATAACGCCGCGAAGCTTACCAAACGCAACAATAGAACCTGTAAACGTCACCGCACCGATAAACACGCCAAGGAACACTTCCACTAGGTGGATAACGTGCTCTGCGTGAATATCTGCAGGGTTGATAGAAACAGCAGCAGGTGGATCAATATAGCTGTTATAACCCACAAGTACCGCCGCCATACCTACGAAGCTGTGCAGAATTGCCACCAGCTCAGGCATCTCAGTCATTTCTACTTTTCTTGCGTAGTGGATACCAATACCACCACCGATCACCATAGCAATGATGATCCATACAATACCTGCAGAATGAGGGCCAAAGATCGTTGCGATCAACGCGATTGCCATACCTGTGATACCGTAATAGTTACCTGCACGTGCAGATTCCTGTTTCGATAACCCAGCCAAGCTCATTATAAAGAATACAGCAGCAACAATATAAGCTGCTTGTACTAATCCTTCAGACATCTGTTACTCCTTAGTCTTTACGGAACATTTCAAGCATACGTTTGGTCACAGTAAAGCCACCAAAGATATTGATACTTGCAATTAATACGGCAATAAATGATAAGAACGTGACGACGCCACTTCCTTGTCCTATCTGTAACAGTGCACCGACTACAATGATGCCTGAAATCGCGTTTGTCACGGACATCAGAGGCGTATGCAGAGAATGGCTTACATTCCAAACTACGTAATAACCCACCACACAAGCGAGAACAAAAACGGTAAAGTGAGATAAGAACGCAGCAGGAGCAACCGACGCTATCCAAGCGAAAGCACCAACCGCAATTGCAATGCCGGCGACTTTCTTGACTGGAGACACAGGTTGTTGAACCTTCGGTGGAGCTTTAGCTTCTTCAGGTTTAACTTGTTGTGGTTGAGCTGACACTTGAATTGGTGGCGCAGGCCAAGTAACTTCGCCCTCTTTAACCACAGTTACGCCACGCAGCACGACATCTTCAAAGTCGATATTGATGTTGCCATCTTTCTCTTTACATAGCAGCTTCAGTAGGTTGACTAGGTTAGTGGCATATAGCTGAGATGACTGAGTCGGCAGTCGACCAACCATATCGGTGTAACCAACAACTTTTACGCCATTAGCGGTTGTGATCACTTGATCTGCAACCGTGTATTCACAGTTACCGCCATTCGCAGCTGCAAGGTCAACAATAACGCTACCTGCACTCATGCTGTCTACCATCTCTTTAGTAATCAGCTTAGGTGCCGGACGACCTGGAATCAGTGCCGTTGTAATGATGATGTCAACGTCTTTCGCTTGAGCCGCATAAAGCTCTTCCGCTTTCTTGTTGAATGCTTCAGACATCTCTTTTGCGTAGCCATCACCCGCGCTGGTATCTTCCTTGAAATCGACTTCCAAGAACTCAGCGCCCATAGACTCGACTTGTTCTTTAACTTCAGGACGAACGTCGAACGAACGAACGATCGCACCCAAACTACCCGCAGCGCCAATTGCCGCTAGACCAGCAACACCCGCACCAGCAACCAGTACTTTTGCCGGTGGAACTTTACCTGCAGCGGTAATTTGACCCGTGAAGAATCGACCAAATTCATGCGCCGCTTCAACCACAGCACGATAACCCGCGATGTTAGCCATAGAACTCAATGCATCTAGCGCTTGAGCTCTTGAAATACGAGGTACAGAGTCCATCGCCATCACATTGATGTTACGGCTGGACAATTGTTCCATTAATTCTGGATTTTGAGCAGGCCAAATAAAGCTGACCAATGTTGCGCCATCTTTAAGTAGATCGATTTCATTTTTAGACTCGTCAACGATCGGAGCGTTAACTTTAAAGATAATATCGGATTTCCAAGCTTCATCTGCGGTTACAACTTTTGCTCCAGCTTGTTCATAAGCTGCATCTTCAAAACTTGCTAACGCACCTGCTTGTGATTCAACACAAACTTCAAATCCTAATTTTAGAAGCTGTTCTACCGATTTCGGCGAAGCAGCGACTCGCGTTTCACCTGCGAGTGTTTCTCTTGGTACACCAATTTGCATAGCTATTCCTTGACTATTGGCACAATGACTTATTCGTTTGTATCTAACGACAACTAATACTTCAAGCGTTTTGTTCAAAGAACAGGAAAAGTTATTACTTATAACGATTTGGATGGATTTTGAGCGCTTCATTTGAAGAAATGACGAGCCTCTCGAACAAAGAGGTCAAACCACTTGCAAATAATCCTTTAAATAACAACCTTCTAGCTGTTCTTTATCCCTAAAACTAAAAAGAGCTTTCAGCATATACACTGAAAGCTCTCTAAATTATGACCAACATCAATTCTAACCCTAATTGGTTAGCTAAATATATTGTCGCCCATTTGGTCGATGAACATCTGCGATTTTTTAAGCATCAATTCATCGGCATCTTGTTTGTTTGAAACAACATCTGAACGAATGAAACGGTGGGTTTTGATTTCACCATCGAATTCTTTCTCGATTCGCCCAGCAACACGGTATTGACCAGATTCTGCAATGGCATCTTGATAGATATTGAAGCCTTTATATTCGATTGGTTCAATCTCTACTTTTTGTTCGGTTTTTTCTTTGCCACCAAATAATCTAGAAAAAAATCCCACGTTTTATACTCCTTAAATGACCGTATTAACCCTAAACTATCATGAGTGTTTACGGTTCAACAATGGCTTTTCATACCATTGCAATTCTACATCTTCATCAAAATTGTGTTGACTAAATATAACGGGCACATTGTCGTCACGTTCGCGTCTTCTATCGTCAATAATCATGCTTTCCGCATTCTTGACTGCGATCTCACTATTTCGTTTATAGAGCACCAGTTTGTCTTCTGGTAATGCCGAAAGAAAATCGATATCGAAACGAATATAAATAGGTTTAAGCTGCCCTAAAGACAAGCACGCAAGATCAGCCAGCTGTTCGTTGGTATAATTAGACACATATTCCTCGGTAGCCAAAACATGACCAACCAGAGTTTCCATATAGTTATGTACATCAACACTAATTTGCATACCACACCTCCATTTGTAGCAGTTTTTTCTAATAGCAGTCGTTTCTGAGCTTATTCATGCAGTCCTGACTAGCGGCTACAGAGAGCTAATAGAATTCAATTGAGCAGCTTTCTGTAACTAGGTTCTTTCCATAGTTGAACTTTCTACAACGCAGATAAGATTTACCAATACAACATAGCGAACTTCCCCTAACTTCGTTACAAATTTTTCGTTGTTCGATTGTAAGTCATCATGTCGACTTTAAGCCTCAAGCAAGAACCACCAAGATTTTGTTAAGTATATATAACGACTAATTTATTTCTCATATATACTATGTAGTTCGTTCTATGGTTAATAGCAACTCAAATACATATAAAAAGAGTTGCACCAGTAGCGACCTATGACTATGTTTTTGCTCTGATTTAGGCAAAAAGCTTGGCAATCGCTTGTTTAACCGTATCCTACGTATAAAATTAAATTATAAGATCATCAGTATAGTTAGGCTCACCAAATAAATGGCATCTTCTTTTGTAACGTCGAGCATGTTTCGATTTTGCTTCCCCCTATTTTTATTGGCAATTATACTCGCTGGTATGAACAACGTCATTCTTGTGACGGATTCAAACTTAGGGTTTGCTAGCAACCTTCCATATATCCTATTGAGCGTTGCCGTTTTACTATGCCATACATTCAGACAAGGGCGTATGGCCATGGTGTCATCAACCATGCTAGTAGCATACCTGATCATCCAAGTTCGCTTACAAACGCCTCTTAATACCGGAACGACTTTGTTAGAACTATCGCTTCTTGCGGCATTAGTTCCTGTAACCTGTTTATTGGTGTATGCATTTCCTGACAACGGCGTAAACTCAAAATCCATGCTCCTCTACGCGATCGTTCTGGTTCTTTTCATGGTTTGGGCACAATTGATCGTTTCTCACTTCCATGCTGGTGGGTTTGAATCATGGAGTGAAGGCCTTCTTTTTGTTGTCAGAGATTTCTCAAAACTGCCTTTGGTTCTAGTGTTATATAGCCTTTGCTTACTTGGCCTTACAGCCATTCTTGTGTTGGTGTATAACCGCTCTATTGATGTTGTCGTTTATAGCGCAATCTTGCTTTCTTCTTGTACGTTCATCTTCTTTGACGTGCAATATATCTCTAGCACAATGTTCTCGTTATCAGGCACTTTGATCATCGTTTATGTGATGTCTGCCAGCCACGATATGGCCTTTAATGACCAATTGACTAACATCCCTGGCCGACATGCCTTAGAAGTGGATATGAAGCATCTAGGACGTAAGTATTCAATGGCCATGGTTGATATCGATCATTTCAAAAAATTTAACGATACGTACGGCCATGACATTGGCGACGACGTATTGAAGCTAGTAGCACGTATATTGAGAGAGACCACGGGTGGAGCTAAAGCTTATCGCTATGGTGGTGAAGAGTTCACGATCATTTTTAAAGGCAAATACTCGGAACAAGTTAAAGAACACCTTCAAACTTTGATTTCCGAGATTCAGAACTACGACATGACGATTCGTAATAGCCACGAGCGTCCTGATGATCATGAAGTGGGTATGAAAAAGCGTGGTAAGAACGGCAAACCATCGGAAGTAGTAAATGTGACAGTAAGCATTGGACTGTCTGATAGCACGACGACCAAACACCCTGAAGAAGTATTAAAGCTTGCCGACAAAGCGCTTTACAAAGCGAAAGAAACTGGTCGAAACAAGCTATGTGTTGATAGCTAAACGCAAGTGTTGATAACTAGACTAAAGGGAGCTTAATCTTGGTTAAAGAAGATAACTAAGCTCCCTCCTTTTAAACTACTTCCGTAGTTGATCGTAAATCCAATTCCCACATTATCGACCCATTCATTAAATAGATTTGGATTAAGCAACCAACCTACACTGCCCTCATAGTAAGAAGTGGTACCCATAGAAGCCACGGTGTCACCGCCAATATCAATTCTTCTAATACTTGAGTACATTGATGTGATATTTTTATCCCAACGTACTAGATCATAAAAAATCTTGGCCTCATTAGCGATATACCAACCTTCAGGGTTTCCGATATCACCGTTATTGGCTTCTCCCCAACCTACACCATTAAAGTAGTGCCAACTGGTACTGAGCTTGTATTTACCCCAATCATTCTTGTCTTCGAAAGTCAGCTTGATCTTAGGCTCAATGATGTATGCCCATGCATCAGTATTATAATAGAGCCCGTCCAATTGATCTTGAATAGGTTCAAGCAGTGAAGAACGATATTCAAAGTCATTACGGTAATATGAGATATGGTTACCAATTGCAGAGCTGAAACTCCAGTGTTCGTTAAGTTGAGACACATTGGCAAACGCCACGTAACCAGAAATCACTGACTCTTTTTGAAAGTCACTTTTAATTGTTGACGCATATTCCACATCATTCTCAATTCGTAACGCTGAGAGGCGTAGCGTTACCTCTTGATGGTTGTCTTCAATGTAACTTGGTAGTTCAAATGTATAAGGGAGACTGAGGGAGGTGATGTTTTGTCGGCGACTCACTGAATCATTCGAACCAATATCTTCATTGTCCAAGCTCAACACTTTATTTGGATCGAAATTATTGATACCAAAGGTAAAAACATCAGTATCATTAAGTAATACACTGGTAGCAAAGCGCTGCTCTAATTCCTTACGGAAGAGATCAGACAGGGAGTTGGCATATACGGTGGTTGACACTGTAGTTAAAAATAGAGGAGCCGCGGTTAAAAATAGAGGAACCGCAAGCGCCCAATAGGTGTTAGTCACAGAAAATGACTTTGAATGTGGCATTTCTTTTATCACTTAAAGCATTTCCTAGCTCAAATGCTAGTAAAGTATAAATTCAAATATCTAAAAGAGCTCATCAACTAACGTGCTAGCTCTAAAATGTTGCGTTGTATAAAGGTATTTCTGCCACTTTGTTTCGCTTGATAAAGCGCTTGGTCAACCTTTTCGTAAATAGAGGCGATAGATTCACCACCTTCTGGTACAAATGACAACACACCTTGTGACGCTGTCACTCTATCGGACACCGTTGAATAATCGTGGACGTAATTCATTTCATGTAACGCTTCTTTTATACGTATCGCCTGTTGCATAGCAGCATCACTATCCGTATCACTTAAAATAAGAACAAACTCTTCACCGCCATAGCGACCGACAAACTCTCCCGCTCGAACAAAAAGCAGCCTCAAGGTATTAGCAAGCTCTTGCAAGCACTTATCCCCTTGAATATGGCCGTAATTATCGTTGTAAGGCTTAAAGAAGTCTACATCTAGTAATATGACTGTCATTGATATATTACGTCTTCCATGCCACGCTATGCTCTCTTCAAGCTTAGTGTCCATATATCGACGGTTATACAATTTAGTCAGGCCATCTTCATTGGCTTGTTGCTGCAGGAGGATATTCAGCTCTTCGAGCTTGGCGGTACTCTGTTTTAACTCTCGCCTCATATGCGCGATACGCTGCATCGCAATCAACTTAGAATTCAAAACAACTTTGTTCACAGGCTTTATCAGGTAATCATCCCCACCTGCATCAATCGCTTTCGCAATCATTTCAGGTTCTTCATGACCACTCAAAAAGATGATAGGAACCCATTCTGGGAATTGCCTGCGAACCTCGTTAGCAACCTCAAAACCATCCATGTCTGGCATGCTGATATCAAGCAACACAAGTTCAGGATCAAAATCAGAATAAACATTCAGGGCTTCTTTTCCGCTACCGACAGCTTCTACAATATGACCCAGCTGCTTGAGTCGAATAGCAAGTTGCATCCTGTCTAGTTGAACGTCATCAACCAGCAATATGCGCATCGAAGATCCCTTTTCTATCATCACATCACCTTTATCTAGTGTTGAATATTCAAAGTAGCTCAAATTTGAGCTTAAATCATGCCCTAATCTCTATATTATATTGACTTTTTTACAGATCTTTTTAGCATTGTTTCTTTTTAAAGAGAAATACTATGTCAGACGCTACAAACAACGAAGTACAAGAAATCGATTTAACCACTATCTCACCAGAGCTTCGCCAAGTTATCGAATTTGATGAAGTGCCTAAAGAGATGCACAACATGGTTACTTCTATTCATGAGGTGTCTGAAGAAGCAGTGCGTGAAACTTGGAGCAGCCTTCCAGCAAGCGCACAAAATGTTTTGGACAATTTTGAGCAGTTCCACGCTCTAATCTCTGTTAGCCAAGCTTTTGCTGGCGTAAACATGATGGAAGAGTTCCCTACTCTTAAACTTCCAGAAGGCATGTCTGATGAAGAAAAAGAAGAGTACCGAGCTCAACTGCTTGACCAAATTTTACATAACTGTGTAAAAGACATGGCTAAGCAAATCAAGAAAGCGCGTCGCGATGCTATCTTGAAGCGTGATTTCAAAGAAGTTTTCATCCGCTAAGCTATTCATCGCACCTAAATTTAGGTTGAATGTTTAACGAAAACTTAATGATTAAGCCGTATGTTATTTAAAAACATGCGGCTTTTTTGTGGCTGCTACTTTTCTGTTCGTTACTTGAGAGCTTCGCCCACAATATCTTTGTGTTTTTGCCACTGAAACTCTTGTCAGTGTCGCTTTTGACATTCTACAAATAAGTAATATGCCTTAACACTCATACAGTGTGGCGCAAAACTGGCAGTGATACCGTATAAAAATGACGCATGTATCCATTCATGGAATCAAGATCGAGTTTTACAAACTATAGAATAAAAATAAGAACGAAAAACACCGCGTGAACTTAATACCTTGCCACGAGAATTTGATAACTTGCCGTATGGACTTAGTGTGTTACAGCGATATCTCTTTGAGCGACACTTACACCTTTTATTTGCACATAAACACGTTGTCCAATTTCTAGGTTCAACTCATCAAGCGCCCACAATGTAATGGTTGCCCATAGATAACATCCAGGCTCCAATTCTAACTCTACAGCCACACTCTGCTTATTCGTGCCTTGTTGATGCGTCTCTACGCTTTTAATCGTGACTGGAAGGATATTACGTATCGAAGTCCCTGTTGGCTGTTCTAGCGTGATGGAGACGTCATTTGCCCTCACTTGCAACCTCACCGTAGCACCAAGCTTGCTTGATACTTTCTGAACCCAAAGTGACGTCGATTTACCTAGCGTTAAACGAGACAGCGCATAGTCATCATTGTGTTCTGCTAATGTTCCTTCAAACAGTGAGCTTTGCTCTGAGAAAGATTGCCAAGGTTGCATCGCTCTCGATGCCCATACCTCTTCCGTCACGCCCGATGAAATAACTTTACCTTGGTCAATAATCACAAGGTGATTTGCCAAGCGTAAAATTTCATTGAGGCTATGAGTGACATAGATGATCGGTATTTGCACGCTTTCGGATAAGTTTTCCAGAAACGGCATTACTTCGCGCTTACGGGGCAAGTCGAGAGATGCCAATGGCTCATCCATTAACAAAATACTTGGCTTTGATAACAAGGCACGGCCAATCGCCACTCGTTGCTTCTCACCGCCAGACAAACGTGCAGGGTAACGATCAAGCAATGAACCTAAAGACAATAGCGAGACAATTTGTTCAAAGTGCGCTTTATCAACACCTTTCATACCGTACTTAAGATTAGCCCCTACCTTCATGTGTGGGAACAAGCGTGACTCTTGAAATACATAGCCCACATTGCGTTTGTGAGTCGGCAGGTTAATGCCATTTTGACTATCAAACAGAGTGGTTCCAGATACGCTGATCAAACCTTTATCTGGCTGTTTAAGACCACTAATCGCATTGATAAGTGAGGTTTTACCTGCACCAGAACGGCCAAAAATTGCAGTAATGCCACTGCTAGGCAGTTCTAAATCGATATCAAAAAATGTTTCACCAAGCTGTTGCTGATACCGGAGGATCAAAGCACTCATGCATTACCTCCTAGTCGCTGTGCAGACTTTTTGTTAAGCCATTCAGATAGCATCAATGAACTAAGGGCAATCACAATAGAAATGATACACAAACGCGCTGCTTCCATTTCCGCACCAGGGGTTTCAATAAAGGTATACATGGCCAATGGAATGGTTTGAGTTTCGCCGGGAATATTTGAAACGAAGCTGATCGTCGCACCAAACTCACCTAGGCTTCTTGCGAATGAAAGCATGGTGCCGGTAATGATCCCAGGGATCATCAAGGGCAAAGTGATCGTAAAAAACACGCGAACAGGTGAAGCCCCCAGTGTGGCAGCGGCCTCTTCAAGCTTACTGTCTACAGTTTCTAGGCTCAACCTGATAGAACGAACCATCAACGGCAACGCCACAACCACGCAAGCAAGTGCCGCGCCCTTCCAGCTAAAGCTGAATACAATACCAAACACGTCATTGAGCCACGAGCCAATAATGCCTTGCCTACCCATCATCACTAACAGTAAATAGCCGATGACCACTGGTGGCAATACCAAAGGTAAATGGACAATGCTCTCTACAATACTTTTGCCTACAAATTGCTTCTTAGCAAGCAGCCAGGCTAAGCCAATGCCGATAGGGATAAGCCATAAGATGGCAAACCCAGCAACTTTCAAACTCAGCAATAAGGCTTGATATTCGTATTCCGATAAATACATCATTTAACGCACTTCAAATCCAAAACTGTTCAAGGTGTCCTTCGCTTTTTCGCTATTAAGGAAAGTATAGAACTCTTCTGCAACGACTGTATCGCTCAATCTCGCTACAGGGTAACGTATTGGCGTATGTAAATCTGATGGGAACGTCTTTACTAGGTTCACTTCTTTAGACAGCAGCGCATCTGTTTTATAAACAATACCAAGCTTAGCCTCACTGCGCTCTACTAAAGCTAAGGCCATACGAACATTGTTACTTGGTGCTAATCTAGTCTTCACATCGTCCCATACACCTAACGTTTCTAACGCCTCTTTAGCGTAGATACCCGCAGGAACAGAAGTGGTATTGCCCACAGCAAGTCTCTCATTAGTAAGCAGTTTAGCCCATTGATCACCTTTTGACAGGCTCAGTGATATCGACGTCTCTTTTGGGGCTATCAACACAAGTTCGTTTTCACATAGATTTGTGACATTGTCACTAGAAACCAATTTACTATCGACTAAGTACGTCATCCATTTCTCATTTGCCGAGATAAAGATGTCGGCTGGTGCTCCTCTTTCGATTTGTCGTACCAAAGAAGATGTGCTCGCATACACAGGAATCACATCGACAGAATGGTCTTTCTCAAACTCTTCAACCAACAAGTTGACTGCATTGGTCATTGAAGATGCAGCATAAACTCGTAGCTTTTCGGCAGCCAAAAGATGACTAGAACTCAATACCGAAGTTAAGGCCATGGTTAAAAGGAAGACTCGCTTTTTCATTGTTATCACTTATCTATGTTCGTTTAGGTTCTTTAGCTAACTTCTAAATGGCGGCCAAAGCTGTTAATTCTGGCCAAAGCAGGTCAAGATTTAAGTACTCTTCGATGGCATCCGCGATTCGATTAATACCCAGCTCTTTAAGCTGTTCGTGGTCAATCGCTGTCACATCGTTGGCTCCTGCCCATTCGCAAATAAGCGACAACGCATCACTGTTGTCGAACACGCCATGCAGGTAAGTACCAAAAATCGAGTTGTCTTGATTTACAGCGCCGTCTAGGCTGCCAGATTCTAACTGAACCGGTAAGGCTGTTTCATTGACATCAGTCCTACCTACGTGAATTTCATAACCTTTTACTTGTGCTGATTTTCCATCCAGCGTGATGGTACCGCGCACGTTAGTTAAGGTTTTCTGTTGCGTTAAAGTCGTTTCAGTATCGAGATACCCTAACCCTTCACTGCTGCCGGGCGTACCTTCAACGCCATCAGGATCGTGGATGATGTTACCTAACATTTGATAGCCGCCGCAGATCCCCATCACTTTGCCACCTAAGCGCAAGTGACGTTGAATATCTTTATCCCAGCCTTGTTGTTTTAGGTAATCCAAATCTGCTCTTACAGATTTTGTACCCGGCAAGATAATCAAATCTGCATTGTTTACACGTTCGCCTTTACCGACATAACGTAAATCAATTGAAGGATTCAGTCTTAGCGCATCAAAGTCCGTGTGATTGCTGATTCTGGTTAACACCGGAACCACGACCTTAAGCTTAGCTTCTCCGTCAGACTCTTGAGCAGAGGTAATCGCATCTTCAGCTTCTAAGTTAAAACCATGAAGATACGGCAAGACACCAATCACTGGTTTACCAGTTTTTTCCTCTAGCCACTCTAGGCCAGATTGAAGAAGTGCGATATCGCCTCTAAAGCGGTTTATCACAAAACCTTTTACGCGAGCTTGTTCAGTTTCAGATAACAGAGCCAATGTGCCGTAGAGGTGCGCAAAAACGCCACCACGGTCAATATCAGCAACGATGATCACTGGGATATCCGCTTTTTCAGCAAATCCCATGTTAGCGATATCATTTTCACGGAGATTGATTTCAGCTGGGCTACCCGCACCTTCAATCATTACACTTTCGTATTCTTCAGAAAGTCGATCAAACGAATCGACAACCGTATCCATCGCAACTTTCTTGTAATCATGATAACCCGTCGCTTCCATGTTACTCAGCGCTCGGCCTTGCAGAATCACTTGTGCGCCGGTATCTGAATTAGGTTTTAGTAGTACAGGATTCATGTGAACGGTTGGCTCAATATTACAAGCTTGCGCTTGAACCGCTTGAGCGCGACCAATTTCACCACCATCTTTTGTCACAGCACTGTTTAACGCCATGTTTTGTGGCTTAAAAGGTGCCACTTTGATTCCTTTCCTTGCCAAAACACGGCATAAACCTGCCACCAAAACACTTTTCCCGGCATCTGACGTTGTCCCTTGAACCATAAGGGCACTTAATGGTGCTCGCATTTGTACTTAAATCCTTAATTTCTTAATTTCTTAATTTCTTAATTTTCAATTTCTAGCTGTAGGCAACATTTCTCTGCCTCCATCTTAACGTCATTGCCGAGTAGATGCTCAATAAAATGAATGGAAAATGAATATGTTACTCACGCTAGATTCAACCCCAATGTTGTTTAATAGCTACATCGAAACGAAGCTTGTGAACGATAACAGGCGCATTAACGCATAAAACGTACTAACGAAAAGAAAAGTTTCAAATTAAGACTAACGTTTCTACTAAAAACAACATTAAGGGATTCACCATGAAAAAAACTGTATTAGCTATCGCATCTACTATTATCCTTGCTCCTACTTTCGCAATGGCTAGTGACCACCACAGCAACAAGCACGAAAGCTCTATTGCTTACACTGGACCGATTGAAACCGTTTCTGTTGCGACACTACTTGCCGACACAAGCATGTTCGCAGAGCAAGAAGCGATTGTGGATGGCAAGATTGTTCGTCAACTAAAGAATGATACGTTTGTCTTCTCTGATGGGCAGAGTGAAATTCAGATCGAACTGGATGATGATATCCGTCTTGCGCAACCTCTAACCGCAGATACAAAGGTTCGTATCTTCGGCGAATATGAAGGCGGAAAGACACCTGAAATCGAAGTAGATCATATCCAAGTTCTATAAGCGATAATAATAAAACATACTGACTTCAAATAATTGGCCTGCATATTGCAGGCTTTTTTGTATTATACTGCCGAAAAATACAATTTATATGGAGTCACCATGCTAGGTTGCACGAATAAGACTGTCCTTTTAGGACTCGCTGCACTGTGTTCATTCTCTGCGTCTGCAAACAACTTTAACTACAATACATTCGAGCTGCGCATGGGTACTAGCCCAAGTACTTTCGGTGGTGAAGTCACAACAATGTTCACTCAGAACTCACACTTTGTTGCTCGTATCGATTCAGAGTTTGAAAGTGATTGGGATGCCGCAGTAGGTATGGGATTCAACGGCCCAATCAGTCAATTTGCTGACGTTACTGGCCAAATGCTGTTACACAACATTGAACGTAATGATGACAACCACATTAAAACAGAAATCAATATTGGCTTAAGAGCTTGGTTAATGGCAAACGTTGAAGTTAACGCACGCCTTGGACAACTGATAGACAATGATGACACTCGTTCTATTGTCGGTATTGGTGCTCGCTTCCACTCAACCGATCAACTGTCTGTTGGCCTTGATATGCGAAACAACGGCACTTACGGTCACCAAATCCTAATGTCGGCTAGATTCGGCTTCTAAGCCAGATTTCGTACCTAGGTTTTATTAATAAGCTAGGGTTTCGTCACTAAGTAATAAATAGCCAAACAAACAAAAAAGCCCCGAACATATTAATGTTTGGGGCTTTTTTTTGTTAGATTCGCTGGCCGTTAGTCGTTCAACACACTAACAACAACTTACTCTATAAGTTAACCATCAACATCTTTTTCTGATGATCGAGGTACTCTTCGTAAGTGCCTTGGAAGCTCACGAGCTGTTGGTCTTTCACATCGATGATGTGTGTTGCCAATGAAGAGACAAACTCACGGTCATGGCTCACGAAGATAAGCGTGCCAGTGTAAACCTTAAGTGCATCGTTTAGGGCTTGGATAGCTTCCATGTCCATGTGGTTGGTTGGTTCGTCCATCACAAGCACGTTGATGTCTTGCATCATTAGCTTGCCGAATAACAGACGGTTCTTCTCACCACCAGAACAGTTGCGAGCTTTCTTGTTCGCATCGTCAGCCGTAAACAACAGACGACCAAGAATACCGCGCACCATTAGGTCATCGTGCTTCGCTGTACGCCATTGTGAGATCCAATCAAAGATGCTCAGGTCGTTATCAAAATCCTTAGTGCTGTCTTGTGGGCAGTAACCTACAGAAGCATTTTCAGACCATTTAACGATACCTTCGTTCTGCTCTAGCTCTTGAACTAGACAACGTAGCAGCGTTGTTTTACCTACCCCGTTCTCACCGATAACCGCAAGGCGTGTACCCGCTTCAAGCAATAAATTACCACCAGCAAACAGTGTTTCACCATCGAAGCCGTGACCAAGTTCTTGAAGTTCAAGCGCTTGACGGTGCAGTTTCTTGCCTTCACCGAAATCAATTGATGGGCTCATACGGCTCGATGACTTCACTTCATCAAGCGTGATTTTGTCCATTTTCTTAGCACGTGAACTTGCTTGCTTCGCTTTAGATGCGTTAGCACCAAAACGGTTTACGAAGTCTTGAAGCTCGCTGATTTCAGCCGCTTTCTTAGCATTGCTTGCCAGAAGTTGTTCGCGAATCAAGCCAGATGCTTCTAGGAAGTACTCGTAGTTACCTGGGTAAATACGCAGTTCACCGTAATCGATGTCCGCCATGTGCGTACACACAGAGTTCAGGAAGTGTCTATCGTGCGAGATGATGATCATTGTACATTTACGTTGGTTTAGCTCTTCAGCAAGCCAGTTGATCGTGTGAATGTCCAAGTTGTTGGTTGGTTCATCAAGTAGCAAGATATCTGGGTTTGCAAATAGCGCTTGTGCCAATAGCACACGCAGTTTCCAACCTGGAGCAACTTGCTGCATCAGACCGAAGTGGAACTCTTCTTCGATACCTGCTTGAATCAGGATGTCACCCGCACGGCTTTCTGCTGTGTAGCCGTCCATTTCAGCGAATTCGCTTTCAAGTTCAGCGACTTTCATACCATCGTCTTCGCTCATTTCTGGCAAAGAGTAAATACGGTCACGTTCTTGTTTTACTTCCCACAGTTTTCTGTCACCCATGATTACAACGTCGATAACGCTGTATTGTTCGAAAGCGAACTGATCTTGGCTAAGCACACCCAGTTTTTCTCCTGGGGTGATAGAAACGTTGCCCGAACTTGGCGTTAATGCGCCACTTAGGATTTTCATGAACGTTGATTTGCCGCAACCATTGGCGCCGATCAAACCATAACGGTTGCCGTTACCAAATTTAGCAGAGATGTTTTCAAACAGCGGCTCTGCGCCAAATTGCATTGTGATGTTCGCGGTAGATATCAAAGAACTAATTCCTAAGCGTGTACTGACAGATAATTATTAGACTATTTCAATAACCTAAATAAGAAGTACGAAAGTATGGATTAAACAAAAATCGAAGCGCGGATTATATAGAGATCTCGATCACGTTGTCGAGGTTAAACAGTAAACGAATAGTAAACATAGACCATTTAGATGCTTTTCATACGTTATTGGGGTGTAAATAGAAAAATCCCCACCAGCAGAACCGGCAGGGATTTCATTTATCAACACTAAAAGTCTTTTAAGCTCGTCACTTTTGAAACTATAGCTCTTCCAAACGAAAAGCTTTGATGACTAGCAGAACGGTTATTTAGTTATTTTCTTTTGAACGTATTTTTGGCTTACATCTACTACCGCAACATCTCTAAAGAAACTTCTACCCAACAGAAGTGGGAATGAAAGATGCGTTCGGTCCGCTAGAGTAAACTCAGTTTTGTCTTTCAGGTCACCGATTTGAATTGAAGCGACAACCACAGCACGTCGTTGTGTACCTTCCGCGCTCGACTGCTTGATCTTAACCCAACGCTCTACCGGTAAGCTGATCTCTTCCGTAGTGATGCCGTCATGTTCGATTTTGAACTTAACCCAGTCTTTTCCGTCACGTTCAAAATCAACAATATCAACCGCACTGATTGAAGAGGTTGTTGCGCCTGTATCGACACGTGCTTTAAACGCTTCTTTCAAACCTGGTACAAACACCCACTCTTCTTCACCAAGAATCAGTTTGCCATCGCTTGTTTTAGTCGGCTTTGGAGCTGGCTTTTCTTCAGGCTTTGGTTTCACTTCTGGTTCAGTTGGTTTTACTTCTTCAGGCTTCTCTGTAGGTTCCGTTACTTTCTCGCCTTCAGTTGCGTCAGTCTTTGAAGAGTCATCCACAACAGGTTGTTCTACTTGAGGCTTTTGCTCTGGCTCGACAGGAGCTTGAGTCGTCGTCGAACAAGCAAACAGGCCACCACTTAGCATTAAAACTACAATCGCTTTCCAGTTATACATTCAGTCACCTTCTATTTTGAAACGTTGGCTATCGCTTTAGCTACATAAGGAATATGAGATTCGGAAAGGCCTGCAATATTGATGCGTCCATCACCAACACCATAGACTCCATACTCTTCACGTAATTGATTCATTTGAGTTTCTTTAAAGCCTAGTACACTAAACATGCCTTTATGGCTTTCAATGAAATCAAATTGTGACGTGTTATAAGTATTTCGCAATTCATCACATAAACTTTGGCGCAGATTTAACAAACGTTGCTGCATTTCACTCAATTCTTGCTTCCAAATCGATGTTAGCTCTTGATTCTGAAGAATTGTTTTAACCAAAGCGGCACCATGATCTGGCGGCATTGTATAAGTTGAACGAGCAAGCGTAAGAAGCTTACCTTTAGCATTACCAACGTGTTCGCTGTTCTTGCCAATCACGATAGCGGCACCCGTTCTTTCACGGTATAAACCGAAGTTCTTCGAGCAAGATGTCGTAATCAACATCTCTTCGACGTTGTTAGCCATGTGTTGAAGACCTTTAGCATCTTCTTCTAGGCCATCACCAAAACCTTGGTAGGCAATATCAACGAACGGTAAGAAACCATTCTTCTGAGATAATTTGGTGATTTCCTGCCACGCTTCAAAGTCGATATCTGCACCCGTTGGGTTATGGCAGCAACCGTGCAGTAGTACCACGTCGGATGGACCCGCTTTCGAAAGGTCATCCAACATTCTTGCAGTATCAACTTGCTTCGTTTCAGGACTGAAGTAATTGTAGTATCGAACTTTTAAGCCTGCCGCTTCCATCACCGGTTTGTGGTTAACGTAGCTTGGGTTTGAAATCCAAACTGTGGTGTCTGGTTGAGAAACTTTCATTAAGTCACCCAACATGCGAAGTGCACCACTTGCACCAGGTGTTTGAATCGCAGCAACGCGATCCATTGCAGAAGTCCCTTTAAGCAGCAGATCAACCATGCTCTGGTTAAACTCTTCACAGCCTGCTAGGCCAACGTAAGCTTTGGTTTTCTGCGTATCAACAACGATATCTTGAGCCATAGAAACGGCTTTCATGATCGGTGTTTCGCCTTGGTCGTTTTTGTAAACGCCAATGCCTAAGTCGACTTTATCAGTACGAGTATCGCCGCGGTAAGCAACAGAAAGAGATAGAATTGGATCTAAAGTTGGTTTTGGTAGATGTGAAAACATGAAAGTCACAACCCTTTGAAATTCAAGTAATGAGTTTCACGTTAACATTATCGTAGACAAATCAGAAACATTTTTTAATAGAAGCGTTTAGTTACCATAAGTAATCAGAGATTGGTCATTTCAAACGGATAAATAGTGCAAATTTCATACACCTAATGACCTATTTAACAATTTAAAGCGCTTTATTTCTATGTGTCTTATGTTCCCATGTGCCCTATTAAGCACTTTGTTTGAATTGCCTTGGTGTCATTCCCGACCACGCCTTAAATCGGGTACTGAAGTTAGCGGCATTGGGATATCCCACTATCTCACCGATATGTTGAATCGACCAATCACTCGATTTCAACAAACGTGCTGCGTATTCCATTCTCATGCGCATGATATGAGTCATTGGGCTGTGTGAGTAATAGCGCTGGCACAAGCGATGGAAATGCGGCTCTGAACACGGGAATAGGTTTGCCAGCTCATGTACATTCCACTCTTTATGCAGCTGCTTTTGTACGTTATCGAACACTCTTCTTAATCGAATCAAATTTCTAGATTGCTGCTGCGGGACTGGCGCATTAATCATGAATTCTATTTGGGCTACGCTGTGAATGGCAATCGCTCCACCGAGATCAATGGGCAACGCGATGCTTCTTAACAAGGTATGAATGCAAGACGAAACAACTTCTGCTGCCGGAGAGAGCGTATAACTCACCTCATCATTGACGACATTTCCCCAGTGCTTATCAGGCGATAGAAAGATCCAAGCTATCTGCCATGTCTCTTCTTCAATCCCAAAGCCGTTCTCAACGCCTGCAGGCACAGTAATACACGACCCCGGCTCTAGAATGTATCGACCCCCTTCGCTTTCGAGCCACCCTTTGCCTCTTACGGTATACAACAACATGTGTTTTTGTTGGTTCTTTCGATAAACAGAAAAGAAATCACGACACGATGCTGTCCCACATTGAACAATACCCAGTTCTTCGAATGCCAATACATGGCTTTGATCGACAAACTCTTGATGGGTCTTTTCAGAGATCTCGTACCGTTCTTGTTTCTCGCTCATACCATTGCTAGCTCGTTCATGTTGCCGAACTACCAAAGTGGATAGTTTGGCAAAAGTTTGTGATGAACCTGAACAATACAGTTAAAACAAATACCGATAAACTTCTCGCATATTCACTAGAGGGGAAATGCGATGCTCTCGACATATCGTCATTTAGACAAAGAATTTTGGCACAAGCTGTTACACATCGGTTTACCTGTCTCACTGCAAACTATGTTGTTCTCATTGCTCGGCGTGGTCGATATTTTCATGGTCAATCAGCTTGGTGATGCGGCAACCGCAGCAGTTGGCGTTGGCAACCGTATCTTCTTCTTTAACTTAATCATGGTTTCCGGAATTAGCGGTGCAGTCAGCGTGCTAGCTTCGCAATATTTTGGATCGGGTGATTTCAATGGCATTCGACGTGTCTTGTCGCAATCTTGGGCGTTGTCTATCTTTGCTATCATCCCTTTTGTTTTGATTTATACACTGGTTCCTGAATCAGTCGTGTCTGTGGTGGCCTCAGACCCTGATTACGTCCGCTTGGCAACGGATTACCTTTGGATAACAGGAGCCAGCCTTATTGGTACGGCAATCGTTGTGCCGCTAGAAAGCGCGCTGCGATCTGTCGGTGAAGCCAAATTGCCCACCAAGATAAGTATTTGGGCAATCATCGTTAATGCGATTCTCAATGCCCTGCTGATCTTCGGACTATTTGGTTTTCCAGAACTCGGCGTGGTTGGCGCAGCGATAGGCACCACAGTTTCTCGATTATTTCAGACCATTGCGTTGCTTATTATGGCGAGGAAACATTACGCGCATCTATTCCCTACAATAGAGAGTTGGCGTGATGCAATCTTACCCAAGCACAGGAAGAAGTACTTCAAGATTGCCATTCCTATGTTAGTTCATGATACGGCATGGGCTGGTGGGATACTGATTTACAACGTCATTGTAGGTCAGATTGGCGTTGGTGAACTTGCGATCATCTCACTGTTATCACCAGTGGAAAGCATCTTAATTTCTGCCTTCTTGGGCTTTGCTGTTGCCGCTTCGATCATTCTAGGCAATGAGGTTGGTGCGAAGAATTATCAACGTGTTGAAAATACCGCTTGGGGCTATGTACTTGTCAGTTGTGCACTTGCGACACTATTGGCAGTGCTGTGCTTTATCGCCAAGCCAGCCATTGTTCAATTAATCGATTTAACGCATCTGGAACTCAAAGATACAGCGGTCAACGTCGCTTTGGTGATGGCCGCAGGGATGATATTGAGAGTGTTCAACATGGTTGGCATAGGTGGCGTGTTAAAAAGCGGCGGAGACATCAACTACAGCATCTTCATCGACATATTTGGCCAGTGGGCCATTGGTATTCCCCTCGCCTATTTCACCGCTTTAGTACTGGGCTGGTCTTTAGAATGGGTGCTGATGATTGTGTTACTGGAGGAACTAGCGAAGATCACTTTAACTAGCCAGCGAATTCACTCTAAGAAATGGATCAACAACCTAATAGAAGAGCGGGATCACGTCACAGCTTGAATGCGAGCTTGAGCGAATAAACCAAACGAAAAGAACTCACACCCAAGGGCCGATTGGTTGCATTGCGCTAACCATGACGCCCTTTTTCGTTTACGAGTGTGCAAAGTCACGACAGCAGTTATATATCAGTAAATCGATGGATAATTTGGTTTGAACTGCCACGCCAATCCAACATCGGATCCGCTTTGTCTTGTTCAAAACGACCATCAATCAAGGTATCAACGTACTCCAATACTTGCTTCTGCTTTTCATCGAGTTCGTCGAGTTCGTAACCCGTCCACATCCAAATATCTTTACCTTCACATTCTGCTTTTACACGCTGAACAAGCTTAAACACTTCAGACACGTTTGCAGGATGCAGAGGATCACCACCAGAAAGCGACAAACCACGACGCTTGATTCGCGGATCATTGAGATCAGCAATAATGTGGTCTTGAAGTTCTTGAGTGAACAAATACCCAGAGTCCAACCTTTGCGTCGATTGGTTATAACACCCGCGACACTGGTGTACACAACCCGACACAAACAAAGTGCAGCGTGTTCCTGGGCCATTTACAACGTCGATTGGGTGATATTGGTGATAATTCATAAGGCAGTATTGAAACTCGTTATTGCTTAATAGTTTGAAGTGAAGAGCTGTCACAGCTGAAACGAAAGAATTGGTATCGACACAACACCGATACCAATCTTATTTCTTGAAACCTAGCTCTTCTAAGTAAGCTAGATAATGATCTTAGTGGTTACTAAAGATGCTTCACGCGACGTTTAACTTCTTCTTGCTTACCGAAGTTAAATGGTCGTGCATCTGGGCTACCAAGGTAACCGCAAACACGGCGTGTTACCGATACTTTCGTAGAATCATGGTTGCCACACTTAGGACACGTAAAGCCCTTACTTGTACAGTCAAACTCACCGTTGTAACCACACTCGTAGCACTCATCAATAGGCGTGTTGGTGCCGTAGTAAGGTACGCGTGTGTAGCTGTAGTCCCATACGTTTTCTAGCGCTTCGATGTTCTTCTGCATGTTAGGGAATTCACCGTAACAAATGAAACCACCGCTAGAGATTTCAGGGTAAGGCATCTCGAAATCGATCTTGTCGTATGGGTTCACTTTCTTCTGCACATCTAAGTGGAAGCTGTTAGTGTAGTAACCGCGGTCTGTTACACCATCGATCACACCAAACTCTTTGGTATCGATGCTGCAGAAACGGCTACATAGGTTTTCACTTGGTGTGCCATATAGGCTGAATGCGTAACCTGTCTCTTTTGTCCAAGATTCCACTTCACGCTTCATGTATTCCACCAGCTCAAGCGCTTTAGCACGCATTTCGCCATCGTCGTACAAGTGAACGTCAGTGCCGTAAAGCGCTGTCATTGCTTCGTGGATACCAATGTAACCAAGAGAAACAGATGCACGGCCGTTCTTGAAGATATCAGCAATAGAGTCGTCTGCTTTCAAGCGAACACCACACGCACCTTCCATGTATAGGATTGGAGCAACACGTGCTTTCACGTTTTCTAGACGAGAAATACGAGTTTCTAATGCACGACGAGCAAGCTTGAGTTTTTCATCAAGCAGTTCGTAGAACTTAGCCATATCTTGCTTTGCGTTAATCGCGATACGTGGCAAGTTCAAGCTCACAACACCTAGGTTGTTACGGCCTTCATGAATCAGCTCACCGTTTTCTTCGTAAGTATTCAAGAAGCTACGGCAACCCATCGGTGTTTTGAATGACCCTGTCACTTCTACTACTTTGTCGTAGTTTAGAATGTCCGGGTACATACGCTTAGACGCACACTCTAGCGCTAATTGCTTGATGTCGTAGTTCGGATCTTGCTTCTGGTGGTTCAAACCATCTTTGATTGCAAACACCAGTTTAGGGAATACCGCTGTCTTACGGTTCTTACCCAAACCTGCAATGCGGTTTTTCAAGATAGATTGCTGGATAAGTTTTGAACCCCAGCTTTCGCCTAAACCAAAACCAAACGTCACAAATGGTGTTTGACCGTTATGTATTATAGTAAATAGCTCTCACGAATTTAATACAGAAATCATTTTGTTGATCTTTAAATTACAGTGGGTTAACTTTATATACATACAGTTTTAAGGGTTATATACACTCTCATGAAATTAAAGAATCTTACATACGAAACTAAACATCATAAGTCTTTTGTAGACTCTTGTTTAATCGAGACCACCACTCATCACCTATATAGGGTTAGTGACGGTTCCGAGGTCGATGAGTTTCGTGCATATGAGGAGGAGATTGCTCGCCTAGCAGAGACCACCACTAAAAAGCAAAACCTGAGTGCAAACACACTAGCTACGTATCGAAATCATGTGATTAAATTTATCGACTATTTACATGAAGCAGGAGTAGTGGGAACAGACACCCCCTTGAATCTGCATCATGCATATAGGATGGTCACGAGCTATCCCGCATATATTCAAAAAACAGTTCCAATTAACGCCTCTCATGAGCTTCAGACGATAAGAGCACTGATGGACGGATATCGCCCTAAGCTTGGGAATAATTCAATTAATGTGCATTTAAATGCGATCGAGCACTATATCAATATCTCTGAGCGGTATGGCAGAGCAGTACATGACAGACTCATTCGATCCATGGGAATCTCACCGTCAGAGTCTGAGTACCAACCAATATTCAAACAGGTTTGGAACTCTACCGAGATATCACAGGCACAAAAACTATTTTGGCAGAAATACACAGCACTGGGTGGAATTCTAGGTGTACAAAATATACATGGTGAAACAAGTCAGGTATTTTCACGCCTGCCCTCTGAAGACTCCCCTGTCAGAGATAAGATCGCAATCACACAGGAGCAAATAGAGGCATTTCTCAATCAGGATTCGCTTTCAGATCGTGATCGCACCCTATTCGCACTAGTTTTCGCAGGGGGGTTGCGTATCAGTGAGGCATTGATGCTCCAGCTCAAACACATCGATTTCACGCAACGAAGAATATTCTTGACCAAAGATATTTCTAAGCGAGGTCTAACCACAGAAGAACAAATGCTATGTTCAGCATGGAAAGGCCGTAATACTTTGAACAATGAGGTACACCTGTTTGGTGTAGCTGAAGAGATATTTTGGAAATCACTAGATAAGCTGCTAGTGAACATGGTCACTGATTATAGTCACGACTTTTTGTTCACCTATGAAAAAAACATCAACAGGGGACGACCGTATCTTCTGACTCAACGTGCCGACAAAAAACGTAGCCACTCCAATATCGTCAAGCGTTTTAAAAAAGGCTTAATGGCAATTGGAATTTCAAAGGACTCGCTTCACGGGCCACATTTCGCTCGTCACGCTCTGGTCTTCTACCTACATAAAGAATGCCCGCGCCTCACTAAGGGTGGAGAGTTGAAATTTGGTTATGATATGCCAGATGTCAGTAAACTGATAGGTCATGTCAACTACACCAGCACCGTAAAATACAAACGCGACGACTCTGAGGAACTTGGTCGCCAACACAAGTTATCTCGTGATATCACACGCCTTAACCTCGACGATCAAAAGGCTAAGTTGTTAGCGGAACATCATGCATTGCTCGAAAAAGCAACAAAAGTCAATGAGATGCTACTGAAACTGGAGGTACACCAATAATGACATTCAACACTACTAGTTCCGCTTACTACCCTTCAGGTAAAGAAAAAGCCGATAGACGCTGTGCGGAAATAGCCCTTCAACTAGGGGAACAGGTGTCAAAGTTTTTTTCCAATGTAGGTGTTGAAAACAAATTTAGTGTTCCAGAGATGGATATCCTGAATCGCAGCTCCAATCTCAGCATAGGTAAGGCTGACGTGCGTTGTGTGATATGTGAGATAGCAGCAAACATCTCTGATACAGAAACATTGTTGAGTATTGCATCTCTTACAGCCAGCGCTGCCAATTTCACCACCAGAAAAGCCCATGCACGAAAACCTGACTATAAGGGTTATCACGGAGCAGTAGAGTTCGTTAATCAAATAGAAAAATTATTCCTATCAATAGGAATTGAGCCTGTGCAAATCAGTAAAGGTGTCTACCAAACCGTCATCCTATATTCCAGATTGATTCTTATTAAGCTTTGGAGGGAGAGCTTGGTAGTCCTCCCCATTACTGTCAACTTGGAATTAAGTTCCGAAAAGTTTGACGAGTTTAGTAAGTTCAAATCTTCTAACCATCGTTCGCGCCCCCCTATGTTTGGCGCGTCTGACGAATACTGTGAAAATCTGCGACTTGAGTTCACGGAACTAATTAATGACATAGGTAATGCTCCTTCGTTGGAGGTAAAATTGGTGGAACGAGAGGATGGAAAGTGCTATGACAAATTAGCAAGCATCCTCTACTGTAGCACGCTACACTCACCAAAAGACGTAACTGTAAGTTCCTACGACGACCTAACACGACTATTCTGTCTGTACGATACGTATGATTCCCAAAAGCCTTGTGACGCTCACACACTAAAGGAATTGTCGAACAACACAATGCCATTCAAAGGTGCAAAAGCTGCGTTTAATGAGTTCAGAACAGCCGCCTCAAGATTGGGCTGTCATAAACGGGAGAGTCTGTCTGGTCATACTCATGCCATTACCAATGCCTATAGATCTGAACTGCTCCAACTCAATACAGCTACACAATTCAACCTTGAAGAGGTTATGTACGAACAGGATGAAGAAGCACTTTTTGAGTTCTTCGCTGACAATGATTACCAATCAACTCAGGAGTTTTATAATCGTGGTTTGATTGATGAGCCTGACCATACTAATTGGGATGTGTACAAGGACAAGCACCTCAGCTCAATGACTGCAAGCTCTTCTAGTAACCCTAAGTGGGGTTGGAACGTAATCTACCAGTACCTTGGGTACATATCCTGCTGGTGCGCGATGTTTCCAGAACAGGCTGAAAACGAAGCTATATCCACACCTACGACACTAAGAGAATTGGATAGAGAGACGTTCGTAATTCGGTCATTTTCCAACCAGGACATCGATACAGACCAATGGCCACGCACATTGGGGGAATTTATACTGCGCAAGTCGGTTTCAGTTGCCACATGGGTTAAAGCAGCCATTAACTCTATTGAAACCAACTTTCGTTTTAACAACGAACACGTAAGCTCCATTGGTAAGCTCTTACAACCTAAGGAGTTCACTAATGCATGGCATAAGTCGCAACGCGGTATCAAACTCGGTTCTCTGAGCGAGTCAGTGAAGAATGTATTTACACGGGATGAATACGCGGTATCTCTACAAGTAGGTTATGCCCTAGAAAAATTTGGGTCATACCTGCAAGAGCGAATTCTCGAAGGTTATACCCCTGAGCTGCTAGGTTTCAGATCCGTTAATTTATACCATACTGATAACCCATTTAGGCTGATTGAAATGGGGGCTAAAATCACTACGCCTGTTGGAATATTGAGATATCAATTACATAACTCCCCTTTAAGCGGTGATATTGCAGAGAGTAAGCCTTTAGCCAATGTTTTCCATTGGGCAGTGCCATTGGAGCACTATAATGCCATTCTTCGTGTTGGGGAGAACAATAACAAAGCGCTAAGAAGAGCTGTTTACTCTCAAGACTGTGCAGGCTTTTCTCCAATAGTTTGGTACGTCGATCACGAACTGAAATACTCCTACAAGCGGCTGGACGCAACCTCGAAAATTATCGAGAACCCGTTCTCGATGACTAAGTATGGAACCATAGATACGGATAAGGCGCAGTTAGTCGCTCCTTTACTTGGGCCAATCAGGGGCATTATTGTAGCTCTTGAACAAGGAATACGACACAAACATATCCGCTACCTAGACAAACGTCATTTCGACAAATATGTAGATGATGCAAATGAGGACGGTATTGTTCAGCTATTGGTAAGCACTGATAAAAGTCGTCGCAAACCATGGAAAGCTAGTTCTCATATTGATGTTATAGCAATGCTAAGAGCAGAAAGAGAATTTCAAAATTTGAGAACAGATGTTGACCACCTAGTACCTTATGATGACGAGAGAGAGATAGACGCCCTTTTTCGCAACGCATCAGGAGAGGCATTTTCAGAACTGGTATGGAGCGACATTTGGAAAATATTCCTTACGATTTCTCAAGGTGTTATCAATAGTTCCTTCACTGATATGATGGAAAACTGTGAGTTTGTTAAAATGGTGCCTCTATCCACTAAAGACTCGATGACAGCACAGACAGTAGAGAGAACCATCACTGCTGATAGTGAATTCGTCACGCGAGCTAAGGTTTCAGGTAAAAATCGAACTCTTGGATTTGATGCTGATGGGCATCGTGTGAAATTGTTGGCGATACTAACTCCTCACTCATCTCGAACGACCTACGTTAGCCACAGGGTTGGTTATATACCTATAGAAACTGTCAGTAAAAACATCGGTCACATGCAAATCAGTACAACCGCCTATTACAACAGGGAAACTGAAGAGGATCGAGCACGTAAGGTCGGGGAGTATCGTAGAGCCAACCTAATGGTAGTGCGCGGTAACAAAAACAAGGATGAGATAATGCCTATGTGCACTAGTGATGTTTCACAGGAGCAGGTTCGGGAATCGTTCAAGCAGAACCCCAGAGAGACGATGAGCCTGTACGGTTTCACATCGATTCCAATTGTTACTGTTGACGATGATGGTGATGAAATCATTAAAGATACTGGTATGGATCTGGTTGCCTCCACTCCTTTATCCATGATCGCTTTTTCATCAACTCATATCTGTGTTCACAATATGGAATGCCCCTCAGAAATCATAGCTGAAAATGGTGGTTATCAACGATGCGGCGTTTGTCGAATTAAGATCTGCCATGTAGATAACCTGATTTCTATATCAAGGATGGTGCAGAGACTAGAGTTAGATTTGAAGACTAATGTAACATCACTCATTAACCTAAACCGAAACAAAGTCGCTGACGAAACTGTACATAAAATCGAAGTTGCTCAACTAAAACGCAACGAATCTGTTCTAAAGTCAGAGCTACTCGGTTGGCAGGCAGCTCTGAGGATTGTTGAGCAAACACGGATCAGCCTGCTAGGCAAAAAGAATACTAATAAGTTTGTTGTACCTGCCCCTCGCCTGCTCAAAGAATCAATATCATGCGAAACATTCAAAATGTCTTTGGCTGAGTTGTTACTCAACCATATGACCAGTATGAGTGACGTGCCTTCACTGAATAGCCCTGAAATCCAAAAAACTGTAGCCAGGATTGAGAAGAAAATCTTAAACGATTCTAAGAACGCTAGTGATGAGGTTATGAAAAATGTTGAAGCCTGTTTCGTAAATGATTCCTTAGACCCTCGACATATTATGTCCCCAATCATGAGTATGTTAGACGCAGATATTATTACCAAAGCTCAGATTCTGGAGGTTATTGAGAGTGATTTATCAAACACTCAACCTCTAATGAGAAGTCCGCTACAAAGCAACGTAACAAAGGCTTTATCTAATGGTTAACAAAAGGACACAATCCCTAAAGGGGCGCATAGAGTTGGTTATTAAAACTCTAGATACATACATCGAAACGCCTAGTCTCAAGGCAGGTATTTCTAATATGGATCAGCTTGCAAAAAAATTGGAGCGGGATACAGGCATTGGTTATTCAACTCTTCTAAAAAGTGAGGATAAGGGTGGATACTACCGAGGATACCTTGAGACCGCTTTGATAAAAGTCGCGCCTAGCACGAATAGCCTTGGTTCCCTAGCACAACCTCAGCCTAAAAACTGGGTACATCAAGATGCTATCTATAGGTCAAAGATTGGGCTTCTAAATAACGAGATCAAAAAGCTGAAAATTGAACTAAGACAGGCAGAACTTGCTATTTCTGATGCATCGAACTCACAACTGACGCTACAAGATGCAACTAAGAGCAGACAAGCTGACATTAATGTCGAGAAGCTATGCCGAGCGTTAGCTCGAATTCTTGATCACGAGGATGTAGGGTTAGACCTGATGCCAGATGGGCGAATTGAATATTTTGGTGAAACCCTTGTCAATTCTGAGCAGACACAGCCATATCTAGCATGGCAGGCACGCACCACACCCACCTCACACAGGGATTAAATTATTATGGATATCGAACCTATCAGATTGACCCCTGAACAAAAACAACTGAGAGGTACTGCTAAATCTGCTCTATACGTCGAATGCTATAAACAAGTTATTCGCCAGATGCGGGAGAAGGGAATCAGATTTCCACGAGATGAGCGTGGCACGAACGAGCTAGGAATCAATGCCAGTAAATTGGCTAGATGGTGCGCGTTCAAGGATCGTGCAACTCTGTACAAAAACTCAGTCATTAGGGATGCTCTTCCCAGAGATGTGAAAAATATCGGTATTGAGGACTCTCAGCCAAGATCCATAACTGAGAAAAAACGAGATGACCTAGTTGCCAGTCAGCAATGCGATATTAACGAGCAAGGTCAATTAATCGTAACGCTTAACGCTCAAATTCAAACACTGGAACAGAAGCTGAAAATAGAAGTTTCTGAACGGGATGCAAGGATACATGAGTTGGAACTGAAATTGGCTGCCTCAAAACAATCTGTTGATGACCATATGAGGTGTCATGCAGAGCAGGTTAGAAACTCTATCCTCAGTGGGGGGCGAACATTTGACCGAACTTAGATTATTAGTTACCAGTGTACATCCTCTGCTGAACGCATACATAGTTTATGGTAACTGCATCGATACTAACAAGCGATTGTCTGTTTATATCAAAAAAGCTTTCGCGTATAAGGAACCGAGCGAAGCAGAAGTGTGGCTATTTTCATGTACCAATCAAAAAGAGCTGATTAATTATCGCCCACAACATCATGCAACCTCAGGTAAATTATTATTGGTCGCATTCGATGTAGAGGGAGAGCTTACGCTCTTCGAGCGAGCATTAAAACAATATGAACTGCCAACTCTAACTAAAAAGCTATTCCTCGGACATCCAGAGTTCCGAGGTATAGGATGTGGCAAGTCTCGAATTATGAAGGCTATCAAAAGAGTAGGCTCTGCAAGGCAATTTCTGAATGAGTTAAAAAACGGAAACCTCGCTGCCCTCGTTGATGCATTCAACAGCATTGAGCGAGGCGTGGCGTTTTTAACAGCATACCAAAACGTACATGCTGAGTTTGAGTCTATTGAATTCATCGACCAGGCTGGTTATGACAAACGCACAGCACATCGGCTATTCAGGCTGTTAGGTCGCTCCACAAAGAGCTTGTTAACAAGTAACCCTTATGCTCCTATACGCATGGGAACCCGCTTTAACAATGCATGGGGCGTAGCTGAGCGACTAAGAAAGACGAGAGAAATTAGTATTCCTGACGACTCCCCTATTCGGTTGATTGGCGCTATTGATTGCGTGGTGTATCGCGAACTGAAGCAAAACCATACGGCTATCACTGAGGAGAAGTTTAGGGTAGCCCTATCATCGTTGATTGGTGAGGGCTTGATTGATATTGCGATTGATACGGGTCTTTCACTAACAGCAATATGCAGAACGAGTAAAGGTGACTATCAGGGCGTTGGGCTTGCAAATCTGGAGAGTATAGTCGAGAGATCAATGGCTTCAAAAATCGCCACCTCTAGGGAAGGTAAATTACCTAGTGAACGCATCTTTTCTCTCATTAATGAATTTGACGAACACTCATCAAGGATGAACGGGTTTAACCTCACCGAAGAACAAAAAAAACTCGCTTTCAATACCCTGACCAATGACCTGTCAATCGCGCAGGGTGAAGGCGGTACAGGGAAAAGCACAGCTATGGCATGTGTTAAGTACGTATGTAACCGTTTAGACCGACCTGCATATTTTGTGGCAGTAGCAGGCATCGCTAAGAAAAGAGTTAATGATGAATTAGAACGAATGTGCGTTATCCGAAAACAAAACACAAACCTTTTCGGAGAGAGCGAGTATGAGGTCTGTAGCTATACGGTTAGGGGGTTAATTCGACAGATTGAACGAACCTTAAATAACCCTGACATCAAGGAGGCAATACAGCTTAACGATAACCCACTAATTGTTTTTGATGAGTCGTCAATGCTTGATTTATCTCTTGTGGTAGAGTTTTTGTCACTCCTCGATAAGCACGCTTCCAGGTATAGCGTCTCAATGGTCGGAGATATTGCTCAGATAGCCCCTGTTGGGTTTGGAGTGGTTTGGCAGCACGCAGTCAGTCTTGGTGCCTTAAATGCCGATACAGTACCTTACAGCGAGCTTAAGCGAGTTCACAGACAAGGATCTGGCAACCCAATCAGAGAAGTTGCCACATTGGTGCGAACTGTGGGTCACTCAATAAAATCAGAGTGGTGCAACAGAACACATGAGTTTTCAAACAATCCTTTAACCGAGCTAACAGACCTGAGTTCTTTTTCTGGTCAGGCAGGCGTCTACTATTCGCAAATTAGTGACTCACAAATTATCCAAAACGCTTATTCATTATCTAAGCAACTAGGCTTAGATAAATCGCAAGTGATCACACCTTACTCTAATGCTGATAACCCATTATCGACAGTGTCCATCAACAGCCATTTTATAGCAAACGAGCGATACAGTGGTAGCTCTGATACCCTGTGGGGGTTTGCCAAGGGTGAGCGCGTTATTGTGACTCAGAACTTTGCATCTCTTGACCTGTACAACGGTGATATGGCAACTGTCACTGATATTGTCTACGAGCAAGAAGATGCAGGTGAAAACATACAAAAGAAGTTAGTCTGTCAGTTTGCTGAAAAGACAGTCTATATTGATGAAGGTGCATGTTTTGATACTGGGTTAGTACATTGTTACGGTATCACAATTCATAAAGCCCAAGGCTCTGAGTTTGCATACACTATCGTTCTACTACCTAGTTCGACCTCCACATCATTTATGGAGAACAGCATGATTTACACGGCATTAACACGTTCAAAAACGGCTACTATTTTTATCGGAGATACGGATACCCTTAAAAGAGCTATTAACGATAAGCCAGCCTATAAAAAAATTTGCACTGGATTTGACCTTGAGCCAGAGTGCCATTTTCTAGATGCTTGACTAATAAGTATCCATTACTCCTGCGCTTTTAAGCTAACGGTGCTATTCAAGGTAGTTGTCATTATTTGCTTGCTTATTAAGCAGATTTTCTTTTTGGGTTTTAGTGAACCTCACCAACAGCTTCATAGTTTCTTAGAGCGCTTGCCTATCGTTCAGGATTTCGCTGTTTTGCAGCGAGCCATGCGTTCGCACGTTGACTCTGTATAAACGTGATATGATTTTGTTTGCTGTACTAGCGAACAGAGGCTTCAACCCATTTTCGGCAAGCACGCAATGCACTTTGCGTGCGGGACAACGACTCGACATATGGGTTATCATCACCGACTTTGGGGCTGTTATACTATGAGATAATGCCTAGCTCATCCATCTTCTCTTTGAACCTGAGCGACTTCAAAGGCGCACCGTTACGCGTTTTTATATTTAGACTGCAATATCCGCTATTTTTGCAATCTCGACCGCAACTTTGCCCAAAGCATGTATACGTGCTTTCAATTCAGCCTGACTAAGGTTTTGTTGGGATGCCCTGAGCACAACAGCTTTTAATTTTTCGTACTCCACAATATTGACTGCTGTATGTATATTTTTAAGTTCTGTGATTGACAATCCAGATAGCTTGGTTAACTCCGCCCCATACCTACCATTGAAGGTAGCCTCTATAGTTTCAAAATCGTCGCTGAGTAATTTATCTAGATCTTCTAGGCTGCTCATACTTAATACCTTATTGTTTGAAGTTCAGTTTATCGATTGAGTCTTGAAGCTTTGCTCGTGCACCTTCAACACCACCTATTCCATTCAATTCTTTCTCACTTTTTTTTGAAAGTTCAGCTATCTCATCAGAGGCTTTAGATAACTTTGTCGCAATATACCCACCAACATCAGACTCAATACCAATCTCACTCAACAACTCATTTTGAGCGTCATGGACTTGAGCTATTGAAGCCAAATGCCCCGTAACAATTGAGTTAGCTTGATGAATAGCTAAGTAAGAGCGATTAGTAGAAGCCAAGAGTTCTCTCTCTTGTGCATTTAAATTATCGAGCAATTGCTTGCGCTGCCTATCTACTGACTTAGTCACATTTATTACAAGAATTTCCATAGCACCTATAGCCTGTTCTTGTTGTTCTGAACTTGCATCAGTGGATAGCCCATTAGAGATCATCCGTATAAACGAGGTATGACCATTTTGTAGCCTAGCACGATCTTTTTTTATCGATTCTCGGATGGCATAGGGTGTATAGACATTATCTATAAACTCATTCACATCATATCTCATTCGTGAGTACAAAATACTAATGGTTTGAACGTGAGATTTGTGCATTTTTTCTATGTCACGCCCAACTGTCGCAGAAAGCTCGACAGACTGAGTTGGAACTTGTGAACATCCACCAAGTACTCCGAGCAGAACTAATAAAAGTGTGCGCATCTAATCATTTCCATATATTGAGTGATTAATTCAATTGATTAATTGAAAGTCTCTTTAATGACTGATTAAATGTTACCCATATAGGAACTTGATTGCAAAGGAGATTGTTGAATATGTCTATATTAGAGAGTGTTAATGTTGAACCAGATCGAAAATCCACGTTATTAGGCTTAACACAACCAAGTTATCGCCAAGCATACAGCGATAGAACAGCTTGGTTAATGGCTACTTTTTCAGAGCTAGCGTATATACGTTTTAATCCAGCACTACCAAGCAGATTGCAGAAGATAGGATTAAGTGAAGCATTGAAACGGCTCACAGATGGATCTACTAGCATAAATGTGTCTAAAGCATTATCTACTATAGAAGGTTTACTCTGGGATCATGACGAAGAAAAGAATAAACTAGTCAATGAGTTAAATACTCTTAATGAGACTCAGCTAATAAAAACCTTCAGTACTGAACTAGGAACCCAAGCAATATTGGTAGAAACCCCTACCTCCTATGTTTTGGCTTTTAGAGGAACTGAAGCTACGAGCCTTAACGATATAAAATCAGACGCCAAAGCTACAATAACCAAATGTAAAAGCCCAGGAAAAGTACATGAAGGCTTTCATGAAGCTTTTGAATCGGTTGAGGAAGAACTTAGTGTTGCTCTGAGTAAACTGACAGAGGCTAAACCATTATTCATTACAGGTCATAGTTTAGGTGGCGCATTAGCAACAATTGCCGCGAAACGGTTAAAATTCGATTTTGGCATAGCAGCCTGCTATACATTCGGTTCACCAAGAGTTGGGGACAAAGAGTGGATTTCTACAATAAAGACACCGATTTACCGAGTTGTCAACGCTGCGGATTCTGTGACGATGCTACCACCTAATGGCCTAGCAATTGGTGCTATTAGTACGGGGGTTAGTTTCATACCTTGGGTTGGAGTCAAGGCAAAGGAGTTCTTATTAGAAAAGTTCTGTGGATATATGCACGGCGGTAATATGCGTTACTTGACAAACTGTAAGAAGGGTGAATATGAAGATGTTCAGCTACTTTACTCAGTCTCTTTTTTGTTCAGGCTAAAAGCCCTTTTAATAGGAAAACTTCCATACAAGAAGTTTCTCTCTGATCATTCAATCAGTATTTACCGCAAAAAACTAGAGATCGTCGCCATAAAGCGTAATTAAGCTTTTAAAGTATAATGTGGGCCTTGATTCCATCAAACTAATCTATGTTCCCTTTACATAGATTAGTTTGAATTAGGTGTTTAGCCAAAGTTAGACTCAACTAACTAGACTCCCCATCAAAGGCGGTAGATTCATATGATCTAAACTAAACATACAGAGCTAGTTTGCCTATGTTGCTATACAAAGCTAACTATCAACATCCTTTATTAGTATGACGGGAAATTCTAGCACGAATATAAGCAGTCTGTTTTCTATAGGCCAATACCATCAATCCCCCTAACCCAGAAATAACAATAATTTCCATATTGTCATTGAGCCACGAGACGTTTAACGAGTACAACTCCCATACCTTGGCACAACTAAGGCAAAACATCACAGAGCACAAAGTTCGAAACATATTGTTTTGCTCTGAAAGAGTAACAATAAGCCCGTCCTCTTTTGAAGCGGTTACATAGTCTGTGTAGTCTGCAAACTTAACAATTCGAAGCTTCTTGAGTATTGGTTCCACCAATACTGAGCCAATACGGCTTATGACCAAACCTATGAAATAGTAAAAGAATACACCTAAAACTAGATCCTCCTGCCTTAACGAAAACTGTGTAAGTTCCTCCAACAATACAATAAATAATGCCCCTGGAAACAAGTAATTAAACAAGTTATAAGATGATATCTTAGCGAGTAATTCATTCATTTTAAGTCAAAATTCCTGTTGTACCCTACTTGCAAGTTGATACCATCAGCTCCTTTGATAAGCATCACAAATGGCAAAGGTTGTTTTTGTTTCGTAACATCTCTCAATGTACGCAAATCCGTGCCCGACTCTTTAGATGTTGAACAAGGATGTGAGTGCCATGTGCCTAGTGGCAACAACATCTCATTGCAATTGTCCATTAAATCGTTACATTCCCTATCTTTATCAATAGGTTCCAAAGTCAGACCTATTGGAGTTGACGTAAATGTGCCTTTTGATGCAAATACTATTGAGATACGGTTTAACTCCATGCTCACAAGTCCACATAGGTAGCCGCCTGCTTCATTTGGTGAATACTCATGTGTCACTAAATCGCATTTTTCAATAACAGAAGAGTGAATGGTAATATACCACTCTATTCCATTAGCATCAGTAACCTTTTTCTCCTCAAAACACAATTCGTCTTGAAGTGCTACTGGGACATATCCGCGAGGTAGACCATCATCATCTAAAACATTGACTCCCAGCATTGCTGTAGACTGAGACATTTGCTTTCTAATTAAAGGGACAAAGGTTGAAGCATGATTAAGTACCGAAGACCACGGTAAGGCCAAAGTTTCGCTACTACAACTCAAGCCTACTAATTTAGATTCTAGGGCGGCATCTCGAACTAACCATTGACGCAATGCTTCAACCCGACACGAAGACAAGAGCATATATGCATCAAGGTCTAGCATATCTGCGCCTTCACCATTACTTTGCAGACATTGGATGACACCAATACGACCACTATCGGAAACATAAACTCGCGTTACTGCACATGAAGGACGTTCTTGCCATGAACCGATGAGGTCAGTGCCCGTCGTATCTACAAGTAAATCTAGCTTAGAGCAAATAAGTTTTTCATTTTGAAGTTCAAAATGCTTATCGAACCCTTCAACCCCCTTTCGATGTTCTTCACTCAACTGTTTTAACCGATCAGCAACCATTCTTGCTTTAGTGGATAGCACGGGTGTTTCAAAAGTAGGATCGATACAAACATGACGAGCAGAGTTGTGTAATTCTATACTATCCCTATCCCATTGCTTAATTTTGAAAACACCAGATCTAGCCAACTGATCTGAGATAGCAGACCCTAAAGCTCCTGCGCCAATAAAACCAACCGAACTTTCGTTAGATTCAACCCCTGAAATTTGAGCTAACTCTCTCGGTCTCATTCGAGAACGTAATGACAGAAAATCTACCTGAATTTTTCGTCTACGATAGTGGATTAGAAATGGAAGTAACTCTACTTTTCTATGATCTTCATTTTGAGAAAGTCCCATAATTTCGGAGATCAACGCCTTAGGTCTACGTTTAGCAATAACAATAATAACTGCTCGATCTTCATTGAAGCGAGAGAACTCAGACTCTAAAATATCAGCAAAACTGTTAAACCTATCATCACAAGTAAACGCTTTAAGGTCAGCTAAAGATTCTATTTCTCGACAGTCGTTAACATCATCTACACGATCATGATTGGGTACAATGACAAACGTACTTAGATCTTCCAGCTTTTTTCCATCTATACTTGCCTGTTGCGTAGCACATTGACCACTTTTTCTTGCATTTACATAACTGCTAATGTTTTTGAGGTTAATATCTGAATTGCAGGCAGAAACACCAAATAGCGTCTCCCTAAACCTACTAAAAAAGACCTTTGTACTGAGTTTAAGTAACATCCCTTCATTTTTATGATTACACACCATCTCTTGCAACTTAGGTGCATTCACAACTAGGCTTGCACAGCTCGTTCGAGGGGATGGCTCCCATCCATCAGTATTTAGATCCCCCAAAGATGCATCAACTAACCATTCTCGAAGTACATCAATAAGACTTTCGATACCTTTTTGCATGTATAAAGCGTCAGTTCCACCTTTTCGCCATAGGCAAATTGAAGCTGGAGAAGTCACCTTAGTTGGATTTAAGTGAGGTAGATCTCTAGGGAAGTCGTTCCGCATCGCTAGAATATCAGGTGCATTTCTCACGTCAGTTTTTGAGTAACTTAATTTGATTTGTTCTGGATTATGAATACGCTTGTCGCAAGCTTGAGGATAATGCGGGAATTTGATATCAAAACAAACCTCAATCGTATGCTCCAATACCTTAACAGAAGAAAGCAGCACTTCTTCGTGCTGCTCTAATACCCTTACATCGTAACCAATCCAATCAGGTAGAGTTGGCATTTCAATTATCCGTATGTTGTAGGCTTGTTGACTGCGGACGCTTTAGTAGCATTACTGCTCTTTGTCTTCTTCTCTAGGGTTATACCTTTATCACTTAATGTAAAAACTATCGGTGCTGTTTCTCCTTCGTGGTCTGCTGTACAAAAGAAACGTTCTTTAGATTCATCGCTCTCAGAAGTCTTCAATATTGAGATCCACTTATTCTTAGCTTTGTAATGAGGTGGATTATCATCATCACGCTTAATTTTCTTGGAAGAAGAAACAACAAATGCTTTGCCTAATGGATGACTAAGGGCGCTAATCGCCTTGTCATTATCTACGTAGTCACTGTTTTTATCTGTTTTGTCATCTTTCTTTGCAAAAGGAGTCAAACTACAGTGATGTGGTGCCGAGCACAAATGCCAATCAAGATCTTCTTTTTCATAGTCAGAATCAAGGCGCTCCCATACCTCACATTCAGCGTCGCCGCCTAAAAGTATCTTTGTATTGTTCTTTTCGCCACTATAGATCCAACGCACCACAACACTGCTATTATTTCTGCTTTCGCCTTCAACCTCTTCGCTATTTGGCGCTAAAACCTTACCTTTAAGTTTAGTGCCTATCGAAAGGCTGCCACCTTCTTTGACGATATTTAAACGATTCCCGTCCTTATCAGCATCCTTAGTGCCTTTAAGTCGATTGCGACGGCGAATTTCGTTTAATATCGCTCTTGACTGGTCTGTTTTATCTTCTGTCAATGCTCGTTCAGAACATGCAATCTCACAAACTAGTAGCGTTTTCCCATCGTTTTTCCAGTTATCTGGAGTACCACAATGAAATACATCGGAAAAGCCTAACACATGGTCTTGGTCTTGATGAGTCGACACAAAAAGGCTTAGCTTGTTGTCTGAGCATGCGTTTTTAATATCATCAAAAATATCATATACATCATCATCAGAAGAGCGGTATTTAATATCTGTAAGAACCGACTTATAACCCGACTTGATCAAAATGCTATCACCGTTATCGACGGGTAAGTATTTAATATAATCTGCCATGACAGCTCCTTGTCTATCATTAATTTAAATGTCTTTAAAGCGATGAATTACCTGATTGCTTGAGCCACGCCATAGTAACTCAGAATCATATCGCTCTTGTTCGAATTTCCCATCAATCAGAACATCTATGTGTTCAACTATCGCTTTTTGTTCTGAAGATAGCTCATCGATGGTGTAGCCAGTCCACATCCATATGTCTTTGTCAGGACATTCCTCTTTCACCCTAACAACCAGTTTATGTATGCTAGCAATATTTGCTGGATGTAAAGGATCACCTCCTGATAGTGACAGTCCACGCCTCTTAATACGCGTATCTTTTAGGTCTGTGATGATCTGCTCTTCTATCTCTTGAGTGAATAGATGACCAGAATTGGGGTTTAACGTTGATTTGTTGTAGCAACCTGGGCAGTTATGTTCGCACCCTGCTACAAACAGAGTGCAACGTGTACCTTCACCATTCACAACATCAACTTGCTGATATTTATGGTAATTCATAATATACTACATGTGCTTAACACGTCTAATAACTTCTTCTTGCTTACCTGAATTAAACGGGCGAGCGTCAGGAGAACCTAAATAACCACAAACACGACGTGTGACTGATACTTTTTTAGGGTCATGATTGCCGCACTTCGGACAAGTAAAACCTTTGCTCGTACACTCGAACTCACCTGCAAAACCACACTCATAACACTCATCAATTGGCGTGTTAGTGCCGTAATAAGGAACTCGGTCGTAGCTGTAGTCCCACACATTCTCTAGCGCTTCGATATTACGCTGCATGTTAGGGAACTCGCCGTAACAGATAAAACCACCACTCGCTAGTTCAGGGTATGGCATCTCGAAGTCAATCTTGTCGTATGGATTAACTTTCTTCTGCACATCAAGATGGAAGCTATTCGTGTAGTAACCTTTGTCAGTCACGCTATCTAGTACGCCGAACTCTTTAGTATCTAGTGCGCAGAATCGAGTACACAAATTTTCAGAAGGCGTGCTGTATAAGCTGTAGCCCCAGCCACTTTGCTCTTTCCAACCATCGACTTTGTTCTTGAGGAACTTAACGATCTGGATACCTTTCTGACGAAGAGTTTCATCATCAAAAATATGCTCACCATCTTTAGCGTAAAGAGCGTTGATGGTCTCATGAATACCAATGTATCCCATCGAGATTGAAGCACGACCATTCTTGAAGATGTCCAACACTTCGTCATCTGGGTTCAGTCGAACACCCAGAGCGCCTTCTGTATATAGGATTGGTGCGACTCGTGCCTTTACGCCACGGAGTCTGTCAATGCGTGTTTCGAGAGCACGACGAACAAGTTCAGTGCGCTCTTCCATGATTTCGTAGAATTTCGCTTCATCACCATTAGCCTCAATAGCCATCCGAGGTAGATTAAGGCTCACTACGCCGAGGTTGTTACGTCCTTCGTGAACTTCATTGCCATTCTCATCTACATAACGACCTAGGAAGCTACGGCAACCCATTGGTGCTTTGAATGAACCAGTAACTTCCACTACTTTGTCGTAGTTCAGAATGTCTGGATACATACGTTTTGAGGCACACTCTAGAGCAAGCTCCTTAATATCGTAGTTTGGATCTTCTTTTTTAAGGTTGATGCCATCTTTGATTGTGAATAGCAATTTAGGGAAAACCGCAGTCTTCTTGTTTTTACCTAATCCTTTGATTCTATTCTGGAAAATTGACTTTTGAATGAGTTTAGATTCCCAACTTGTCCCTAGGCCAAGGTTCACACTCAAGAACGGAGTCTGCCCATTACTTGAGAAAAGCGTATTGATCTCGTACTCAAGAGATTGGAATGCATCGTAAACTTCCTTTTCTGTAAGTTTACGTGCATAAGCCTCAGGATTTGGTACATCCCACTCTTTTGCCGTATTGAGATGCTTCTCATGACTTACTGTAACGTAAGGTGCTAGTACCTCATCTAGACGGTTCAATGTAGTACCACCATAAGTATGGCTAGCTACTTGCGCTACGATTTGGGCAGTAACGGCTGTTGCTGTTTGGATTGACTTAGGTGTGTCGATTTCTGCATTACCCATTCGGAAACCGTTCTTCAGCATGTTCTCTAGATCTACAATCATGCAGTTGAACATCGGGAAGAATGGAGAGTAATCCAGATCATGGTAATGGATCTCACCAATCTCATGTGCTTGAACAATATCACGCGGTAGCATGTGGTGTTTTGCATAGTGCTTAGAGATAATACCTGCAAGAAGATCGCGCTGCGTGGGAATTACTTTGCCATCCTTATTTGCATTTTCATTCAGTAGATCAGCGTTGCTTTGATCAACCAAACCAGAAATTTCAGCACTTAATGCACTTGCTTTTTCACGTTGTATATCACGGTCATGACGATACTCAATGTAAGCACGAGCTACATCTTCATCTACATGCATTAATTCTTTTTCGACCAGAGACTGGATCTTGGAAATCTCTATTTCGACTTTACCATTCATCTTCTCGCATACGTTAGCGGCTACAATATCGCCAAGTTCGCGCTTAGGGCTGTTGATGCTCTCTGCTGCTGCTTGAACAGCATTCTTAATGAGTTGTGCGTTAAAGGTTGCTTTTGCACCGTCACGTTTAACCACAACTGCTAATTCGTGTTGCTTCATAATCATATTCATTTCTCCTTATAGTTTTATCTTCTGAGCTGCAATTTGAAAGGCTTGTTTTTGTAAGTTTTGTTTCTTTTGAAACTCACGAGAGCACTCTCCCGAAAAAACAGCCAACTCAGCCAGGTGAAATGAATTCTCTATTGTTGAGAAATCCAACATTTTAGAGGCTTGAAGGGCTAAGGTGAAATCCCCTTGCTCTAGATAGTACGCACACACACATATAATTTTCATAAAGTGCTTTACAACATAATGCCCGTTAGCAGTGTGCAGCGTGTTTACTTCGTATTCCAATGACTGAAACGCGTCGTAACACTCTTTCTCTGTACGAGAGATAGCAAAAGCTTCTGGGCTATGAATGTCCCACTCTTTCGCTAACGATAAATGCTTCTCGTAACTCGCCATCACGTAAGGCTCTAAAACCTCATCGATACGGTTAATCGTAGTACCGCCATAAATATGGCTCGCCACTTGCGCGATGATTTGCGCTGTAACCGCAGTCGCCGTAGAGATCGACTTCGGAGTGTCAATTTCCGCGTTACCCATCTTGAAGCCATGCGTTAACATGCCTTTCAGATCGATAAGCATACAGTTAAACATTGGGAAGAACGGTGCGTAGTCTAGATCGTGGTAGTGAATGTCACCACACTCGTGAGCTTGTACGATGTCACGTGGCAAAATGTGAGTTTTCGCATAGTGTTTAGCCACGATACCCGCCAGCAAGTCACGCTGAGTTGGGATAACTTTGCCGTCTTTGTTGGCATTCTCATTGATCAGATCAACATTGCTTTCTTCGATCAAACCTTCGATCTCACGAGTTAAAGCACTTTGCTTTTCACGTGCGATGTCGCGGTCATGACGATATTCAATGTAAGCACGAGCCAGAGACTTGTATGGTCCCTGCATTAGCTCGTTCTCGACCATGGTTTGAATTTCAGAGATATGAACTTCATCGTAGTCTTCGAGCTTCAACTCAACTGCTAATGCCACATTCAGTGCATAAATAGCAATTTCCTTATCGGCTTTGTCTGATGCTGCTTCCACTGCAGCTTGGATGCGATCTCTACTGAATGGAGCTCTTGAGCCATCACGCTTGATTACGATTGATTTCACCACTTCTCCTTACTCTTGAGGTATTCACAGACTTATCCACAAACACACTATATAGAGCGATTTATCGTTTAACTAACACTAGATATTGTGGCGTATTTAACGAGAACCACCAACTTTGAGTATTGATTTAGATCAATAAAACTCTCACGCTGACTAAGATCAATTCAATATTATTACGCTAGTTCTCAAGTCGAAAAGAAACAATGTAACAATAAAAAAACTGCTAAAAAGAGTTGAATTTTTGGTAAGTGTTGTAGGATAACGGCTCAACTATATTGGACGACAAAATCAGGGATATTTGGGATGAAACGACTTCAAAACTGGATAATGTTAGGCTGCTTACTCAGTAGCCAGACATTTGCTGAACCTTTGACCATATCCAGTTGGAATATCGAATGGTTATCAACCAACGAGGCTGTGAATAAGTTTTCTGCCCAACGTGATCAAACTGATTTCGACAAACTTGAAGAATACTTTCAATCCTTAGATGCGGATGTGGTCGCCTTTCAAGAAGTCGATGACGTAAATGCCATTCAGCGCGTGGCTGGCGATCAATACAAGATATTGATGTCTGACCGAGCATTACCAGAAAACAGTAACCATCAGTTCAAAGAAGTGAACCAATACACAGGCTTCGCAGTTCGTAAAGGAATCACACTCACCGATTACGCTGATTTTCCTCTGGAATCGAATACTAACAGCAAGCTTAGGTTTGCCAGTTACGTGGTCGTTGAAACAGGCTCGAAACCAATTCACATGTTGTCTGTACATTTAAAGGCAGGCTGCAGCGGCGCGTATAAGTCTAACCGCGATTGTTCACGCCTAAAAGACCAAGCTCAACAACTGAATAAGTGGATACAACAAAGAGAACGTAACGGTGAAGACTATGCGATCTTAGGCGACTTCAACCATAACCTATCCTACTCAAGAGATTGGATGTGGAAGGATTTAACTGAAAACACGGATGCTCGTTTGGCGACAAGAAAGACCCGTGCGGATTGTAAGGTTCGCTCAAATCGTAATAACCACCGCACACACCAATTCCGCTCTGTGATTGACCACATTGTCGTTAGCGATTCATTGAGTGCATCACCTGCAAAGCAGAAGGTATTTGAAACGCAAGATGTGTTGGACTACAAACTCAGTGACCATTGCCCAGTATCAACGACTATTAAATAATAGATAGAAATGTACAAAGAGGCTGACTGGCTTCTGATTAAAGAGCGTCAGCCTCTCAATACTCATATCAAGCCTATGCGGTCAGCGATAGGTTTAACGTTAACAAATTTTATTCGTTCGACCTGCCAACCACATTCCCGCCAGCATGCTTATCATAAACACCCACACAGTTGGGTTACCGCCACTAAGACTTGTAACTGCAGGCCCTGGACAAAAGCCTGCGAGCCCCCAACCGAGTCCAAACGCTGTTGAACCTAGAATCAGTTTTCTGTCGATTAGCGGGTTGTTACGGCTATCTAACGGCTCGCCATTGATTGCTTTAGCGCGCTTTTTAATGACTAGGTGATAAAACGGAGCGAACACCAGTAGCGCACCGCCCATGACGAATGCCAAGCTGATATCCCAATTGCCAGTCACATCTAAGAAGCCAAGTACTTTCTTTGGATCAACCATACCTGAGATGATCATACCCGAGCCAAACAAGATTCCAGCAAGTAAACCAACAACGATACTAAATGAAGAATTTTTCATTATGCCCCCAACCCTATCAGGTTCTTGATAAGCACGGTTGCTATTGCCACACCCATGAATACACACGTTGCGATAATGGAGCGTTTAGACAAACGCGCCATGCCGACAATGCCATGCCCACTAGTACAGCCGTTTGCCGTTTTAGTGCCAAAACCGACTAACAGACCAGCAATAACGACTACCAAAAGGTTCATCTCTTCCAATTGAGGGAGTTGGTAACCGGTAGGAATTAACAACCAACCACTAACTACCATTCCAACAACAAACGCGATACGCCAATGCTTTTCAGTTTTTTCTGCATCCGTGTCTTTGCTTTCTTTGTTGCTGGTGCGAACTGGTAATAAACGGCTGACAATGCCACTAATACCTGCAACTCGACCAATGCCCAACATTAAAACAATGGCCGACACACCTAACAACATGCCACCGAAAAAAGCATCCCAAGGAATAAAACTAACCACTGGCCTCTCCTATCCACAAACTCGAATCTAACTCACCGCTATTTAAATTAGAGTTTACTAATAAATATAAATTAGTCAATGCTAATGTAATACCAGTATGTTTCGGTTTGTAAATCAGTAATCAAAAAGCTTCCCCCATGAAAAAAGCCCCTAGGTGTTAACCTAAGGGCTTAAGATTTCTTCTGTCTGTGGTAAAGAACCGTTATTTAATCTTATTCTTCTCCGCAATCCACTGCGACATGTACTTAGTGCTTGCCATGCTGTGGTGCTTTAGCATTGAACCGAAGAAATTATCCAGTCGATGCGAATCAAGCTCAGAATCTAGCGCAATTAATCGCTCGATCAATTTGTCGCCCAGTTGATTCTGTTCATAGTACGCTTCAAGAATTGAATGACACTGGCTTTGAGCTTGAAGCCACTTATCTTCATCTTTATAGAGAGCGACAGCTTGTTCAACAAACTCGTCGATATCATCTGCCACCGCACCCGGCCATTGCAGTTTGCCTTGTGGTAGCATGCCTTCACTGCCGATCTCACTCGTCACGTTTGGAGTTTGCAGCTTCATCGCATCAAGCAGCTTACCTTTAATGCCCGCACCAAAACGTAATGGCGCAACACAAACACGTGCCTGTTCCATCACTTCTTGAGCATCTTTAGCCCAACCTTTGATGTGGAAACCGGTTTTAGGGTTATGCAAAGCGGTTGCCTTTGGCGGCGGGTATGAACCGTAAATATGAAGCTCAGTGTCAGGCAACTGCTTACGAATCTTCGGCCAAATCTTCTGTAACTGAAGCACCGCATCCCAGTTAGGCGCATGTCTAAAGTTACCTATCGTCATGAAATGCTTACGTTCTTCAAAACTTTTTGTGCTTTCAGGTAACGTATTAAGATCAACCATAAACGGCAGATGATGTAACAGCTTTGGATCGATATTGAACTCAGATTGGAGCAGTTCCATCTCGTAGCTTGAGATGATCAACGAAAGATCACAGCGCAGAATCGCGGCAATTTCACGTTTCGCCAAATCACTGTACAGGTATTCTTTCGTTAACTCTGTCTCTTTCTTAACTGCTTCATGTCGAGCATTGCGTAGGAATTGTAAATCTTCAGTATCCAGTAGCTTAAAGGCATTCGGACATACCTTCTCAACGCGCCAGCCGAATTGCTCTTCCATCATAAAGCGGTCAAACATTACAACATCAGGTTGCAGCTCTTCGATGTACTGGTCAAAGCTATCGCAATTTAGCTGAATAGATTGGCTTGTGATGCCCTCTTCTGAGAGGTCGATCATGTGCTCGGTTTCTTGAGCTGGCGTTGCGAATTCAACAGACCAACCTTGTCTCTTAAATAGACGCAAAAGAGACATCATGTGGCTGCCAGCCGCCGATGAATTCGGTTCTGGCCAAACGTAGCCAATTGCTAAAACTTTCTTCAAAACACTTCCTAAGAAATAACAAAAGGGACTGTAGAAGTCCCTAATTAAACGTAAATCAATTTATACCGCTGATTATAATTGGTTCTAAGAACTCAGCGATCAGATTCGCTCACCTACATTGCGAGCTATCATAAGCACTTCATCAGCAGAGTACAGGTTTGAAATCGTGGTTTTGACCTCTGCACCTAACGTCAATTGATAAAGCTTTTGTGCAAAGTTGTCAGCTCTGGTGGTCACTAATACATGTTTTAGCGTCGAGCCTTGCTCTGCTAGCTTCTGCTTCACTTGCGGCAAGGAGTCCAGAATCAGTTTTTTTCCCAATCCTTTCCCCTGCGCACTTGGTAACACGGCAAGTTGCTCTAGTTCTAAAACAGCTTCAGGTCTAAACCCACTCTTTTGCACCCAAATTATGTAGCCAACAATCTCACCTTCGCTCTCTGCAACGAAGTTAAGAAAGCGTGGTGAAGCGCTTAAGTTACATTGTAACCAATCTTTTGAGTTTTGCTGTCGAACAAAAGTAGCTTGGTGAACTAAAACCGCACCATCAAGGTCGGCTTTTGCCATAAAACGAACTTGCGCCATGTTGCTACTCGTTCTCAGAATTAGGACGCGTTTTACAGTGTAAAATGGCTCTTTCCAAAAGCTCTAAAGCCGACTTATCTGCTTCTGGAAGCTTAGCGTCCGACTGACCTAACGGTTCAACACGGCTACCCCATTTAATATGACCAGCACCCCAAGTTAAACCGGCACCGAATGCCGCTACAAGGATGTTTGAGTTCGGTTTAACAAAGCCTTGCTCTAACGATTCACACAATGCAATTGGCACAGTCGCAGCCGACGTGTTGCCGTAATTTTGAATGTTCACGAACGCTTTCTCACGTTCAATGCCCGCCATATCGCACAGAGTTTGAATGATTCGGATATTTGCTTGGTGTGGAATCACAACGTCAATGTTGTCTGTTGAGATGCCAGTACGGCTCAATACTGTATGTGCTGCTGCACCCATGCCTTTAACCGCACGTTTGAAGATCTCTTTACCTACGAAATCAAAGTCCCAGTAACCGTTGTCAGCAGCGAAGCGATCCATAGATGTACCGAACTTTGGCACTGCTAGAATATCGCGGCCTTCTGCGTCACAACCTATCTGCGCTTCTTGCAGGCCAACTTGTTCTTCAGTGCGAGATAGAACCACAGCGCCAGCGCCATCACCGAATAGAACCGCAGTATCACGCTTGGTCCAGTCGATGAAGAATGAAAGACGTTCTGCGCCGACAACGATTGCATTGCGGTAGTTGCCCGCTTGAATCAATCGAGTTGCGGTTTCAACACCGTAAATGAAGCCTGTACATGCTGCGTTAAGGTCAAAAGCCGCTGCGCTCTTGATACCTAGGTTCTGTTGAACCTTAGACGCAGTATTTGGAATAAGAGAATCAGGGCTGCACGTTGCGATGATCACGAGATCGATATCTTCGGCAGTAAGGCCAGCGCACGCCATTGCGTGTTGAGCAGCAACAGTCGCTAGCTCAGAGGTATTTACATGACTGATACGACGGTTTTCGATACCAGTTCGAGTACGAATCCACTCGTCAGACGTATCAATGAAAGTGCTTAAATCATCATTGGACAGCACGGCTGGTGGCAGACACTTTCCCCAGCCAGTAATTTCGGCGTAAAATTTTGTCATCATTTACCTGTTTATTGTTTGTTTTTATTTAAGTATCGTATTCTAGTTTTAAACAGTATAAGCGCTCCGTGCGTGATTCGTAAATCACGTTAGCCACGGAGTTACAATAAAAAGAGAAAGTTATGTCTACATTCAACACACGCTGCCCTTCTTGTAATGGCTTAAACCGAGTTCCTTCAGAAAGAATTTCAGAAAGCCCAACTTGTGGTAAATGCAAAACAGCACTGCTCGATGGCGCTCCTATCGAGGGAACGTCACTTAATTTCCAATCTATCTTGAACAGTTCACAGCCTGTAGTTGTCGACTTCTGGGCGACATGGTGTAACCCATGTGTAGGCTTCGCGCCTGTGTTCAGCGACGTTGCAAAAGAACGCTCTGGAGATGTTCGATTCGTTAAGATTGATACTGAAGCTCAGCAACAGCTTGCTGCAATGTATCAAATCAGAAGTATTCCGACGGTCATGGTCTTTAAAGACGGTAAACGTGTCGACACGATCAACGGTGCGTTACCAAAAGGTCAATTTGATCAATGGCTTAATCAAGCTCTAACGAAGTAAGTTTGTTTCGATTCTTTCAGCAATCAACAAACAAAATAGGTTAAGGAACCTTAATGGATAAGGCTCCCTAACCTATTGTAAATCTGCCTGTTTTCTCTAACCTTTCCGGCTAACCAGTCATTTCGTGTTCTGCGCTCTCATTCGCGACCTGCTTATTTACACTGTCTTTCTTATCTAAGTTGTATTGGCTTTTAATCTGATCAGCGACTTTTTCAGCAATCATAATGGTTGGCGCATTAGTGTTTGCCCCAATCAGTGTCGGCATTACCGAAGCATCAATGACTCTCAAGTTATCCAATCCATAAACTTTGAGATCTTTATCTACCACGGCTAATGAATCACTATTAGGCCCCATTTTACAGGTTCCAACAGGGTGATATTGGGTATCAGCTCGGTTACGGATGTCTTGCTCTATAGCCTTGTCATCATTGACATCAACAGGATAAAAAGCATTGCCACGAATATCATCGAACGCTTCGCTTTCTAGCATTTGATACTGCTTTTTCCACCCTTTAATCATGATCTCCATGTCTTCAGGATGGCTGAAAAACGCAGGGTCGATCCTAGGTGGATCATAGGGATCACTACTATTGAGCGTTACAGTGCCATTACTTTTGGGACGCAACAATGTGACATGAGAGGTAAAGCCATGACTGGTATGGATTTTTCGGGCATGGTCATCCACAACAGCAACGACAAATACAAACTCTAAATCAGGCACCGCGATATGATCATCTGAACAAAGAAAGCCGATTCCCTCTGCAAAGTTACTGCTCATCTTACCACGGCGTTCTTTGTGCCATAAGGGCAGTGCTTTGGTCATTTCAGATGCCATTTGCAATGAAATACCGAACGTTTCGCGCTTTTCGCTGCACTTATAGGAGTGAACCAAGTCGATATGATCTTGCAGGTTCTTGCCCACACCGGGTAATTCATGAACTTGTTCGATACCATGCGTCTCTAGTTCAGCTTTACAACCGACACCAGACAGTAATAGCAATTGGGGAGAGCCAAAAGCACCTGCAGACAAAATGACTTCCTTGTTGCATCGGATCTGATAACGTTTGCCATTGGAGCCGTATTCAACACCTACCGCTTTCTTACCTTCAAACAAAACCTTATGTGTGGTTGCTTTGGTCACGACGGTAAGATTCGATCGTGACAGGTTTGGAGTTAGGTAAGCCTTGGCAGCACTGCACCGTTCGCCATTCAGCTGAGTGACCTGAGTCGGCATTGCACCAAACTGAGCAGCCCCATTTATATCTTCATTGCGTGGCACACCTATCGACTCACACGCAGTTAAATACCGCTCCAACATCGGGCTTGGCGACCTAAGATTTGCCACATTAAGAGGACCACCTTGGCCGTGATACTCATCTTGGTGAACTTCGTTATTTTCTGCTTTTTTAAAGTAAGGCAGACACGATTCATAGTTCCAGCCAGCATTGCCTAAGCTCTCCCATGTGTCATAGTCATAACGATGTCCACGGGCGTACATCATGGCATTGATAGAGCTGGAACCACCGAGAGTCTTGCCCCTCGGTTGATAGCCCTTCCTACCATTTAAACCCGGCTGTTCGACTGTCTCGAAAGCCCAGTTATTGAGCTTTGTCGGCATCATAGCCACAACGCCAACCGGCGTATGAATAAATGGGCTCGTATCTTTACCGCCAGCTTCTAACAAGCAAACCGTCACATTAGGGTCTTCCGACAATCGAGAAGCCATCACACAACCAGCCGAACCGCCACCTACGATGATAAAGTCATAGTTATCCATTGATTGCCTCCGCAACTTCTAAAGGGTGTAGCTCTCGTTTTAAGACTTTTCCGGTAGCAGTCATGGGTAAGGCGCTACGAATAAACACCTTACGAGGATATTTGTAGTCCGCGAGTTGCTCACGACACCAAGCCATCAAGGCTTTGCTATCACACTGGGTATGCTCGTGAAGTACAACATGGGCGTGAATCTCTTCACCCAACTGATCATGGTGCTCGCCCACCACCGCCACCATCTCCACATCAGGGTGACACATCAATACTTCTTCAATTTCTCGTGGATAAACGTTGTAACCACCACGAATGATCATGTCTTTAACACGATCAACAATAAACAAGTTACCGTGCTCATCGACGCGTCCGATGTCACCCGTTAAAAACCAGCCGTCTCTGATCGCTTCTGCCGTTGCTTCAGGTCGTTGATAATAACCTTTCATGACACTTGGGCTTTTAATGCAGACTTCTCCCAAATCCCCCATAGCGACTGAGTTGCCTTGTATATCAGTAATCTTAATGAGGTGGCCACATAAAGGCTGACCCACACTGCCCGTCAAACGATCGCCATCAATATGGTTAAAGGTCGCAACCGGCGCCGTTTCTGAGAGCCCATACCCTTCTAAGACTGGTAATTCGAAACGAGATTCAAACTGTCGAATAACCTCAAGTGGCATCGAAGCACCACCAGACACACCAAGCCTCAAGCTGTGTTTGACTTGCTCTGAGCGCTCTAAAGACTCTTCTCCAGCTTTTAGAAGCGCAATATACATAGTAGGAACGCCCGCAAACACACTGACTTTATGGTTAATGATCTGCTCGATCACCAAGGACGGCTCAAAGCGCGGAATCAACACCATGGTAGAGCCCGTTAACACGCTCGCGTTCATCATCACAGTTTGGCCAAAACTGTGGAATAGAGGAAGTGTGGCCATTGTGGTATCGCTATATTCCAATCTCATAAGATACTGCGAAGACATCGCATTGGTTTGCATGTTGGTGTGGGAAAGCTCAGCCCCTTTTGGCTGCCCAGTCGTACCAGAGGTATAAAGGATCACAGCAGTATCATCGCCATGACAAGCCACAGATTCAAAAGGAGTCAAAGGTTGTGCTAACCAATCAGCTATTGATTCATGCTGCTCATGGTTTTCTGAAAGCAAGGATGTTGCGCCGTTTGGTATTGGCATAGACACGAAATGTTCGCAGTTATCGACCTGGACAAAACCTTGTAATCCATAGCGTCCGATAGGTAACTCTTCACTGCCCTCAAAGCATAAATAAGCTTTCGCATCTGAATCATTAAGGTGATAAGCGATCTCTCTGGCCTTGAATAACACATTCAAAGGCACCACCACACAGCCCGCTTTTAGAATCCCGTAATAAGCGATTGGAAAATACGTGACGTTCGGACACGACAGCGCGACCTTATCTCCCTTTTTTAACCCGAGCCTTTTAAGGTTCGCGGCCACGTTTCCAGAAAGTTGTTCTAACTGAGAAAAGCTGACTTCATCCGATCCCATACGCAGAGCGGCTTTAGTTGGAAAAAGCGAAGCGCTGCGCTCCAAGTTAACAGCAAGATTGTGCATCCATGATCTCCTTATTCGGCTTGACCTAGCGGTCACATTCGCCTTAGACGTTTTAATCGTTGTAATAAGTGTTGTCTTTGTTGCTATCAAATTCTGCACATTGGTGTGTCATGTAGGTAAGAGTATTTATTGAGCAAAATAGTAGTGATTGAGCAAAATGTCTGAGACGCTCCAATGTGCAACCCAAGAAATTACAACATTTTGGTAACATTTCGAACAGGTTTCAAAAAGACAAAAACCGGTGAAATTCGGACAAAGCCTGCGCAAGCCCAATAAAACCTTGCACACATAAACCAAAATTTGGAACAAGCTTGCGAAAGTGAGAACAAGCAACAGGCATAAATGTTAAAAGTTCGGTTAAAATATCGATATTCAACAAGAGGCAGCTTATGGAATACACCGCAGTTTACGAACCCGATATGCAAGCATTCGGCATTCTGGATCTTCAGTTGCTGCATCGTTACCTATCACCTGCTCTCTGTATCGAAGAGTTACTCGAAGGCAGTAACATCGATGCTCTCCAACTCAACACACCTGATACACACATCACTTTGGCGCAAAAGCTTGCTGTGTTCAGTAATGCGTTAGCGAACACAGATGAAGGTGGTTTAGGGTTAAGAGTCGGCCAACAAGCACGATTTAGTGACTTTGGTGTTTTGGGTTATGCGGTATTCAGTAGCGAAACGCTGTTGGATGCTTTACTGATTGGGTTCAAGTATCTGCAACTTGCTGGCCCAGTTCTTAGAAAGACCATGTCAGTAGAAGACAACGTTGGCTACTTTCGGGCAGAGCAACTGATCGAACTTGATTCTTTACTGCCCTTTTGTTGTGAATACTGGTTCGCGGCGATACACAGTTTGTGCGAAGAAGTCTTGCAACAACCCTTTCCTTCTCAAGTGATCCGATTCCCCTATCCAAAACCTGAATACGGGGATCTTTATACAGAAGTTTTTGGTTGCCCGGTTGAATTCAATAGTGACCGTCTTGAATGGGAGTTTGACGCGACCACCTTGTATTCGTCTCTTCCTACCGCCAATACCATCACTTTACAGATGTGCTTAAAGTCGTGTGATGACATGTTGGCAAAAGTCAGCGCACCCACCAGCCTCAAAGAGAAAGTCTCACAGATGCTGATTGAAAGGCCGGGATGTTACCCTTCGATAGAATCCATTTCTTCAGAACTCGGCATGTCTTCTCGAACACTGCGCCGTCACCTAAAGGCTGCTGATACAAGCTATCAGAAGATACTTGATCATGTTCGCTATCACCTTTCCCGGCACTACCTTTCTTCAACTCAAATGAGTATTGAAGAGATATCTGAACGAGTTGGCTTTTCTGATAGTGCTAACTTTCGACATGCCTTTCGTAAGTGGAGTGGTAACTCGCCACGCCAATACCGTAAAGAAGCGCTCTTATCGTAAACTGCACTTCAAATTTAATTTCAACGCTACAAATAAATTTGTTTTCACCCTCTTAATTAAATAGCCAATGAACAAGGGTTTAACGGCTTTTTGACCACATAAAATCTCGTCAAATGACCAAATTTCGCAACGGTATTTTAGCTTAGTCAGTCGATAAATTTCTTTTATCTTAACGACCATTTTTATTCGTTTTACCCAATTCAGTTTCTCCCCCATAGTCGCGGAAAATTCATCGTTTCTTTTACTATTTAGAGGCTCCTGCATTGGACAACATCCAACCAACAACTCGCATAACTGTTCCTGTTATTGCATTGTCTTTTTACGCGATCGCTTCAGGCTACTTAATGAGTTCATTACCATTAATGCTGTCTGAGTATGGCTTAGACAAAGATCTATCGAGTTGGTTGGCGAGTGCATTCTATGCAGGTCTACTGGCTGGTACATTATTGATTGAACGTGCCATTGCGCGTGTTGGTCACAAAGACGCGTTCGTAATCGCATTGAGTGTGTTCATCGCAACGATCCTTGTATTGCCATTGATCCCACACCAAGCTGTATGGCTATTAGCTCGCTTTGTGGCTGGTGTAGCGGTTGCAGGTATCTTTGTGATTGTAGAGTCTTGGCTAATGAGCGGTGACGAATCACAACGCGCAAAACGTCTCGCTATCTACATGTGCTCACTGTACGGTGGTTCTGCAGTTGGTCAGCTTGGTATCGGTTACCTAGGTATTACTGGTGGTGTACCTTTCATCGCAATGTTCACCCTTCTGTTTGGTGCGATCATTGTTCTGATGTACGGACAAGCAACACCACCACAGATCCACGATGCGCAATCTTTGTCTTTAAAGCAGATCAGCAAATTAAGCCACAGCGCGCTAATTGGCTGCATTGTGTCTGGATTAACTCTAGGTGCGATTTACGGCTTGATGCCAGTTGAACTTGCTCAACGTAACATTGCGCACGAAGACATTGGCGGTTTGATGGCTTTGGTTATCATGGGTGGCATGGCTGTACAGCCGATGGTGACTTGGTTATCTCACCACATAGGACAAGTGTTATTAATGGCTCTGTTCTGCCTGCTAGGCGTTGCAAGCATTGGTGTGCTGACTATCAATCACGATTTCTACGTACTAGGCATGAGCTTGTTCGTATTAGGCATGGCGACATTTGCGCTATACCCAATCGCGATTAACTTGGGTTGCCGAAACCTTGACCCAAGCTACTTGGTGTCAGTGACTCAGATCATGCTACTTTGCTACAGCATCGGTTCTGTTGCCGGACCAATCGTTGCAGACAGCTTTATGGATTCACAAGCAGGATTATTCACATACCTGTTCGCGTCTCTACTTGCTACAACGATCTACATGTTGATTGCTAGTCTAAAGCGCTCTCACCTACAGATTGCAGGCGAGTAAGCTCAAATAGACAGACACAAGAGACGTGTCATCAGGGCTCTGAGTTAAGACTTCATGTCTAAGCGAAGAGCCCTTTTTGTTTTATGCCAACGGTAAGAAAGATCGACAACAAATAACAATAACGTCTATTATTTTAGAAAGTTAAGGTTGAAATACGTAACCTTCACCAGTGATGGTAATGATTAATCCATCTCCGAATAACGATCTTATTTCGGATATCGCAACAATCACAGATGAGTTGGTCACTTTCTCACTTTCCCAGCCAATCTTCTTTAATTGACTAACACTGAACAATTCACCCCTATGTCGATTCATAAATAGAATGATCTTTCGGTATGCCAAAGGCATGGTAGCCAGTACGTAGCCGTTCTCTACGTTGCGAACAAGTTTGGTGTTGAGTTCAACAATTTTACCGTTTAATTCAAGTATTACGTTGTTTTCAGAATGGTTCGTTTCTATTACAGGATAAGAGTCCATTTTTATATCATTCCCTTACTATATAGCCAGCGACAATGTCAGATTTGTTCGTATTTATATAACGTCGCTTATATGTGGACGTTTTAGATTTGACGATAATCAATGGAATTCGTACGGTAAAGAGATTAAATTTTTATTATTAAAATATTAATAGGATATCAATAGGAGATTATTTATTACTCCATGACATACCCTTCGTTGGAAATTGTTTGAATACAACGACAGTCAAGAATCCTTCTTATTTCGTAAATAGCGACCAAAACAGAAGCAGATGTCACAGCTTTACCAGCCCAGCCTACGCTCTTCAATATTTGCTTGCTAACTACTTGACCTCTGTTCAGGTAAAGATAGAAAAGCACTTTACGATGAGGCTCAGAAAGCGTTCCTATTATTGATCCACAGCCCTGTTTTCGAACAATTTTCGTGCATGATTGAAACTCTTTATTATTTAAAGTGAGCTTTGATGGAAGAGTAAAATCATTCACCTTACCGATAGCTTGTTGCATTTATTCCTCACACTGCATATGCATTCATGTTTTTAGATATTTCTAATAGTACCGAATAGATTAAAAATACTAAATTGATAGATAGCTCAATACCGTAATATTACTGCAAAGTTTGATCTTGCGTAATTGAACGAGGAAGCAAGCGAAGCTAACCGCGCAGTCGATGACTCTTTCGATACTGACTGGGTGACAAGCCGAAATGCTTTTTGAAACGATGCGAAAAGTTATAAGGATCCTTGTAGCCCAAGCGATTAGCAATCATAGAAACAGACCAATCTTGATATTTCAGTAGACTGGTGGCTTTATCCATACGTAATTGAATCAATTTGCTGCGTGGTGACAGGTTAAATAGCGTCTTGGTGACTCGGTTGAGTTGCTCTTCACTGATGAACACTCTTTCGGCCATCCCTGCTACTGTCCATGGCTGGTGCAGACTGCTTTCAATCTCGTTATAAAGCGCTTGAACACGTGCAGTGGTGCTGGTCGACTTAGGCTCAAACCCCGTCAAGGTTCGAATAATTTCACTCAAGAGTAACTTACGGTAACTGGCTCTACCGCCTATCTCAAAGTACACCAAGTTCATTAATGACCAGATCTGCTCACACTCTCCGAACGGCACAATCCCCTGACCTAAACTTGCGATGTGCTGCCACTGCTTAGTATCAGGCGTCAACATCCACGCCATTTTCCAATAATTATATTGATGATCGAGTTCAAAACGAAATGGGGTTTCAGCAGGAAGAACCACGAGTGTATAAGGCGTAATCGCTTGTACCGATGTTGCGGTTGTTAGAACACCACCACCTTCCATAGTGAAAATCAACGTATGAACATTAACGGATTCACGCTCAAACCAATAACCATCATATAGCTTCGCCATGCCGCCCATATAAACACCAAAGCTTTTCATCTCTGGAATATCTTCAACGGTCAAAAAACGTTCTTTGCACTGTTCAGCGAGAAAAACATCATCATGCCAAGTTGATTTTGGTCTCATTGAATCAATGACGGATTTGCACAGGTTTTGTTGTTTTTTAAACATGTTGTTACTTCACTCAAATCACTATAGTTCTGCCATAAATCGGAGAGCTTATGACAACTAACATCAACCCTAACTCATCTATGAATAACAAGCCAGAGAGCATCTTTCCTCGTATCGTTAAACTTGGCTTGCCTGTTGCTTTGCAAAGTGCGCTGGTGGCTATTCTTGCCCTTGCTGACGTATTAATGGTCAGTGATTATGGTATGGAAGCAGCTGCAGCTGTGGGAATTGCGTCAAAATGGCACTTCGTTGCTATTATGATTATGGCAGGGTTGGCCTCAGCAAACGGTACATTAGTCGCTCAATACTGGGGGAAAAATGACCGAAAAAGCGCACGAACGGTATCATCGATTGCGATGATATTTGGCTTAAAAGTTCTGCTGCCTGTTACTGCAATCATCACTCTTGGTTCTCAGTTTTTAATGATGTTGCAAACCAGCGATCAAACCGTGATTGAACTTGGCGCAACTTACCTATGGTATGGCTTCCCTGTTCTACTTCTGACTCACATTGTTGTCGTGGTAGAGGCAAGCATGCGCTCATCAGGTGACACCGTAACTCCGCTGTTATTAGGTGGCGTTACCATCGCACTCAACATTGCGCTTAACTTCATTCTTATTAAAGGTGCTTTCGGCATTCCAGCAATGGGCGTCGCAGGTGCGGCATTGGCGACAACCTTAGCGCGATTGATTCAAGTGGGCTTGATGTATAGCTACATGCGTATGCGTAAACATTGGCTATTAACGACACCGAGCTCACCACATCGCCCGTCATTGTGGTTGTCTTACCGTCGCATTGCTTTGCCGTTGACGATGAATGCTGTGTTGTGGGCAATGGGTACCATGGCATATCAAATGATTTTCGGTCACATGGGCACGACTGAGCTTGCGGTGTTTTCGATGCTCGCACCATTTGAATCGCTGTGTTACTCGATCTTCTTTGGTATCTCAGTGGCGTGTTCTGTACTGCTTGGCCACTCACTCGGCCGTGATGAATTTGATGATGCAATGAGCATGGGTCTGACGTTCATAAAAGCTGTGATTGGGTTTGGCGCAGTTGTTGGCCTTCTTCTCTTCCTAGGCAAAGAGCACGTGTTGAGTTGGCTGAACTTAACAGACGAGAAACTGTATCCACTCGCCGCGCCAGCAATGATGATCATGTGCTTTGCTGTGGTGATCCGCATGCTGAACATGGTGATCATCAATGGCATTATTCGCGCTGGTGGCGATAATGCATTTTGCCTGCGTATGGACTTCATCGCGATGTGGATGGTGGGCATTCCAGTATGTGTTTACGGCGCGTTTGTCGCTGGATGGGATTTCAAATACATCTATGGTTTGATGTTGGTAGAAGAAGTGGTGAAACTGGCAATTTGTTCTCATCGTTACCTAAGCCGACGCTGGATCAACAACCTGACGGTGACCTACGAACAACCTCAAGCAGCGTAATCTCTTACGTTCAAGGTTCTAGTTTTAGGTATCGAATATAAACACAAAAAAGTCTGAGAAATCAGACCTTTCTTGTTTCTGAACCGTTTTGTACGGCAAACAATACGTTACTTCTTGTTCATTCGGATATGGCGGTTCGACACATTCGGCAGCGGCTTCTCGGGCACTTTTCGTTTTTCATGTATCAAATGCCTGATCGCTAAAATCGGATGCTTGAGTAACATTCTTGGCCCGGCATAACGCATCACTAAACGCATCTGCTCTTTAGGGTCGGGCTTATAGCAATGAATCGGACACTTATTGCAGGTCGGTTTTGCTTCGCCATAAGGGCAGCGATCAAGTCGTGTTTCGGCATAGCGCAACAATTGCTCACACTCTTCACATAACCCGCCATTCGGACGCACTGCACCGTGGTGATCTTTACAGTAGATGTGCACCATCGCAATAACGGTTTTGTACTCCGTCGCGAGTTCGCCTTGTAGAATATTGTTATGTTGGAACATGATTAACTACCCAGAGAGAGACTGTACAGATTGAGATTAACGCTTTCACTTATCACGTCTTCAACTCGCTCGAACGCAAAACCCAGTTTAGTCAGTAGTGCGATGCTTCGAATGTTATCAGAGGTAGTGATGGCAACTAAATGATCGATGTCAGCATTCTGCTTAGCTTGTTCGATTATTGCTTTTGCCGCTTCATGAGCAAACCCTTGCCCATACACTTCAGGAACAAAGCCATAGCCAATATCATGCGAGTCTAAGCTATCTCTTTTAATTAATCCGCAAATACCAATTGGGGTTAAGGAATCCTTTATTTCGACCATCAATAGGCAAACACCCTTCTCTTCATGCATCTTAAGAATGTTGTTTTCGATGTACTCGACAGCCTTTTCAGTGTCGCTGATTTCCTTATCACCAATGTAACGCAGGAAATCTTCTGAGCTGTATAATCGTTGAATAAACGCCGCATCTTGAGGTGTGATCATTCTTAATCGTAAGCGTTCGGTCTCGACTGCCTGCATAGTGATATTTTCCTTGGTGAATACCATGTAAATATTGAGTTCTAGAGCTAAAATGATTATCCTCCACCGCCTAAACTAAATACAAGGCTATGCAGCAATGAACCGTAAGAAAAAAATCAATCAAATTCTAAAAAAGAAGCAGAAACAGGCGAATTCTAAACTGCATAGTAGCAACAAGCCTCGCTACATTTCTAAAGCTGACCGTGCAAAAATGGAAGCTGAAGAACAGGCTAAAGCAGCTCAAGAGCAGGCTGAAGGCACAGTCGAAACAACTGTTGAAGCTGAAGAGACAAAAACTGCAGAGTAAGTTTATACTCGCAGCCCTTGTCTAGCTCAATACACAGAGCAGATGAACAAAAACAAAAAAAGCAGCCTCTATTTGGGTTGCTTTTTTGATCGAGCGGTTTATTAGCTCACTTATTTTAGCCACCTAACCTTTGAAAGGTTGCACTTCCCAACGAGCAAACGGTGCTTTTGCGTTGATTCCTGCTCTACCCCAACGATCAACAGAATCCACAAGGCTTTGTTTCCTAAATCAGGGAACTAATGCTTAAAGCTACGATCAGATCATCT
>NZ_JBGONY010000021.1:0-67818 GCF_041439375.1 Vibrio crassostreae | reverse complement strand
TAGATGATCTGATCGTAGCTTTAAGCATTAGTTCCCTGATTTAGGAAACAAAGCCACTACTTGATGCTGTTCTTGTTATCGGAACATTAACAGTAATGATCTTGTATAGTCCCGAGCTTTCAATTGTTGCCATCATTGCTGCACTCATCTACGTTTTACTGCGCTTTGTTTGGTTCAATACATTTAAACGTGCTGAGGAAAATACCTGGGAAGCAAATACAAAAGAAGAGAGTTACTTTTTAGAAACCATTAAAGGGGTGTTAAGTTTAAGAGTGAACGGTACGCTTCCATGGCGGGAGGCCGCTTGGAAAAACCTTAACATCAACAGACGAAATGCTCAGCTTCATGAGTTAAAACTAGGAATGATCTATAACACAGTCAATATTTGTGTGATTAGTTTAGTTTCAGCTACTGTACTTTGGCTTGGGGCAAGTTTGGTGTTAAGTGGTCAATTTACTATAGGAATGCTCGTGGCTTTCTTATCTTATCAAGGCCGTTTTTCTGGAAGTATCAGTTCACTAATCGATAAATTCTTTGAATATAAGATGCTGTCTGTATATAACGAAAGGCTTGCTGATATCGTATTGACGCCAAAAGAAGGGGGTAGTGAACATAGCTTTGCGCAAGTAAGAAAGAGCACTATAGTTAAAAATAACGAACATATTATTGTGTCGGACCTCTCTTTCTCTTATGGGGTAAATGAACCCCTTTTATTTAAAGAAGCGTCTTTCCAGATAAATCAAGGGGAAATTGTTGCTCTTATTGGGCCATCAGGAGAAGGAAAGTCTACTATCGCCAAATTATTACTTGGTCTTTACAAGCCAACATCGGGAAGTATTGAATATTTTGGAGATTCAAGTCTTTCAATGCAAGAGGTAAGGCCACGCATTGGTGCTGTATTCCAAGAAGATCAGTTGTTTAGCGGCTCCATCATCGAGAATATTGCTTTTGGGAGATCGGAAATCGATGAGGATTGGTTGGTAATGTGTACTAAAAAAGCAAGCATACATGATGATATAGAATGCCTAAGCATGGGGTATCACACCTTGATCGGAGAGATGGGATCAAGCTTATCTACAGGTCAAAAACAAAGAATATTGATTGCGCGCGCGTTGTACAAAAAACCTGAAGCTTTAATCTTGGATGAAGCGACAAGCAGCTTAGATGTAAAGACTGAATCATTTGTTTGCAAAATGTTAAGAGATACAGGTTTGCCTACATTGATGATCGCTCACCGTCCAAAAACAATATCGATGGCTGATAGAGTACTTCTTTTGAAAAATGGTGAAATATCAGAAGTACAAAACCCTTATCTTACTGAGCTCGCCCACAATAGCGCTTAATGTAAGCTCGGTTTAATGCGTAAGCTTTCGTTGTAGTTATTATCTAAAGCCATAGTATGCTTGTGGCTTTTGCTTTTCGTTTCCCCACTCACACCCTCTCCAAGCCATTCACTCCTTATAATTACCATTCGTCGCATTGATAAAACGGCATGACAAATTCTAGTTAACCTTTCAACGTCAACATTTGAAAGGGATTAGAAATCATGACTACTTCACACTCATTAAATTCAGGCTCTACCACTTCTCTGCTTAAGCGTTCATTACTGATTGCACTTGTTTCGTTTGCACCGTCATTAGCTTTGGCGAACCCGAGTTCAGATGTGCTTGATATCTATAACCAAGCCGCGCAAGGCAATGAAGATCTGGTTGAGGTGGCTTACGAACGTCTGAACGACACGCTGCAACAAGACGGTGCGACACCACTGACCTTGGTTTACCTCGGAAGCACAGAAACCCTGATGGGGCGTGATGCGTTCTTGCCTTGGAATAAGATGAAGTATGTGGAGAAGGGCTTATCAACCATTGATAAATCACTGGTGCTGCTGAAAGACGAAGACCAACCAATTCATGAGCAACCTCGCGTTCAAGGGCTGCCAGATTCTTACCTAACTCGCGCAATGGCTGCGGTGACTTACACCTCTCTGCCAGACATGTTTAACCATTTCGATCGTGGTTATGACCTGTTCCTCTCGTTACTTGCGGAAGATGATTTTCAACAACAGCACTTCGCTGCAACCTCGTGGATTTACCGTTATGCCATTACCGCATCGATTCGTGCTGAAGACTTCGAGCAAGCACAGGTGTGGCTTGAAAAAATGGAAAACACCGATGCAGGCAACATCGAGACAATGACGGCTAAAGCCCTAATAGCGAAAGCTAAATAACAGCTGCGAATGCTAAATAGCGGTTTACTTAAGCTCATTAACAACTGCGAACGCTTAAGAATGATGGGTAATCAGAGGACAAGGGAATGATTGAATTTAAAAATATCGGCAAAGCGTATGTGACTGGCGGTCAACGTGCTGATGCATTAAACGGGGTCGATGGACATATCCAACGTGGTGAAATGGTGGCGTTATGTGGGCCATCAGGTTCTGGCAAAAGCACACTTTTGAATATTCTTGGATTGTTGGATATGGATTACCGAGGCGAGATCAATATTGATGGAAAAGCGTATCCGACAGAGCAAATCGCCGCTGCGCGTTTTCGTCGTCAGTCGTTGGGTTTTGTGTTTCAGCGCTTCAATTTGGTTCCTGTAATGACGGCTCTTGAGAATGTCGCTTATCCATTGATGTTGAACCAATGCTCTAAGCAAGAACAGCAGACCAGAGCACAAGACATGTTAGAGCGTGTTGGGCTAGGGGATTACGTTCATCACCGCCCAGACAATCTTTCTGGTGGTCAGCAGCAACGTGTCGCAATAGCCAGAGCACTGATCCACAACCCAAGCTTAGTGATTGCCGATGAGCCGACCGCCAGCCTAGACAGCCACACCGCCAACCTAGTGATCGACATTATGAAAGAGCTCGGCCACGAAATGGGCACGACTTTCATTGTCGCAACGCATGACCCAAGAATGGCGCAGCGTTGTGACAGAGTAATTGAACTTATCGACGGCCAACTGGCGCCACAAGTCACAGCAACGGAGGCTATCTCATGGGCAAGTTAACACAAAGAATGAGCACGTTTTTACTTCCAACTTCGATGCGTTTGGCTTGGCTTAACTTATTAAGAAACGGTCGTCGTAGCTTGCTTTCGGTGTTGATCATCGCGATTGCGGTTTTCGCACTCACCAGTGCCGGTGGTTACGGACTTTATACCTACGAATCTTTGAGAGAATCGACCGCGCGCGATACTGGTCATCTTACTTTGAGCACACCGGGTTATTTTGAGCAAGATGAAGACATGCCGCTGAGCAATGGCTTGGATAATGTTCAAGCGCTCACCAAGAGCATTATTGGCGACAGCGATGTGCGTGGTGTGCAGCCACGAGTCTACTTCAGCGGTTTGGTGTCTAACGGCAGCAAATCGACCATCTTTATGGGAACGGGCGTGAATGAGCGTGAGTTCGATATGAAAGGACCTTTCCTTGATGTGCGCAGCGGGCAAACTCTGTCGGATGTGAAATCCCCAAGATACGACAGCCAAGAACCACAAGTCATGCTGGGAACTGAACTGGCTCGTAACCTCAAAGTTGCGGTTGGCGATTGGGTGACACTGCTTGCAACCACCAGTGACGGTGCTTTGAACGCGTTTGATTTTAAGGTGCAGGGTATCTATTCGACGGGTGTGCCTGAGCTGGATAAGCGTCAGCTGTATGTTCATATCACGACCGCTCAAGAGCTTTTGGCTTCAGACAAAGTGAGCACCTTGTCGGTATTCCTTTTTGAAACCAGCAAGACCTCGACCGTTCAACAGCGTATCCAAACGGCTTTGGATCGAAATAGCGCGAGCCAAAGCGAACAAGGTACAGAGATCGAGATCACCCCATGGCAAGATCGTGCGTTTTTCTACACCAAGGTTAAAGAGCTTTACGACCGGATCTTCGGCATCATGGGCGCAGTGATGGCGTTGGTGGTGTTCGTGTCGCTGTTTAACACCATGACCATGTCGGTGACCGAACGCACTCGAGAAATTGGCACCTTGTCGGCACTCGGCAGTTACCCTTCTGAAATCGTGGCAGGTTTCTTAAAAGAGGCGGGATTGTTGGCTGTGATTGGTAGCGCGATCGGCGCGTTAGTGAGTGGCTTAGTGTCGGTGTTATTGCTGGTGGTTGATATACAAATGCCACCACCTCCCGGCAGAACCGAGGGTTACCCACTCAACATTTACTTCTCATTGGAATTGGTTGGTTACGCCACTTTGGGTGTGCTGACGATATGTTTGCTGGCTGCTTATTTCTCTGCTCGCAAGGGCGTGAATAAGCCAATCACGGAGGCGCTGGTTTATGTATAAATTTACTCGTTTACTCACTGTTTTAGGTTCTGTATTGGTTCTGGTTTTAGTATCGACACCAAGCTGGGCGGTTGATTCACAACAAGTCACTGAGATGATTGCCAAGGCAGACAGCTATCGTTTGAACAGCGCACAAGCGTCTAAGGTAGTGTCTTTGGTGGCGTTATATCAAGACGAGCAACTGGACAAAACCCGTGAATACAACGTCTATACAAGACCAAATCGAGAGTCGTTGGTCGTGTTCAAGTCGGCGGTCGAGGCTGGGCAGAAGATGCTGATGATTGAAGATAACTATTGGTTGTTGATGCCGAAATCTCGTCGCCCAATTCGTATCACACCGATGCAAAAACTGCTTGGTGAAGCTTCGGTCGGAGATATATCGACGCTCACTTGGAGCGAAGATTACCAAGGTGAGTGGGTTGCTGAGCAACAGGTTGAGATGCCGACTGGCGAGACACTCGATACCCATCACTTAAAGCTCGCGGCGAAAACCAAGGGTGCGAGTTATCAGTCGATTGATCTGTGGTTAACAGCAGACCGAGCGTTTCCAGTTAAAGCGGATCTGTATCTGCGTTCAGGAAAACTGGCGAAGCAAGCGTGGTTTACCGAAGGCGTGCGAGATGGATTACCAACAGTAGTGTCGATGACCTTGCTCGATAAGATTCAGCCGAGTAAGAAAACCGTGATTGAGTATCGCGAAGTGATTGAACAAAGCTTGGAAGACAAATACTACAACCCTGCCTACCTATCGCGTAACAGCGTGTCTGGACTTTAGGTGAGCGTCATGAAAGCTTCCAATCGCCGATTCCACATCAAGTATTCAGCCGTTACTTTGCTTGCTTTGTCTTGTGTGAGTAACACGATTCAAGCGGACGATCTGAACTTGGCGTGGGATTGGCAACTCAGTGCAGAAGCCGTTGAATCGCGAGAGTCGCCATTCAGCCCCTTACCATCTGATAATCGTCAGTCATTCAATGGCTTGCTGGATCTTGAGGTTGGATATGGCAATTGGCTTGGTCTGTTCGCAGTGAAAGCCAACGATATTCTAAGCAACAACCCTCAACAACAAGACGCGAGCTTTGAGTCTGAATTCATTGTGCGTGAGTTGTTTTGGCAAGGGGGCGTTGAGCTGTCGAATTCATTAATCGGCGACCATTACCTCGATGTCACGCTTGGCAAGGTTCGTTTGGATTGGGGCGTGGGTTATGGCTATCGACCGTTAGACATCATCAAGCCTTATCGACAAAACCCGGTGGGCATTGTCGCAGAAGAGGGCGCGGGTGTGGCCTCGGCGTCACTGTTCGATATGACGGGAGAATGGACACTGCTTTACAGCGATTCGTCATGGACTTCTCAAGACGTAAATGAATTCGAAAAGCAGAACCAACAACAAGGGGTTGGCTTACGTCGTTACAATCTTGTAGGTGATCACGAGTATCAATGGGTCGCTTATTATGACGATGTACGTCACGGCTTGCTTGGGGCGAGTTTAGTGTCGGTGTTGAACCTCGCTTGGGAGTTTCATGGCTCGGTGGTCTATCAACGACAAAGCCTTGGCTACAGTCAGCCTAACTTACTGCTTAAACCGGTTTATCTTGAAGAGCAGGGCGAAGCTTATCAAGCGTTGGCAGGACTAACATGGGCCAATGACACGGGTCACAATGTGGTCTTGGAATATTGGTTTGATAGCCGCGCTTGGAGCAATTCTGAATGGCAAAGTGCAATAGAAAGTGCAGAGTCTTTGTCGGTTAATCCGATGACAGCATCACTGGCAGGTTCTTACGCGCAAGGTTATCAACACGCCAATTTGGTTCAACACAACATCATGTTTCACTGGTCTCTGGATTCGACACATGGCTGGCTTGAAGATATCACGCCGACATTTGATGTGATGTTGTCTCCACAAGATGGCGGTTTTATTGCGACCCAGTGGCTCAACTATCAGGCTTTAGATAATGGCCATTCATCGTTGGATTTGGAACTTGCTGCACGCTTTCTAGGCGGTAAAAGTGATTCTGCTTACGCCAACTTACCCGATAGTCATATGATTCTTTTAAATATCAAAGGACGATTTTAATGAACACTTTTTCAAACAGTAAGTTTCCATGGATTAAAAGCTTTACGCTGACCACTCTGTTTTGTTTCGTTATCGCCATCACCACACAGACAATTTGGGGCGGCGATCTTGTGGTCAATCTCGCGATAAGCTTTGGTTTTGGCTACAGCGCGGTGGGTTCTTCTTTTATCTTGGTTGAGGTGTTTAAGAGGAAATCAAAGGTGTTTGATGTGGGTATCTCAATGGTGATCGCGATGACCTTTGGTACCTTGAACGCGCACTATTGGTTGAACGGGTATTTCGGGGCCAATATCTCGGACCTTAAATCTGTGGTGTTGCTCGGTGTGATCTTCTGTTCAGTTTGTTATTACTATTTCTATACCCGAGAGCAACAACTACGCGCTGATAACGAATTGGAAGTGGCTAAGCGTCGTCAGGCCGATCAAGAAAAGGTGGTGGTGCTGAGTCAGCTTAAACAACTACAGAGCCAAATTGAGCCGCACTTCCTGTTCAACACGCTTGCGACCATCAATGTATTTATTGAGAGTGACAGCGCGAAAGCCAAGTTGATGCTTGAAAAACTGACCGACTTGTTGCGTGTGACTTTGAAAAACAGCCGCACTGAACACTCGACCATCGCACAAGAGGTCGACTTGTTAGACGCTTATCTTAATATTCAGAAGATACGCTTGGGTGAGCGCTTAGCGTTCTCGATTGAAACACACGAGATTAGCGATTTGCAGGTGATTCCACCGTTCTTGATTCAACCTTTGGTCGAGAATGCACTCACGCACGGCATCGAGCCCAAAGCCGCTGGTGGCCAAGTGAATATTCGTATTACTCAACAAGAACAGCAGCTAAAAATTGAAGTGGCTGATAATGGCGCTGGGTTGAAAACGCCTTCTGCGAATACGGGTCACGGTGTTGGGTTGAGCAATATTCGTCAAAGAATCGAAACCTTGTATGGTGATAAGGCGAGCCTAACGATTACTGAACACGCTAAAGGCGGGGTAGTCTCGACGATCTTGTTACCGTTGACTGATGCAGCCGCCTAGAATTACAGATCAGAACACACAGAACAGTGACGAAAAATAGACGATTTACAGTGTGAATTTAAAGGACTAACCATGAACAACCCAGCAGTACAGCCGAGCGTAACGGCGATTATCGCAGACGATGAAGCACTGTTAAGGCATCACCTAGACAAGAGTTTGGCTGAGGTTTGGCCGGAGCTAGAGATCGTCGCTAAGGCACAAAACGGGCTAGAGGCGATGCAGGGTATTCAGCAACTTGAGCCTGATGTGGTCTTTCTTGATATTCGAATGCCAGAGCTAGATGGAATCTCGCTCGCGAAACAATTGAACAAGCTAGATTCGCCGCCATTGGTGGTTTTCATTACCGCTTACGACGAATACGCAGTCAAAGCTTTTGAGCACAATGCGATGGATTACCTGCTTAAACCCATCAATGAAGAACGCTTACTGGCCACATGTCAAAAGGTTCAAGCGCGTCTGTCGATCAATCAAACACAATCAGGTATTACGCCAGAGCAGACTGACATCACGGCGTTAATGGCTCAGCTTCAACAGTTATCACAATCGACCTCACAGTCTACGCAGCCTCCTTATCTATCGCAGAAAAAGTATCTCACGTGGCTTAAAGCCTGTCTCGGGGACGACATTCACCTAATCGCCGTCGATGATGTGGCTTACTTCAAAGCAGAAGACAAGTACGTCTCGATATTCAAAAAAGGCCATGGGGGAGCCCTAGAGGAGTTTATTCTTCGAGTGTCACTAAAAGAGTTGATCGCCCAACTCAATCCTGATGAGTTTTGGCAGATCCATCGTTCAGTGGTGGTGAAAGTCTCCGCTATCGATAAGGTGAAGAAAGGCCTCTCCGGCCAGATGTCTGCGTATGTGTCAAGTGAAAAACTACCCATCAGCCGCGCCTCACAAGCGTTGTTTAAGGGTATGTAGAGAACTCGCTTAAATGTATGTAGCTATTGTTTAAATGTATGTAGCAAGCGAGTCTAAAATCGATGTATTAGGCTCTTAGCAAAACACCACTTTAAATGAGCACAGGCGATCTTACATAACGCTGAGCGATTTATAAAATAAAGATCTAGATCACAAAGATACTCATCCGGTTCAATATTAAATAATAATCGTTAACTCAATCTGTATATTGTCGATGAATGACATTAAGAGGTTGTTATGAAAACATATTATTTAGCGACGGCTCTATGCCTCACCTTAGTTGGCTGTAGCTCAACATCAAAAACTACCGAAACGCCAATCCAGCCGGATCCGGCATGGACTTCAGGCCAACTAGAAAATGGCCTTACTTATCATGTTTATCCAGATCATGAAGAATCCGTATCTGTCCGTTTAGTCGTGCACGCCGGTTCTTTCCAAGAGACAGACGAACAAGAAGGCTATGCGCACTTTTTGGAACACATGGCATTCAACGGCAGTGAGAATTTCTCTCAAAATGATGTGATTCGCCTATTCGAAGATGCAGGCGCTAGCTTCGGTGCTGATATCAATGCCTACACTTCTTACCAAGAAACTGTGTATCAATTAGATTTACCTGACAATGTCCAATTACAGTCTGCTCTGACGTGGATGCGAGACATTGGTGATGGTCTAGACCTATCAAGTTCAGAAGTCGAAAAAGAGAAAGGTGTGATTCTTGGTGAGTTCCGTTATGCACGCTTAGACGACAAGCCATTCGCAGAACAGTTTTTTGACCACTTCATTGAGGGGGGGCAGTATGAAGGCCAAGATGCACTTGGTACTAAAGAGTCTGTGCTCAGCGCGACTTCCCAAGGACTAAATAGCTTTTATCAGACTTGGTATCAACCTCAGAACGTTGAGGTGATTGTCTCCGGTGACATTGACACAAAAGCCGTCATTCCATTAATTGAACAGAAGTTTTCAGACTGGCAGCGTGGACAAACTCCCAAGCCAGACAAACAAAGAATTACCACCTTTAACGAAGGTGATTATATTGAATATGCAGAATCGGAAGCGCCAAGTATCTCTTTGATGATCAATCGAGGGGCGAGTGAAGTGGACACTCGTGCGCAACAGCATCAACTTTGGCTTGATGAGACAACACTGCAACTGATCAGGCAGCGACTTAATACCAGCTTCAATGATGCAGCATTGCCTATTCAGTGGGTGATTTCTGAACATTATTCGATGGAATATCAGCGCTATTCATTGGTGAGTGTTGGATTCCCTGTCGGCGCTCGTGAGGTGACTCAAAAGGAGTTAATCGCGACATTGGCATCTCTGCGTGATTATGGTGTCTCTGAAAATGAAATAATCAGCGAACAACATTATTACCAAGATCTACTCAATAACGTCGAGATCGACTGGGATAACATGGACAGCGTACAGCACGCTAACCAGAAAGCGACGGCTTTAGTGAATGAGCAAATCGTGCAATCACAGCGAGACTATGAAGCGAGCCTTGAAGAGTTTGTCGCAAACTTCAATCTTGATGTGATTAATGCCAATATCAAAGCTTTGCTTTCTAGCGACTATTTTTTAGTGGTTGGTATGAATGAAAGCGAAGATAAAGTCACGGTTACCCAAGCTATCGAGAGCTTGAAAGCAACTTATAGCGAAACGGGTGCCAAACCGTTGTTTGCGGTGACCAGCAGTGCTTTTGCTGTTCCTAGTTCGCAAGGAGATATTGAGTTAGTTGAACAAATGTATATAGACCCATATGTTCAAAAGTGGACGCTTAGCAATGGTATCGAGATGTGGTATCTGCGTGACTATCTCGCAGGTGATGACATCGGTATTTACTACACAAGCTTAGGCGGCAAGGCAGCACTTGATCCTAGCTTATACCCAGCGACAGAGTTAGTCCTTCCTGCTATTGGTAGAAGTGGTGTTGGCAGTTTTACTGGTACAGAGCTTGATGCGCATCTGGATCGTGAAGATATACAGGTTTATCCGTTTATCGATTTTACCCGCCATGGCGTCGAATTTAAGCTCAACAATAGTGGCTTAGCGGAAACTTTTGCTGCGCTCAACGCGATCGTTACATCAGTCAAAGTATCGCCAGAGCAACTTGAGGCAGTTAAACAAGAGTTCATTCAAAATCGAGATTCTTACTTAGCAAGCCCGGCAGGCCAGTTCGCATATGCAATGAACCAAAATACCTATCAAGCGGACAGTGATCATGTGTTGCTCGATAGTAAAAGTGTGGAAACGGTTTCTGTTGAAGAGATAAAGAGCATCCATCATCAGTTGTTTGGTCAATTCAGAAATAATCAGTTAGTTATTGTGGGCGATATTGATCCAAGTGAACTGAAACCTCTGGTTCGTCAATATTTGGCTTCTATTCCATTGGAAAAAGCCGTTGTCCCTGACTTTAACGTCGCGTACAAGCACCCATCTAAAGCGCGCATTGATTTGGCGGTTAACACGGCTAATAGCACTGAGTACATGTTAAGAGTCATTGCGGAGCCTTCCGAGTACACTGGAATAGTAAGAGGGCAAACGGCGAAAGATATCTTTATGGAAGACATGCTACAACGCGTTCTCGCTACTCGTTTAGATGCGTACATACGTGAAGATTTAAGTCTAGATTATTCACCGTATGCTTACTATGCATCGCAAGATGGTGATACAAGCCATGACTGGTTTATTGGTGCGATGATCGACCCTAAAAATGCCGATAAGATAGAAATCGCGATTGATAACGTGATCGAAGACCTTCTGAAGGGCGTCTCAAATGATGAGATTAGAGCGGCAGGCAAGCAATTAGAAGCGGACTTTACGCCTTTAGATACTAGCGTTGTGGACCAAGCATGGTTCGTGTCTCGTTATCTTTTACACGACTATGGTGTAGAAGCCTTGTTTAACGTGAGAGCGACGGTTAACTCGATTTCTCGTGAAGACATGAATCAACTTGTCCAACGCATCTTTGGTGAAAATAGTCGTAAGGTTAAGAACATCATGCGTCCTAAAGCCTAAAGCCTAAAGCCTAAAGCCTAAAGCCTAAAGCTTGAAACCAACAGAAAGAGACAACTCAAAGCCAAGCGAGTATCGCTTGGCTTTCTTGTTTTTTCACCATTCATAACGTCTATGTATCATCTGTTGTTAAGCCGTTTTAGATCTATGTAAATCTAAATTTCGAGAACGCTTAATCGGTTGCATCGTATCATTTTCTAAAAAAATGTTTTAAATCAAGACAGCGTTTCATTTGTATTGTAGATTGACGATCTACGAGAATGTTGTTTGGATATTAGATTGCTTAAACTGGGTACCCGATTAGTCTTAATGTTGTTTTTACTGAGCTTTGGCTTAGTGAATTCTAACGGCTATTCGTTTCCTTCTAAGCCGTTTCAAATATACTCGACGCAAGAGCAATCTTCACAGAATGATCTTTGTAAACAAGCCGCTACGGATAATCCGTCGAGCTACTTAGAGTGCGATAAGGCTCAGTTTGGCAGCGTGCCTTCTGGTGATAGTTCCAACTATCACGACACCGAGTCGAGCCTCCAAGCAGCAAACTTCAGACGTATGCTCAGTAACGAGCAAGAAAGCGTGGCCGATCTTGAGCCTGCTTATCATCTACTGATCGACTTTTCTCCCCCTTCAATACTGGCTTCTCTGCTTTTCAACACACCGTTGTTGGATTCTAAGCAGCATTGGACCAGTATTGTGAGTTCTCCGTCTTCCCGGCTTTCTGGGTGGAAAGAGGGCAACATTCAATACTCGCATTTCCGAGAACTTCTTAGCTAATCGTTTGACCCTAAATTGGTCGTATCGATGGTCGCCTCGTGCCCGTTGAACTCGCCAATTAACCAACACAAACATAGCGACATCAGCTTTAGCATCACTACCTTTCAATCAGCTTGTTCTGGTTGTGATTAGCCATCGCTCGAGTTCGCAAAACATTAGACATACCAATCGTAGTAAATAACTGAACACCCTAGCTGGTTAAAATGCTCGATAACTGCGTTAGAATTTTTGATTGTAGAATAGCTACTTATCGAAAAATCCTGCCTTGTTCTCAAGCCTTTTTCCTTCGCTAGTGTCGATCATTTATTCACCGTGATTGGTAAAAAGAAGAGATCTTGACTGTGAAAAAACGCATTCCAAGAAAACAAATAAACCACTACTCAAAGTGGAAATACGTGGTGCTTATTGCCACCATCATCATCATGATTCTAAGCGCTCTACCTTCTTGGTTTGGCGAAGATGCCTCGGTTCAAATCAGTAACCGTTCTGAGCAGTCGATCGACGCTACTCAAGTGACGCAATATCTTGCTAGCGAAGGCATTCAAGCCAAATCTGCATTTCAAAAAGACAACCGTTTGGTCGTGATCTTGGAAGATGCAGAACAACAGGCGAAAGCCAAAGAGGTGCTGAATGAGCGCCTATTGGATAACGCGACTGTTGCGCTAGCGATGGAGCCAGCAGCACCAAAATGGCTGACTGACATGGGCTTCGCGCCGATTCAGTTAGGCCTTGATTTACGTGGTGGTGTGCAGTTCCTGTTAGAAGTGGACATGGAACCGGTTTACCACGCACAAGCGCAATCTGTGGTCGACGAGATCACCAGCCAAGTGCGTTATGCACGCGGTAAAGTGGTGAACAATCAAGTTGAATTTAACTTCCGTACTGATGCAGATTTCGAGAAAGCACAAAAACTGATTCGTGAAGAGTTCCCACAATGGCAGCGTGACCGTTCAGATAAATCGCTAACGTTAACTCAGTCTGAAGAAGAACAAAGAACGCTACGCAACCTAACGGTTCAACAAAACCTGCAGATCATGCGCAGCCGTATTGAAGAGCTAGGCATCACTGAGGCATCGATTCAACGCCAAGGTGAAAGCCGTATTCGTATCGAATTACCTGGTGTACAAGACCCTGCAGCTGCGAAAGACGTGATTGGTGCTACGGCTTCGCTTGCGTTCTACTCTGTGTACGACAACGCAACGCGCAATACTCAAACTCTGAAAGATTCAGATGGTAATCGTGTAGTGGTTGCTCGCAAAGCGGTATTAAGCGGCGAACATATTATCGATGCGCGCAGTGGCATTGGTGAGATGGGCAGTGCAGAAGTAAACATCACGTTGGATTCTTCTGGTGGTAAGAAAATGTCTGAGTTTTCTCGCCATAATATCGGTAAGCCAATGGCGACCGTTTACAGCGAATACAGCCGTGACAGAGCGGGTAACAGCGAAAAAACCAGTGAAGTGATCAGTGTGGCGAACATCCAGTCTCAACTGGGCAGCCGTTTCAGAATTACGGGTGCTGGCAGCTTGGCTGAAGCACAAGAGCTTGCGTTACTACTGCGTGCGGGTTCATTGACTGCGCCAGTGACCATCATTGAAGAACGTACTATTGGTCCGTCTTTGGGGGCTGAAAACGTAACTAACGGCTTTGCTGCTTTGGCGCTTGGCCTCGGTCTGACTCTAACGTTTATGGCGCTATGGTATCGCCGCCTTGGTTGGGTCGCGAACGGCGCGTTAATCGTCAACATGACCACATTGTTTGGTTTGATTGCCTTGCTACCGGGTGCCGTTTTAACTCTGCCAGGTATTGCAGGCTTGGTACTGACCGTCGGTATGGCGGTGGATACTAACGTGCTTATCTTCGAACGTATTCGAGACAAGATGAAAGAAGGTCGCAGCTTTGCTAGCTCCATCGACCGTGGTTTTGACAGTGCGTTCTCTTCTATTTTCGATGCTAACGTCACCACCATGATCGTTGCTGTGGCTCTATATACCATTGGTAATGGACCGATTCAGGGCTTCGCTCTGACACTGGGCTTAGGTCTTCTAACCAGTATGTTCACTGGCATCTTTGCTTCACGAGCGATCATCAACTTGGTTTGGGGGCGTGACCAGCGCCACGATGTAAGGATTTAAGCATGAGTACTTCAAAAATGACTATTTCAGACCGCTATTTTTCAAATAGTAATATGACTCGCCTTCGTAAGGTGATGTCTGTGATTTCTATTGTGCTGTTCATGAGCTCTGTGATGCTGGTGGCAGTGAAAGGTTTTAACTGGGGCTTGGACTTTACTGGCGGTGTGGTTGCCGAGGTTCAACTCTCTGATCAAGTAACCAAAGATGCGTTAAAAACCAAACTTGATACGGCTTTCCAACAAGACGTTCAAGTGGTTGGTATGGCAGAACAGGATCGCTGGACAATTCGTTACAGCCAACTGACAGACGCGCCACAGCCAAACTTAGTGGATGCTTTGTCTTCTGTAAGTGATCAAGTAAAAGTGCTCAACAGCAGCGTGGTTGGCCCTCAGGTAGGTCAAGACATGGTTGACCAAGGTGGCTTGGCGGTATTGGTGTGCTTCCTAATGATCATGCTGTACCTAAGTGTACGTTTTGAATGGCGCTTGGCACTCGGCGCACTTGCCGCGATCATCTATGACGTGACGCTTATCTTGGGCCTGTTCGCTTTTACTCAGTTTGAGTTCAACCTGACTGTATTGGCTGCCGTGTTGGCGATTTTGGGTTATTCATTGAATGACTCGATCATCATTGCCGACCGTGTACGTGAAATGCTGCGTGGTAATCCAAACGGTGATACAGATAACCTGCTTAACGAATCAGTTAAAGCGACGTTCTCACGCACCATGGTGACTTCAGGTACAACGCTAATCACTGTATCAGCGCTTTGGCTACTTGGTGGCGCGGCACTGCAAGGGTTCGCTATTGCATTGGTGGTTGGTATTGTCAGCGGTACGTGGTCTTCAGTTTCTGTCGGCATCACACTGCCTAAGTTACTTGGCCTACAGCCTTGTCACTACCAAGTGAAAGCACCAGTAGAAGTTGAGGGTGAGTACCCTTAAGGTGTTTCTTAGCTAACAGCACGAGTTCGTGAGTAACGTCAGTAAAGCCCTTCGTTTTTAATAAGACGAAGGGCTTTATTTTTTATAAGAGTCAGACAGTTAGTCAAAAGAGAGGCTATTTCAAAAAACGATGGATTGAATAGGCAGCAGCGTGTGATATGAAGTATGTTTATATGACGTTAGTAGAAATGAGGCAAGGGAATGGAATATCGACATCAATGTCATGTAGGCGATCATGGGGATGCACTTAAGCATCCAGTATTGAGTGCACTTGTTAAATCATTAATGCAGCAACACTCACGCCTCAATGTTATCGACACACACTCAGGCACAGGGTGTTACGACCTAACCACTGCACCAAGTAATCACGCGGGCGAGTTTGCAGAAGGGGTTGGGTACTTATGGCGAAATAAGGCTTACTTGCCAGAGTCATTTTCTTCTTTTATGTCGGTGCTGGAATACTACAACCCTAATCAACTTATCACGCTGTATCCCGGCTCGGCAGCCATTACCTATCAACAAGGCCGCAGCCAAGATAGCTTCTATTTTTCAGATATTCAGCAAGATGAAGCCGATTTATTGCAAGCCAATATCGAGAAGTTGCAACGCGATCTTGATGTCTCAAGTAAGCTCACCATTACTGCGGGCGACGGGCTTAAAGCGCTACCTGATGACGTGGCAAAGCACGATAATCATCACTTGATCGTTATCGACCCACCCTATGAAACTGATGCTGAATATCTCGCAGTGATTGATGCCTTGGTGAAGGCTTATCAGCAATCTGAGAAAGTGTCTGCGCTGATTTGGTATCCACTTTATACGGATGACAAGAGCTCACTGATTCTGAACCACTGTGTGACAGCGGTAAAAGATGGCTTGCTACCAAGTCCGATCAAATCGGAATTACGACTGCGCGATCCTAAGGGCGATGATCGACTCATCGGCAGTGGGTTGTTGCTGTTTAATCCGCCTCAAGGCATTACTGGAAAGGTGGCTGACACGCTCGATTATTTACACAATCAGCTCGCAACCAATGGTGAGGGTTATTGGCAAATGAGAAGTCTATAAATCTGATTTATATGAGATTTAAGATTAATTTCTAGACGCTGTTCACTAAATCACTGTTATTTATGTGGTTTAAATTGACCAAACGCTAACTTTTATCGATTGATTAATTGCAGTGAATCATTTAAAAATAGAATATCAATGCGCACAAGTGCATAATGGCTCATAAGTTAAATAATTAAACTAGATTGTGGTTTACCCCCTAAACTGCATTAGGCTCGCACTAGTCATGCGAGCCTTTCTTTTGCCTGAAGGAAATGTTTACAACAGTTGCTCTTCAATCTTTAGTGCTTTCTCGATGAGTTTCGCATTGAAATCTGCAGCTTCCACTGAGTAGTGCGCTTTACGATGGCAAGTCGGACAGAGTGCAATTACATTTTCAGGGCAATCAGCGCCACCATCAGCTAACCGTGTCAGGTGATGTACTTCTAGGTAAGGACCTGACTTGGTCTCAAAAGGTGAGGGCACGGCACAACCTTCACAAATACCATTTGCCCTCTTTTTTGCGTAAAGCTTAATGGCTTCACTGCGATATTTCACATGTGTGAGTTGTTCTTTGGGGTCAGCTTTAAGTGGCGTTGAAGCTAACGCAATGTCTCGTAATTGCCTCAATGATTTACTTTTAGTTGGCTTCGTTAGGTATGAAGCTTTTGGTGTTTGAATGGTATTTCCGACACTTTGTGGGACAATATCTAGATGGAAAACTATTGCATCACGAAGTTGGTCGTTCTTGTCGGGGCGTTGCTCGATGTGATGACAGATGTAGTTGCAAACACCGACGAATCTTACGAAACCAGTTGAGACAGATTCAAATAAGAGAATCTCTTTGAGGTTATTTTGGTGTTCAAAGATGGCCAAGTTTCCTTTAACCATTTTCATATCACCTTCTTGCCCTTCTCCTGTATATCGGAAAGTGCCATCTGCACTAAAACCATCAGAGTAGCCAAACTCTTCGCCTGCATCGCTAGTGAAGATAAACACATATGGGTGAGCAGCCGGCGTAGCGATACCGCCATATTGCTGACCTTTGTAATGACCGTGTATATCTGCACGTCGATTGTAAACCTGTCCTACATTGAACAATGGAGAGTCCTCGTTTCAATTCTAATTAGTATTGATATTTTTATAATTTAAATTTGATGTAAAGTTCAAATATAACAGTGGTTTAGGTCAAAATATGCAAGTGAATTTTTGAGTGTGAAAAGGTATCGAATCGGTCACGTTTCTAAAGAGGCAAGCCTGCAGGACTCATGCAGGCTTGGTGTTTATTTAATGTTTTACCACTACAACGTTGGGTAATCGATATAGCCTTTTTCGTTGCCGCCAAACAGAGTAGCACCGTCGAGATCGGATAGTTCGCTGCCGTTTTGTAGGCGTGATACGAGGTCTGGGTTCGCTACGAATGGGCGACCAAATGCGACAAGGTCGGCGTAGCCTTTGCTTAACACTTCTTCGGCGCGTTCTGGTGTGTAGCTGCCAGCAACGATGATGGTGTTAGAGAATAACTCTCTTAGCTCAATTCGGAAGCTTTCAGGAATAACTGGAGCATCATCCCAGTCGGCTTCTGATAGGTGCAGATAAGCAACGTCTCTATCTTGAAGTGCCTTTGAAGCTTCTAAAATCGTTGGCACTATATCTGGGCAGTTCATGTCTTTGAAGGTGATGAATGGAGCCAAACGCACACCCACCTTATCCGCACCAATTGCATCAATGACTGCATCTACCACTTCAATCAGAAAGCGAAGCCGGTTCTCGCGGCTGCCTCCATAGTTGTCGGTGCGCTTATTTGAATTGGTTCTTAGAAATTGATCGATAAGGTAGCCATTACCACCGTGGATTTCCACTCCGTTGAACCCTGCCTCGACGGCTTTCTTCGCTGAGTTAGCAAAATCTTGAACCACACGATCGATATCGGTTTGGGTCATTTCTCTTGGTTGAATGCAATCCACCATGTTGCCATTACCATTCTCATCAGAGATCCAAACCTGAGTTTCTATTGGCGCCAAAGCTGACGGTGCAATTGGCAACTCGCCTTTTTGAAAGGTAGGGTGAGACACACGGCCGACATGCCATAACTGGCAGAATATCGCTGCGCCTTGTTCTTTTGCGGCTGTGGTTACTGATTTCCAACCTTCGATTTGTGCATCGGTATAAATGCCGGGTGTGAATGAGTACCCTTGAGAGTCATCTGAGATTTGTGTCGCTTCGGTGATGATTAGCCCTGCACTTGCACGTTGTTGGTAGTAAGTCGCCATCATTTCATTTGGCACGTTTCCGGGTTGGCTTGTACGAGCGCGTGTCATAGGAGCCATCACGACACGGTTTTGCAGTTCTAGGCCTTTTAGTTCTGATGTTTCGAATAATTTGTTCATGGTATCTACCTTTATGAATTGGCACTTTGAAGTTACGGAATTCTTAAATTATTTAGCTTCTGTTGGTGCAAATATTGAGTTGCTTTGTGGTTTCTCGTTTCGGTTAGCTTTAGCAATTAAGAACAAGCCGACGATAGGAACCACAACGGCTGCGAATGGAATCATTCCTGCGCCCAGTTGGCTGTCGAGCACCATGCCACCAAGGAATCCACCAAAGGTATTGGCCAAGTTAAACGCTGAAATATTGGCTGTTGCTGCTAGCTCTTGGCCTTCGCCACCGTGGTTCATCACTCGAAGCTGCATGGCAGGAACGTTCGCAAATGATGCAATACCAAAGATAAATGCAGCGGTAACGAATAGGATTTTGTTGTCTACCACAAGGCCAACCACCACCAATGACACGATCATCGCGACAGCCCAAAACATTGAAGCTTTACCGAGGTTTTTATCTGAAGAGCGCCCGCCCAAGGTGTTACCGATGATTAAGCCGATACCGACTATCACTAAGATCCAAGTTACCGATTCTTGGCCGTAACCCGTGATGTGCATAGCGATTGGCGCAAGGTAGCCGTAAAGCGTCATGAAGCCAGACCAAGCAAAAGCAGTGATTGCCAAGCTGATAAGCAGCATTGGATTCTTGAACGCCATGAGCTGAGTTTTGATGTCTTTCGCTTCGCTGTGACCCGTTGATTTGATAGATGTCAGGATTGAAATCATCGCAACTGTGCCAAGTGCTGCCACGGTAAAGAAGGTGGTGTGCCAACCGAATTGCAAGCTCACCCAAGTACCTGCGGGAACGCCAAGAACGTTGGCGAGCGTTAAGCCTGCAAACATTTGACCAACGGCGCGACCTGCCATTTTTTCCGACACTAAGTTGGTTGCGACAACCGCACCTATGCCATAGAAAGGTCCTTGGACTAAGCCGGCGATAACACGACTCGCGAGCAGCAATGGGTAGCTTGGCGCTAAGGCCGACAACACGTTACCGATGATGAACAGTGCCATTAAGCCAATCAGCACCATCTTCTTGTTAAAGCGTGCAAGGTAGATGGTTAAGATTGGTCCGCCGATAACGATAGCTAACGCATAGGCACTGATTAGATAGCCTGCTTGACCTTCGGTGATCGAAAGGGAGGTCGCAATTTGCGGAAGGATGCCTGCGATAACAAATTCAGCGGTGCCAATGGCAAAAGCTGCGAGTGTCAGTATCCAAACTTGGAATGGAATCTTTTCTTGGTGGACGTTTTCTTGTTTCATAGTGAAGTACCTGTGTTAATTCTGTTTGTTAGGGCGTTTCGATATACGCCCTAACGATTGTTCTTTGTGTCTCTGCGGGGGTTCTAACCGAGTAGTGCACCGCCATCGATGTCGATGATTGAGCCGGTCACATATGGGTTATTAATTGCGAATAGGTAACCCATAGCCACCTCTGAAGGCTCGCCAACCTTGCCTGCGGGTAGATTGTTTTTGGCGTTGTCGTACATGCTTGCACGAGCAGAATCGTTCATGTTTTTGTAGGCTTCCGTCATGGTTAAGCCCGGGCTAATGGCATTGACGCGAATCGGTGATAGTTCTTTCGCCAGTATTTTAGTCACGCTTTCTAGCGCGGCGTTGATGGCGGTTTTGACGTAAGTGCCTGCAACGATTTTGCGTGACAACATACCCGTGGTGAGCGTGATAGAACCGTTTGGTGTCATGTAACGTGCGGCATGTTTGGCGGCGTTTAGGCTGCCCCAAAACTTGGTATCAAATGCCGACTTTGCGTCGTCGATAGCAACGTCTGTCACTTTTCCCGCTGGAGCGTATGAGCCTGCAGTCATGATTAAATGATCAAAAGCACCAATCGATTCGAAGTAATCACAGAGCGACTTCTCGTTAGTGATATCGACACCGGTATGTCGGCTAGCAATGTGTACCGTGTTGCTCTCGTTTCTTAGTTGCATCGCCAATGCCTTACCGATACCAGACGTGCCACCAATGATGACGAAAGTGTTCTTTTCTTGGTTTGTTAGTTCGTTGTTCATGTGCTGAATTCCTGCGTGTTCTGCTGATGGTTGTCATTATATTTATTCGAATAAATTTGATAATTGGCTAAAATATAAATTCATTATTCGGTTTAAATGAACAATAGAGCGAGAGCACGAATAGTATGGATAAGTTTTCAGACATGGCGATGTTCGTCAGTATTGTTAAGCATCACGGTTTAGCGGCGGCTGGGCGAGAGCTGGGTTTATCTCCTGCGACCATGACAGCAAGGCTGCAGGCGCTTGAAGAACGATACGGTGTGAAGTTGTTGAATCGAAGCACGCGTCATGTGTCTTTGACCGATTCCGGAGAGCTGTATCACAAGGCATGTTTGGAGATATTGGATAATGTCAGTGAGGCTGAAAACCTGATTCAAAATGGCGTCAAAGAGGTCAAAGGCCCATTAAAAATCGCCGCGCCGAAGGACATTGGAAAGCAATACATTCTGCCAATCTTGTCGGAGTTTTGTCAGAAATACCCTGACGTTATCCCTTACTTGTATTTGAACGATAACCTCTCGAATATTGCTGAATCCGGCATGGATATCGTGGTCCGTTATGGCGAATTGGTCGACAGCAATTTGATATCAAGACGCTTATCACCAAGCCGCCGCGTACTGTGCGCCTCACCTGAATACCTCGCCAAACACGGGACGCCGTTGACGCCACAAGATTTGGTTGAACACGACTGCTTGGCGATGCTGCGCAGCAATGAGGAACTCAAGACTTGGCACTTCCAAGATCACGACATGAAGAAGTCGATTACCGTTGTACCAAAGCGATTCTCAGACGATGGTGAAGTGATTCGTTACTGGGCATTAAAAGGAGAGGGCATTGCTCTTAAGTCGGTACTGGATGTACAAGACGACATCAATAACCAACGCCTTGTGACTTTGCTTAATGGCTACATGAAGAACTTTAACACCTCGACTTCTGTATCAAGCGCCGACTTGAATGTGGTGTACATCAGCAAGAAATATCAGCCGAAGCGTATTCGACTTTTTTTGGATTATCTTCTTGACCGGTTTGGAGATAGTGTTTATCCAAGTGGTGTGTTGCCAAGCTAAGAACATATCAGGAAAACAACGATTGCGACGGCCAGCGCTCTAGGGATGAATGTCTTTTTATCTATCATGGAAACCTCTCATGTGCCTCAGGTAACTGAGGCACATGATTAGTGACTAGTTCTAGCGAAGGTGCAAGTAGAAGGGAGAGAAGGTATCAATAACATCAACGAGTCGTTGAAGTTGGTTGATGTCTCCCTTGGTCGCTGTGGCGGTTGATTCTGCCACATTGATGTCTTTCACTAAGAACAAGTGAACAAGATCTTTCTTCGTCATTTCAATCGTAAGCTCGGCATCATCCGAACTGAACCCATTGTCGACTGCCATGGTTCGGTTTGAGATGTTAACCAAATACGGGCTGCCATCGACGACTAGGTTGATCATGTGGCTTTCATTTGTTGTAAGCTGTTCAGCCATCAAACGTGTCGGAATCAGTGACATCACATCATTGGTTGGAGCATCGACAAACTTGCTGGCATCGCCAAAGAAGTTCATCGTATCAAGCACGCCGTCTAGTTCACCGCGCAGTTCAGCTGCACCAGTTAATGCCCAGTGACGCCAACCCGGAGTTGATTGTTCCCAGCCCCAACGTTCAAGTGCGACCGCTTTTTGTCCGCGAGCATACATATCGCCATGATCGACGCGAATAACGTGAGTCAAAATTTGCATTGCTTCACCATAATGCTGTTGTTCAATTAAACGGTCTGCGGCTTTTTTGATTGCGTCAGAGCCTCCCATCATGTCGACATAAAGTTGCGCCATATCTTTGTGGGCAGGTTTAGCAAACTCACTTGCATCACCGTTAAACCATCCTACGTTCCCTGCATAAATATTAGCGACGTTTTGATACTCAGAACCGCGCAATGGACGCAAGTAATCGTGATCTTTGAGCTCTTCAGGCAAACGGATGTTGTCTGAAAGTTCGTGCATCGTATAGCCTTTGTTGATGTAACGAACCGTTTGATCTTGCATGTAACGTAATGAGTCTGCGTAAGCCTTCATCACGTCTTCAACACGCTCGGTATTCACAGCTGAACGGCCGTGATGCAATGATAGAGATTTCGGCTGATAGCGACGCATGCGGTCTATTGAGTCAGCCCACTCAAGGCCGTCACGGTATTCTGCACCTCGAATGGTGTAGAGGTTCGGAATGGTTTCGCCTTGAATTGTATCGCCACCGACCATGTCACCTGTTTCATGAATGTAGAGTGCGACGCCATCTGGGGCTTCTCCCGGGGTATGGAAAAACTCTAATGTTAAGCCGTCGACTTTCATGATCATCAGGTCGTCGACCAAGATGTTAGGTGCAAAGAAGGATTTGTTTTTTGATTGCATAACGATGTCTGACGGGTAGCCGACACCTTGGTTTACCCCTTTATCATAGTCATTGTTGTGAGGGATAAACGCGCCAAAGGCATACGCAGTTCTAATTGATTGCTGATTCAGATAAATACCAGACTCTTCGTTCATTTTCTTTTGGAAATCAGCATGTGCGATCACGTTAATTTTACCGGTTTCAAAATCTTCACGTGTTGCTAGGCCTTCTGTCCCCGCCCATTGATCTGGATGGTGGTGGGTATAGAAAATAGTATGGACTTCACGCGTGTCACCCGTAGCTTCACGATAAGCGGCAAGCATCGCTGCTGCGGTTTCTGCCGTTGAGCCTGCATCAGCAATGATTAGCCCTTTGTCGCCTTGAATAAAGGTGATAGAAGCACCTTCAAAACCAAAGGCGTTGTACATGCGATCGGATAATTTGAAGATCACAGGGTTTGTCATTGCTTCTTCCATTGCCGCAAGCTCTGGGTGGCTCTTGCCTTCTTGAAGTGCTTTTTCCATGCTCTCCTTGTCGTACTCAGGTGTGAACAAGGGCTCTCCTCTCCAGATTATTTCTGGAAATGAACCAGCCAACTCTGTTGACGCTTTGTCTCCAAGAGGAAAGTAGCTTTGTTGTTCCGCAGATTGATTTGGGTTAAGAAACTCAATGCCATTGACCTTTGGATCATAATTACTTGAGAGAACAACATCATATTGACTCATGTCGAAGGAGTGGTCGTGGTCACCATGTGTTAAGCGTTCAGAAGCATCATGAGAGTGTGAATGAGCCATCGCACTGAAAGAAGCGACGATAGATAAAGCAATGATGGTTTTTTTCATAGTTGTACCCAGGTTCTGTAATTTCGTTTGAATCAGATTCAGAATCTATCCTGTTTCGTAATTCTTCAAAAAGTTGAAGGAAAACGAGGCATATATAATGCGCCGTTGATGACGATATCTTAGGCAGATCTTGAAAATTGAACCATTGGGTAAGAGCTATGAATTGCATAGATTTTAACTATGCAAAGCAAGGTTTTGATGAGGTTTATAACTTATATACTCATTTGTATAGTTATAATTTATTTCAATAATTGGGGGAGAGGTACTTTTTTATGTGCTCACGAGCCAGAGCATGTTGTTGGTCATGTAGGCTTCGTTTGTGATAAATCATTCGCATTTCATAGTCGCGCAGTGCAAACGGCGGTTTTAATACTTTTAACCCTAACTCTTCAGCCAAACCAAACATCGACTCACTCACGATGCAAACCGCATCGGAGTTGCGAGCGTTCAGTAGGAGGTTCGATTGCCCCGAGACTTCGCGAACTACATTACGATTAAATGTCTCTTCTGTTCGAGTTTCAAGCGCACTCACATTTTTATTTTTTAGGCGCAACATGATGTGTTCGGCATTTTTGAATTGCTCAAGTGTAATGTTACTATCGATGGTGGGATGATCTTTTCGGCATGCCAAGGCGAGTTTTTGAGAACCAATAGACTCGACGATAAATGAGTGGTCTGTAACGGAGATATCGTCGACGATAATATCCACTTCACCTGTTCGTAACTGGTCTAAAATACTGTACTCAACGGCGGGTGTTTCAATGAAACAGGCCCCATTAAGGTCAGGAATCGACTGCATAACCACTTCTGGACAGCATATTTTGAGCTTTCTTTCTTCTTGAAATACTGAATCGAGTCGACCCAATATTTCTCGACACTGTTCTGCAAGGTAATGCGCTTCTTCAGTCGGTTGGATGGAACGACTTGTTCGATGAAACATGACTTTACCACTTTGCTCTTCAAAGTTTTTTATGGCCGCAGTCATCGATGGCTGAGTCATATTCATATGTTCTGCCGCTTTAGAAATACTCTTAAAGTCATAGGCTGCCAGAAAGTGTTTTATCAGGTTTAAATTCATAACGATTAGGCCCTGTGGTAAAGAGATTAAGTGGCTTGAATATGGTTCTATGGTTGAAGCGAGTGAGTCACCGTATCAAGTTTTAGCTTAAATTATGTGTTGAAAACATGCGCTATATATTTGTAATAAAACACACTTTTTTACCAAAAGATGAAACAGAGATATGATGACTGAAAATTGAGCAATTCAAGGAGTGTTCATGAAACAAGTAGGAAGCACTATTATCCAACCTTTTCACAAAGCCACCTGCCACTGTGGTGCAATCGAACTAGAACTCAGCCTACCTAACGGAATAGAAAAGCCACGCCGTTGTGATTGCTCTATCTGCCGTCGCAGGGGAGCGATTGTGGGCTCTGTGGCGCTAGATGGCATCAAGATCCTCAAAGGTGCGGAGCATCTTAAGCTTTATCAATTCAATACCAAAACCGCGAAGCATTACTTCTGCTCAAACTGCGGTATCTATACCCATCATCAACGTCGCTCCAGTCCAAATGAATATGGATTCAACATTGGTTGTTTAGAAGGGGTGAACCCTTTTGATATTGGTGATGTGGTGACCAATGATGGTGTTAATCATCCTGCTGATCGTTAATTTATTGAGCATGAAAAAGGGAAGGGATTATGTCTGAATATGGTGCGGTTGTTCGTTGGCAAAAAGCGGAAGATGAGGTCTTTAGCGACAATCAATATAGCCGAGGCCATACATGGGAATTCGATGGTGGTGTTTCTGTACCTGCTTCGTCCTCTCCACACGTTGTGCCACTACCGTTGTCAGTTGAAGCGAATGTTGACCCAGAAGAAGCCTTTATTGCGGCACTTTCTAGCTGTCATATGCTGACCTTTTTGGGTATCGCGGCTAAACAGAAGTACGTGATCGACTCTTATGTGGATGATGCGATCGGAGTCCTTGAAGAAGATGAGTCAGGTCGTTCGTCCGTTACTACAGTGACACTGCGCCCGAAGATTGTGTTTATTGGTAGCAAGGTTCCAACCAGTGCTCAACTCGACAAGTTGCATCACTTAGCGCACAAGAATTGTTTTATCGCGAATTCGGTTAAGACCGAGATAAAGGTCGAGATGCGAGACTAATTTTTATTTTCAGATTTTTTTCTAAAAGCTTCGTCTTTTTGATTTCGCCATCGTCTTAAGGGCATTCATGCAATCCCAATGATTGTAAAAAAGACTGAAAGAATTATTTGAGGAAACCTTCATGACAGCGTTTGAGAGTACATCGAACTATGGTGAAAATGCGTTTATCAAAAGCAAACCAGAGATGCTAGAGAGCATTTACAACACCACCGGTGTATTCCCATATTGGGTTGCCGACATGGATTTTCAGGTAGCGGAACCGATCACTCAAGAGCTTAATCGCTTGGTTGAACGCGGTGTGTACTCTTATGAATTTCATGAGCAAGCGGTGTTTGAAGTGCTGTCGCAATGGTATTCAAAGCGTCATGGTTTAAACCTTTCTGTGGACAAGTTTGTGCAAGTGCCGGGTGTGCTTTCCGGTATCGCGTTGCTACTGCACCAGTTCACCAACGAAGGTGATGGAGTGCTTATCCATACGCCAGCGTATCACCAGTTTTCTAACTTGGTGAACAAGGCTAATCGTCAGGTAGTGAAGAGCCCACTCATCAATGATGAGCAAGGTTACCGCATTGATTTCGATGGTATGGAACAGCAGATCATCGAACACAAAGTTAAAACGATGATTTTCTGTAATCCACATAACCCAACAGGTCGCGTGTGGACGCCGCAAGAAGTGACACAGGTTATCGAGATTGCTAAGCGTCATGATGTGTTGATCATCAGTGATGAAATCCACTCAGACATTATCTTTGAAGGTCACGCTTTCACGAGCTTGACCAGCTTTGATTACGACAAGGTCATCACCTTGATTGGCTCTCCGGCCAAAACCTTCGGTATGCACAGCATCTCAAACGGCTATGTGTACACGAACAACAATGAGCTATTTGAAGCGTTCAAAGCTAACGTAGCGGCGATGTATCTTGACCATGGTAATGCCTTGACCACGTTTGCGACCATTGCCGCCTTTGAAAAGGGTGAAGAGTGGCTAGACGGCATGTTGGTGTATCTGCAAGACACGGTTAAGTGGATCTCTGAGTTTGCTGCGCAGCGCATCCCTCAATTGAAAGTGTTCCAACCGCAAGGCACTTATCAAGTGTGGTTTGATTTCTCTGAGTTAGGTTTCTCGGAAGAAGAGTTAAAGAACGTGGTGTTTGAGCAAGCTAAAATGGGGTTAACGCCGGGCGGCTGGTTTGGCGCTGAGAGTTATCATTTTATGCGAATGAACATCGCCACTTCGCGTGACAATATTGAGCAATCATTTACTGCGTTGGCTGATGCGATTGATTGCTTTGAGCGAGGCTCTGTGGTGAACTCAAATTGTTGCGATAAAGGCAATTCTAAAAGCTGCTGCTAAACCTTAAGGATAAACGGCAAGCGTTGAAATCAGAACGCATAACGGCACAGCTTTAAAATCCGATTAGAATAAAATAACCGCGAGTCTGCATAGCGCATGACTGGCGGTTTTTTTGTGTCTGTGTAATCCTACTCATGGTTTTATTGAGTTGTGATTGAAGTGCTGAGTTGCGAGTACTGGCGCTTTAATGATTGATAGAGATTGGTTGGCAGAGAGTTATGTTTAGCGTCCCACTGAATAGTTTTGTACATCGTGTGAGTGATAAAAGCCAAGTGATGGCGAATGCGACTGAGTGTGGATGCCAGTTGAAGCGAGTTCGTCGTTCACGCAATTGGTTATTAGTGGCTCAAGAGCAGCAACTCATTGAATTTAAAACCCTACTCACCCACGAAAAAGACGGTTGGATCGCCATTGCGATAGACAAAGTACTACCTAAACCTGTGGTGTGTTTGGCTTCGCTATTAGAAGCAACACCTACGATGACGGTCGCTCAGTTGGTGATGGAATCTGGATGTTCAATGGCAGAAGCAAGGCGTGCTATTGATGAACATGAAGGGTTATAAACGCGAGCATTAAGTATGCCGGTCGTGTTGTAAAAAGAGAATCGCGAGCAGCAAAAAGCCCGTAACGATATTACGTTTTTCAGCGGAATATCGTTACGGGCTTTATCATCTGTGTTGCATTAAGCTAAGCCACGTGGCTCGGTTAAGAGTTCGCTACTTTTACACGAATCGTGTTTTTGCCAAGCTTAGTCATGTTCAGCTTGTTTAGTGCTGCTTTAGCTTCTTCGTGCTCTGGCATTTCAACAAAAGCAAAGCCTTTTGAGTCGCCAGTTTCTTGGTCTAAAACTAGGCTGCACTCTTTTACTGAACCGAACTCAGAAAATAGCACACGGATGTCTTGCTCAGAAGTAGAGCGCGATAGGTTACGAACTAGAAGTTTCATAATAAACCTTGAATATGAATTTACGCCGAGTATTGTCGCACATTTTTGTGCCCACCCTGACATAATAATTTGAGATCACGCTTGCTTGGTTTTATTACGCAGAGCCAGCGCTTTTGAGTAGTCAAACGTGATTATTCGTCGTCGAACTGTTTGATGGTGAACGCATCTTCGATTCGGTTAAGCTCTTCTTGTTCTTTTACTCGCTTCTCTTCTTGAAGAGTCGCTCTCGTTTCGTTGAAACGTTTTTTCTCTGACTTAGTCAGGAATTTTACAGCTTTTTTGTTGGTCAGTGCGTAAGCAACTACGTCTTCACCTTTTTCTCTGCGGTCGTTTACGCGTTGTGAGAAACGTTCATTATCGCGAGCTTTACGCTCCGCTGAGGTCAACTTGCTCATGCTTTAAAGCCTTTTCAATTATTCATGGTAGGGAATCTACGCTAAGCGAAACAAACAGGAACTACTGAGTATGAGTCTAGCCCATTTGTATGCTGGTGGCGCATCTTAGCACAGAGGCTTGAGCATACAGGTATGCTATTCGAGGGATTAAACAAAACAGCCCACAATTTTCGTTATGGGCTGTTACGTACTGTAGTTGTAGTTGTAGTTATTGCTTTGAAGCTGACAGTCAGAAACGGCAGTTAAATCAAATCTTCTCGATGTATAAGATGACCTCTCCCACTTTAAAGCCAAACTTGGACATCTCAGTTTTGTTGAACAAGCGTTTGTCGTCCATTAAGAACATCCAATCATCGAGCACCACCTCATAAGTGCTGCCGTCTACTTGGATTTCTAGGTCATATTTCCAATACAGAGCCGAACCTTGGGTCTCGCCATAGGCAGTACCCACTACATCATTGGCAGTGCCTGAATAGGTGTTTTCACCGGTTTTTATCAGATTCCAAACGCGAGTTGAGCGCTCGCCATCAGCAAAAGAGAACCACTCTTTTATCTCTCCGTTGTCACCGTCCCAAGTCGCGATAAGTTTGGCATCAAAGCGGCGCAGTAGGTTACCAGAGCGGTCGAGTACCATGCCGTAGGCCATTAGCTCGCCATTAAAAAAGGTTTCAAGTTTGAGCTCTGGCGTAGTGTCTACGTGATCTTTTAAACTTGCAGAGCCACATCCAGCTAGCCAAGTGAGAGAAAGCAGTGTCAGAGCGAATTTTATCATTGTTGTTTTTGGATTCATTTATTTAAACCTAATAGTTGTTTGCGAAGACCGGGCTCGGATGTGTTTTCAGATAACCAGATCGCTAAGAAGGCCTCACCAAATTGTTTGTCTTGGATTACCCCAATTGGTTGCTCATCAAAGTAAAAGCGGCTGACATTATCTTCAGCTACGCGAATCGTGAGAGTGCTTCCTGCTTCTACGTTTGGCCACATCGCGTACAACGGCTTCAACCAACGTTGAATGTTGATGTTAGAGTAGCCAAGCTTGTTCCATTGATCTTCGGTTGCATCGACTAAGTCTTTGCTATCGATAGCGCGGTAATATTCAAGCTTGAGTGCGCGCTCGGAATTGGTTGGTGTGGCATAGAATTCAGCAGAGTAGAGTGTCCAAAATAGGTAACTCATTTCGCCTTGGCCGCGTTTATTTAAGTCATCGACGGCTGAGGCTTTTGCGCTTCCGGTAAATAGAAGCGCTGCAAGGATTAGCGATAAAGTGATGAAGGCGAAGAGTTTGTTTTTTAGTTGTTGATGAGCGCGAACAATAACGCTCTCAGGTTTGAACGTTTGTCTCGGGTTGCGTGGATAAGCCATAAGTCACCTCGATAATGCCATTTTAGGTTGTACTAAGTTGGAGTAGGCGGCCACCAGTAAGGGCAACAAAATCCCCCAGCTTATTGCAAGGGCAGCAACTACCGATGCATCTGGCCAAGTAGTCAGAAGGGCACCTGCTTTGATGCCTCCCCAATAACTACTAGTACCTGCTACGAACCCTATGACAAACAGGATCACTTTCGAGCATTTTAAAAGCCAATTTAGGCTGTGATTGAAGCTGATTAAAAACATGACCCACAGGCATACAAGCCACACTGGGAATATGGTTTGATTGGCGATATCAGGATCAACAGCGAACACGCCAAAATGAAGCATCAAGCTATCGAGCAGTAGCCCCAAAGGTAACAAACAGAGCATTTTGAGATCGCTATTGCGAGTCGGAGAAAGAAGGAAATGGACAATCACGATCAGTGGTGTGACGAACGGGGCTTGCGCTGTAAAGAAGGCGCTGCAAACCCAGGTCGCTTGAAACAGTACGAGATTAATAATCCAAAACCGTTTCATCTTTTGCTCCAAAGTAACGAGGTTTTCTTGCGACTAAATGGTGAGTACTGATCACTCGCTCTTTGAATGCACCTTCACAGTAACAGAAGTAGAAGATCCATAAGCGCTTAAACTCTTCTGAATAGCCGAGAGACTCTAGTTCTTCCCAACTATTTTCAAAGGCGATGTTCCAGTCGTTAAGCGTTCGAGCATAGTGCAGACCAATGTCGTCAATTTCTTGAACCACAAGATCTGTACTAGTCGCAAGGTGTTGGGTCATCACTGAAACCGAAGGTAAACAACCGCCGGGGAAGATGTACTTCTGAATAAAGTCAACGCCCTTACGGTATTTATCGTAACGGCTGTCAGCAATCGTAATTGCTTGAATCAGCATCTTGCCTGAGGGCTTGAGTAGCGACGAACATTTTTCAAAGAAGGTTTGTAGATATTCATGGCCGACCGCTTCTATCATCTCGATAGAGACCAACTTGTCATACTCTCCTGTAAGGTTGCGATAATCCTCTTTAAGCAGGGTGATTTTGTCGGTTAAACCAAGTGCTTTGACTCTCTGTTCTGCAAGTGCGTGTTGGGCATCTGATATTGTGGTTGTGGTGACATGACAACCGTAGTGCTGCGCCATAAAGATGGCTAAGCCGCCCCAACCTGTGCCTATCTCGACCACGCTATCTTTCTCAGACAGTTCTAGTCGCTCACAGATGGTTTTCATTTTGTTTTGTTGAGCCTTCGACAAGGTTTCTGCGTCTTCGCTGTAGATAGCGGAAGAGTACTGCATCGAGCTATCTAAGAAGCGCTCATACAGCTCGTTGCCAATATCGTAGTGGGCGAGAATGTTGCGCTTGGAGCCTTGTTCGGTGTTGGCATTCTTACGACGCAGCAAGAGGTTTTTGATGCGAGAAATCCACTGTGTCTTGTCATCAAGTTCATCCAATTGGGCTTGGTTACGAGCCATGATTTGAATCACACGCGTCAGATTTGGACTGGTCCATTTGCCATCGATATAGGCTTCAGATGCCCCAATGCTGCCGTCAATCACGACATCTCTAAAAAAGGTCGCATCATGAATCACGATTCGACCTTTCAGTTCGGCTTCTCGATCACCAAATACTGAATGCTGGTCGCGCTCAATGATCTCAAGCGTCGCGAATTGTAGGCTTTCTAATACCTTGAAAATTAAAGCTCGATATTTACAGTTGCTTGAAACAGCAACGGCTTTAGCTTGTTGTTCAATATTGTTGTTTTGTTTGGCAAGCTGTTCCATGTAAACCTCGCTGATAACTCATTCTAATATTTTGTGCCAACTAAGCTGAGTTTTGCTCCTTGGTTGGAGCGAACCCAAGCTAGAATTGATTTCTGTTTTAAGCGCTTAAGATGTTGAGTCTGGATGCGCCACAAACGGTACTTTTTTCAGGAATAATTTGAGAGCCTGATAATAAATTCCCATCACGACTTTTATCGTCATCGCCGGAATCTTGAACACCGTCCGTCTAATGTTTATCTTGGTTACTGACTGTTTGGTCAGGGCCAGTGTCGCATCGAAAAGCTTGTTGTCTCGGCGGCTTTCGATGTGAACTAACGTGCGTTTCGCTGGTGGCTTAATCTTCCAAAAATAAGTCATGTTCAAATCCATGAACGGCGAAACGTGAAACTCTTTTTTTACCTTCAACTCTTGGTGCATGTCGATCAGATAGTAGTGTCTTTCTCGCCAAGGCGTGTTACTCACTTCTGCCAGCATGTATTTACAATCTCCAGTTTCGTCATAGCAGAAGAAACAGTTGATTGGGCTGAAATAGATGCCTAAGCAGCGGCACTGAGCCAGCATCGTCACACGGTTTGAATCAGACCAAACCCCACCAAGTTGTTGCACTTTGGAAGCTATACGTTGCTTAAGTGATTTTGGTTCATTTGTAGTGACATTTTGTTTTTTTTCAGTGAGATAATCCGATTCTACAAAGCGAATCGGGTTATACCATCGAGTGCCGAACAGCGCACTGCGCGCTGTGGTTTGGGGCAGCTCATCAAGATCTAACCCCATCATATACAGCTGATAACTGAACTCATGTGTGATGTTGCCAAAGCGACGATGTCTGACGTTACCCCAATAGATACCGCTAAGTTCTTCACTCTTTTCGGATGCGATCCCCATCTCGGGTGTCAGGGTTTGGCTGCTCATTGCGCTGAACTCGTACTCAAATCCAAACCGAAGCGTTTGGTCACATCGAGTGCACTGTGGACACCGTCTTCATGGAACCCGTTATACCAATAAGCACCAGCAAAGTGAGTCTGGTTTCTACCACAAATCTGCTCACGCTTGTGCTGAGCTTCGACCGTGTTCGAGTTAAGTACCGGGTGATGATAAACAAAGCTGCGAATGATTTTCTCTGGGTTGATGCTTTCGCTTTGATTCAAGGTGACACAGAAGGTGTCTTGGCTTTCGATGCCTTGCAGGATGTTCATGTTGTAAGTCACACAGGCTGGTCGTTTACTGTCGCCATCTAACATGTAGTTCCAACTTGCCCAAGCCAGCTTTCTGTCTGGTAATAAGCGTGTATCGGTGTGCAGAACCACTTCATTGCGGCTGTAAGGGATCTCGCCCAGTACCTGTTGCTCTTGTTCTGTCGCATCACCAAGCAGACGTAAGGCTTGGTCTGAGTGACAGGCAAAGATTACTTCGTCGAAGTTTTGCGTGCTGCCATCTTCAAATTCAACCGTGCCCCCCGTTTCTTGGCGAGTGACTTGTTTAATCGATGTATTCAGTGCAACAGGCTTACTCAAGCGTGAAAGGATAATTTCAACGTAAGAGCGTGAACCTTTTGGAATCACATACCACTGAGGGCGGTTCGCGATATCGAGCAATCCGTGGTTGTAGAAAAACTGAATAAAGAATTTCAGCTCAAACTCTTCCATTTCCTCTAAGCTTGTCGACCAAATAGCCGCGCCCATCGGCAGAATGTAGTGCTGACTGAAAAAATCTGAAAATTGATTATCGCGTAGGAAACTGCCAAGGGTAACGTCTGGTGTGAATTCATTACTTTCAAACTGAGCCTTACACAGTTTGTTGAACTTGAGAATGTCAGACACTAAAGACCAGAACTGAGGTTTGAAGATGTTACTCCTTTGTGCGAATAACGAATTAATGCTATGGCCGTTGTACTCAAACCTAGTAGTGGTGTTGTGGACGCTGAAGCTCATCTCTGTAGGTTGCCTTTCGACACCGAGTTGTTCCAGGAGCTGATTGAAATTCGGGTAGGTTCGATCGTTGAATACGATGAAACCTGTATCTATCGAAAACGCCGAGCCTTGATGTTCAATATCAACGGTCGCGGTGTGGCCCCCAACATAATCATTCTTTTCGAATACCGTTACGTCGTGGTGCTTATCTAATATGTGTGCGCAAGTGAGTCCAGAGATACCTGACCCGATAATGGCGATTTTCTTCATTGTTATACCATCCTTGAAGCGAGTTTTTGCCAAACTGGAGTTGGAAGTATTCTTAGTAGCTTCATCAACATGATGAATCGTCTTGGGAAATCGATTTCACTCTTTCCTTGAGCAATACCATTTACGATTCTTTGAGTTGCGGCCTCACTACTAATAATCATAGGCATAGCGAACGTATTTCGCTCGGTTAATGGCGTTTCAACAAAGCCAGGGTGCACAATGGATACATGAATGTTGTGCGTTGCCAGATCAACCGAAAGTGTTCTGCCTAAGTAGGTGAGGGCTGCCTTTGAAGCGCCATAAGCCTCGGCTCTAGGTAAAGGTAAAAAGCTGGCGCTGGAGCTGACTATAACCAAACGGCCGCCGGGCTTGATGTTTTTTAACCAGGCTTTAAGGGCGTAGCCAATTGAAATTAGGTTTATGTTGATGACGCGCTCGAAAAGTTCGGCATCAAAATTCAATGGGTCGTCGATGTATTCACAATCACCCGCATTTAGAATCAGCAGATCGAGCGGCTTGTCTTGGTCGAGTTCTGGGAAGTTGTGGTAATCGGTCAGATCGAAACAGAGCGGTGAAATGGATGAATGTGCGATGTCTGTATCGTGAGAATCAACTAAGGCCTGCAGTTTGTCTGGGTTGCGGCCACAAGCAATCACCTGATGCCCTTGCTGAGCGTAATCTTTAGCGAGGGATTGGCCGATACCTGAGGTCGCGCCTGTAATCATAATACGCATTATCGGCTCGCTCTCTTTTTGATGGATTTAATCGCGCAGCCCAGTACTGGAATGTGTTCATACAACATAGAACCGACGTCGAGGTAGTCTCTGTGGTAAATCACCTGACCGTCGAACATCTTGAGGTGGCTGTGTCCTTGTACTTCGATCGGCTTTTGCCCATTTAGTTGCTTGTGAGCAAATTGCATCGTCCAGTAAACCGAAGCTTCATCGTTCACTTCGAAAGTGTGTTCAATGTGGAAGTAACAGCTCGTCACTTGGGTGTAGAGGTTCTCGAAGTAGTGAGTAAGCGCAGAAATACCGCTGACATGGTGCAGCGGATCTTGGAATTCAATATCAGGGTGATAAACCGTCTTCAGCACGTCGAAATTGTCTGTTCCGAGTTCTCGATACATGTTGAGAAAGTTATCAAGCCATAGAGAGTTATCCATAATATTCACTCTAATTATTTGAAGAAGGCTAAGGCTCTCAATCGTGCTTGTTTGTGCTCAACGATGGGTTGCCAGTATTCGCTGTCTATCCCGTTTTTAGCGATAAAGTCATGTGGAAAATGTACATGCTTATCAGGGATGTTTTGCAGCTCTGGTATGTACTTACGAATAAAAATTCCTTTTGGATCAAACTTTTCACTCTGGGTGATTGGATTGAAAATTCGAAAGTAAGGTTGAGCATCGCAGCCAGTACTTGAAGCCCACTGCCAGCCACCGTTGTTGGCGCTAAAGTCACCGTCGATAAGGTGCGACATAAAGAAACGCTCGCCCCAGCGCCAGTCAATAAGCAGGTGCTTGGTTAGGAAGCTTGCCACCACCATTCTTAGCCTGTTGTGCATCCAGCCCGTTTCAACCAGTTGACGCATGGCTGCATCAACCAATGGATATCCGGTTTTTCCTTCGCACCATGCTTTGAAGCTAGGGTGATCTTGATACCAGTCTAATCCATTGTATTTTTGCTGAAAGTTCGCTCCTTTAACCAGTTTAGGATGGTGGAACATCAAATGCTTATAAAAATCACGCCAAATCAATTCATTAAGCCAAGAAAAGGCCGGCAGCTGAGTATCAAACAACAAATCGGGTTGTTGCTGAATCAGCTGAATCGCTAGCCAACGTGGGCTCACAGCGCCAATCGCCAAATAAGGTGATAGACCAGACGTGCCTTTTACCGAGGGAATATCTCTCAGGCGCGTGTAGTCGTTGACTTTATTGGTTAAGAAATTCGGGATCACATTGCCCAATACATCTTGGCTTAATGGCCAGCGGCTTGAATCAACACGCGGAAAGTCAAAATCATAGTCAGCGGAGATTCTTGAAGCTTTTAAGTCGTCAGGAAGTTGTGATTGTGGACGCTGAGTTTGTTGAAGCTTAGCGGGCACGATAGGAGCCGGGCTACAGATGATACCTTTCACCTGAACTTCTTTTAACCAAGCGTTCTTAAATGGCGTAAAGACTTTGAACATCTCGCCTTGTTTGTTAAGAACGCTACCTAATGGCAGCATAACGTCACAAGAGCTGATCTGAAGGTTTACCCCATTTGATATCAGTTGCTGGTCACGGGTTTGTTCATCTACCTCAGGTTCTGAATTTGCGTATAAGCACTTAGCATCAAGTTGTTCGTATAATTCGATGAGCTGTCGGGCTTGGTCATCAAAATCGCTGGCTTTGAGATGCAGCAATGAAATCCCAAACTCAGCGAGTTGGGATTCGAGCTGTTTTAGGTGACGATAAATGAAATCGGCTTTGATGGGGGCAAGTTGGTGTTGCTGCCATTGCTGTGGTGTTGAAATAAAAACGGCGATAGACACGCCGTTTTCAACTGCCGCGACGAGCGCTGGGTTATCGTGAATCCGCAGGTCTCGTCGTATCCATAGAATGTTGCTCAATATCCGTATCTCAGTTTAAGTTCTTGTGGGTGAGGATTTAGGTAAACCTGTGACTCCAAGTACTCGTTTGGGTACTCCATTAGGTAGTGGTTGATCAGTGTCAACGGCACTAGTAACGGAATTACGCCCTCTCTGAATGATGTAATTTGGCTTGAGAGTTCTTGCTTGTGAGCACTGCTCAGCTGCTTCTTGAAATAGCCTTGCAGGTGTTGCAGAGTATTGGCGTGAGTACCACGGTTGGCATGATGTGATAACGCCGTCATCAGGCCTTTAATATATTGGTCTGCAAGCTCATTAATGTCGAGTTTATTGCTCGCTAGCAGATTGCCCAAACTTTTGTAACTCTCTACGTGGTGACACATCACTAGATACTTGTGCGCACTGTGGAACTGGATAAGCTTGTGTTTTGTTACACCCTCATCCACAAGGTCGAGCCACTTTTGATAGGTGAAGACACGAGTCATGAAGTTCTCGCGCAAAATAGGGTCGTTAAGTCGCCCGTTTTCTTCAACAGGAAGTAACGGGTTAGCGTCCATGATCTGCTTAGTAAACATGCCAATACCAGTCGACTCAGAACCACGACCATGGTGGTGGTACACTTTCACTCGCTCCATACCGCAAGTTGGGCTCTTTTGGCAAACAATGAATCCAGCAATGTGCTGATTGTTCTTCGAGTAGTTTTGACCGAACTCGATTAACTCATTGGTCACATCACCAGAACCGTCTGGACGGGAGACGTGAATGATATCGTCTAACATCCGAGTCTGGCGAATAGTTGGGCGAGGCGTTGGCAGACCAACGCCCATCTCTGGACAAACTGGTTCCAACTCAACGTAATCTGCTAAGTCGTCTGTGCAGAAGCGAGAACGTTTATGGCCAGTATCGAACCGAACTTTATGACCGGCGACACATGCACTAATGCCTATTTTTATTTTCTTATCCATTGGTCAAACCCTCACGTTCATTGCTCTTTGTTATTCTTATTTTGTGCGTATTGTTGCTTATTGTGTGTTATTTTAGATCGGTTTATTTCTTTTTCTCTAGCCAACTTCTTAAGTCTTGTGATGAAGTCGGTAAATGTTTTTAAGCTAATAAATGTATTTACCAAGTGGGTTGAACAACTGGCTCACCCCTTTCGTGAAGTACAAGGCATCACTGGAAACGGTCAAGCACACACAACCTTCTTTGGTCGCAGGTTGATGAGTGTGATTGCCATCTAGCCAGATGAAGTCGCCCTTGGTGTAGACCCCCATCTCGTCTTCAAAGCTACCCTCTAAAAGAAGTGTAATTTCGAAACCTTTGTGAGTGTGGCAAGGCACTTGTCCGTTTTTATCGATATGCAGCAAACTTGTGTGATGTGCTTCGTCATCGAAATCGAGTCTTGCGCGTGAAATTTTGCCTAGGTTCATCCAATCTTTTCTCGCCACCGAGTTCAGAGCGCGAGGAATAGTGAATGTGGTATCTGCAACGGTAACTTGCTCTACCTTTGGCTCAACTTCCACTGACTGAGATAAATCAGCAGTAATCTGCTCAATTGCATCAAAGTCGAAATCCATGTCGTCCATTGAAAAGCCGCCTGACTCTTCGTTCGTGAACGCAGGTTCTTTATCAAAGGCATTGTTCGCCGCCTCAGCGGTAAGCTGCTTAACCTGCTGTTGGCAATGTTCACACAGTTCTACGTGACTAGAAACAATCAATGAAACAGAGTCTGCAAGCGTGCCATCGACAAAATCTTTCAGAATTTCAGCATTTGGGTGATGTTTAATCATGGCTTTGTTCCCCCATGTGAACCTTAAGTTTGGCTAAAGCGAGTCTTAGACGTGATTTCACGGTTCCAAGTGGGACGCCAAGTTGCTGTGCAAGCTGTTCTTGAGAGAGCTCTTGAAAGTAGACACCTTTGACAATGGTTTTCTGAGCCAGAGGCAACTTCTCTATTTGTGTCATTACGTGTCGGCTCATCAAATGATCGCCAAACGGTAATTCATCACTTTGAGATTCCGCAACCATCGCGTCAATAGGCCAGATGTCGTCTGCGATTGTCTGTTCCGCTTTGGCTTTTACTTTGCGTAACATATCAAACGCAGCATTTCGCATGACGGTGTAGACCCAAGTCGTCGCAGCGCCCTTATCTTCGTTGTAAAGGTGGGCTTTCTTCCAAACGTTAGTCATGGTGTCTTGAACCAGCTCGTTCGCAGTAGCTTCACCGCCTAACTTGCTGATTCCGAAACGCTTTATCTTGGGAGCAAAGAACTTGAACAAACAGGTAAATGCCTGCTTGTCTCTGTCTGTACCAACTAAGATCAACCAGCTTGAAAGCTCTGTTGGAACCTTGGATTCGGTCGTTGTTTTTTTGTCTGGGATAATGACATGCTCCTTGCCTTTCCCTGAACTTCTACTTTCGACTTGCATAGTAAATAACCATCATGCGAATTTGAGTGGCACTACGTGAAAGTTGAAGGCCGGGATCACTTTAATTTAAATTATTTTCCACTATACAAAATTATAGTGAAGAAAAGTGCTTATTGCCCCGTAATGATTTGATTCAAAAAAGGAACTAAAGAAGGAAAGCTAGCGGGCTCGGTGAACTCTGTTTTCTTTTCCAAAGGGATAGGCATCATTTCGAGTAGTCGCGCGCAAATCCATTGCGGGCTTTCGAAATCAGGAGTGGGGTAAAGGGTTCTTATCGAATCGTGGTCGCGAAACAACTGAACCAAAAATGCGGTAAACACGTTTGGCACTTGATATTCATGGGCTGGCCAGTGGGGCAACGAGCTGAACTTGCTTTTAATTAAGTCATCATTGTCTCGAAACGAGTCATGAAGTTGCACCAACTTTTCGCCTTCGACATCAATTTCCAATATCTGGTCATCCGACATATTGAAGTCGACGATGTTCACCTTTGTTCCCCAAGAACTGAGATGATCAGGGTTCGAGTTGTCTTGAGTGGAGATAATGAAACCATCGCTCTGCGCTGCGTGAGCAACCATCGCGAGATACTTTGGCTCAAAAATGCGCAGTCTTTGTCTACCTCCTGGGAGAAGGAAGATAGGGAGAGGAAACACAGCGAGCTCTAGAGAAGACTCTATGGGTGTTTCTGGTTCGGCGTCTGTTCGTGTGGCCTTACTAGGTGAATTCGGCACATAGTACTCTTTAATTCAAATGTGATTTTAGAAGATATACGCCGGGATAGCGGTGTTCGATCAATTCGCTTCGACTTATGTTTGCAAAGGGATAAGTATTTTGTTGCACCTGTTCATAAATTCATTGTTTTTACCTTTTCTCACACGTGTCATTAGGTAGTATATGTACAAATAGTAAGCGAATGGGTGGTCGCTAGACGATGCTTCTATCTAACGTTCCTCTATACCTAACATCGCATCAAAGGAATGGTCATGATTGTTATTTATGGTATCAAAGAGTGCTTAAATCCAATTAAGTTGCAACTATCAAACGTGTTGCAGCAGTGTTTAAACAGTGAAATGGGTTTACCTGATGACAAGCGCGCACATCGGTTTGTGCCATTGGAACGGGATGACTTCTTTTACCCGGAAGGAAGAACAGAAGCCTATACCGTCATTGAAATCAATATGATGGAAGGTCGAGCGGTGAACACCAAGAAACGCCTAATCAAGAAGATATTTTCTGAAATAGAAAAGCAGTTGGCTATCTCTCCGATTGATATTGAAATCACCATCAAAGAACAGCCATCGCACTGCTGGGGATTTCGAGGTATGACAGGCGATGAAGCTCAAGATCTTAAATATAAAGTGAAGGTCTAGGGCTTAAACTCTTAACTCTTAACTCTTAACTCTTAACTCTTAACACATAAGACTTAAGCCAACCTATCGAGTGGCGGCTTTGGAGTTTGATGCCAAAGCCGTTTTATCTCGTTCTTGACACACCTTTAAGTATCGTCACTCTCTTTTAAATACTGATGCCAATTTTCATTGATCACATCAAAATGCTCCACACAGAACTCTTTCCGATCTTTCAAATAGTCATTTTCCACTTCATCGAGCAAGTTCTTATAGGCATCAGGGTCGCTGCCATACACCAAGCATAAAGTAGAGAAGTAACGCTGCAGGTCGAAACTGTGCTCGTCGATGTATTCCCCTAAGTCGTAATATTCTGGGCGGTCTTCTGATTCGAAAGCGAACATGTCTGCTGCGCTGATCGCGGCATCGGCGCCATGTTCCACATAGTTAAGTAATAGGATGGTCGCTAGGTTGTCGACCGCATCTTCCTCTTTGCCCAAGATGGCAATCTTTTGGTCTTCAATATAAGCATGTCCTGCTTCGTGCAGCAGAGTGTGTAGTAAGGTATCGATAGCGCCAGTTTGCGCAGATTTTCCATACTCTTTTTCGTATTGGTTCTTCTCAAAGTAGTTAAGTGATTCAGCGTAAAAGCGGTAAGGGATCAGCACTTGATGGGTTTGTGGATCGTAGAGGGGCCCGTCCTCTCCGCCATATTGAATGGTTAATGGCTTCTCAAACATGAAGAGTTGGTTTGATAGATCGACCACGGTGTCATTAATGCCACTGATTTGAATCTCGCGTTTGAGCTGCTCTTCTTCGGAATTTGTCGGTGCAGAGTACTCGACGATTAGGTTATTTTGGGGTGTTTGTTCACTAGATGCATAAGTTGCGGCAAACATTGAACTCAGGGCTAGACTGTAGGTCAATATTCTTTTCAATAATGTCATCGGTTATCCTTGTGATTACGTTGCGAATCAGAGTCGTTGCAGGGGAGGATACCCCAAGCTGTGTACCCTGAGTTAGTTACTGCGTTAGAGTATAAGTCTAGACGGAATTTTGATGTATCGAGGGCTGCAATTTTTGAGGTAGACGCTATCCTATCAATGAATAATCCGCTTAGAGGCTCGCCACAAAGAATAGGTAACCTGAATGAACGGTATCGATGTGATTTGTTTCTGTTGGTAATTAACAGATAAATTTCGGTTCAAGTGAACCCTTGTGCTATACTCCGCGCCCCAATCCGAATTGGCTTGTTAAATCTTAGGAAATTATTATGAGTGTTAAAAACGAACTTCAACAAATTAACAACCGTCTAGACAAGTGTCGCCACAAGTTAGATGCTGCTAAAACTCGTAATGATCGTCCTGTTGTTCGTCAGTTCGAGGAAGAGATTAAGAAGCTAACTAAGAAAATTGCCCAGCTTAAACACAAAGAAAGCTACGATGTGAATCAAGAGCGTAAATCTCTGATTGATATGCCATTTAGCCGCGAGATTACTAAGGCTGAGCAAGCGGATATGGGCAAACTTAAGAAGTCTGTAAAAGGGCTTGTAATTGTTCACCCAATGACAAAGATCGGTAAAGAGCTTCGCATTGAGGTTATGACTGGTTACGCACCGAAAAAATTCTAATTACCAGCGATGGTGATGAAAGAGGAGCTAGCAATAGCTCCTTTTTGCTTTTTTAGGTATTGAAAAAGCAGAATCAACGGCAAAAATACTCACGCCGTTTTTAACTTTTTGGAGGTGATTGTTGTCACAAATCCTTTTATCTCCTATAAAAGTTAACGTGCTACTAACATGGCACTAAGCGACCGCAGTAATGTGTTCGTTTTCTAATCCACAATTTCTCTCCAGTTTGCAATAAGTATAGGTAGAGCAGCACAAATAATTACAGATAAAACTAGACTCATTAAGGAAGATGAGAACGTAAAAAAATAGAGGTTATATGAATCAATTAATTTCAATTGGACCACTAGAATCCTTCCTAATCGCGATTAGTGTTTTGTTTCTAGGTCATTTCGTCAATGCAAAGCTTCCGGTTCTCAAAAAGTACAACATCCCAGAGCCCATTGTCGGCGGCTTGATTGTCGCTTTTGCTATTACAGCCCTGCACTTTAATGGCCTTGATCTTGAGTTTTCTTTGCCCTTGCAGAACACCTTCATGTTGATGTTCTTTGCAACGGTCGGCCTTGCGGCTAACTACACGCAGCTGATGAAAGGTGGTGCCAAAGTCTTCCTATTTTTAGGGGTGGCGTCGGTCTACATCATTATCCAAAACGGTGTAGGCGTAACCTTAGCAACGGCACTAGGCCTTGAACCCTTGATGGGTTTGATTGCTGGCTCTATCACGCTTTCGGGTGGCCATGGCACAGGCGCGGCTTGGTCTCAAACTTTTGCAGACACGTTTGGCATTGCAAATACGTTAGAAATCGCAATGGCTTCAGCGACCTTTGGCTTGATCATCGGTGGTATTATCGGTAGCCCAGTGGCGCAAAAGCTGATTGACAAAAACCAGCTTGAATCTGAGTACGGCACTGGCACGCAAACGCACGAACGCTTCCCTGAACTTGTTACTTACAACGAGTATGAAGAAGACAAAGTGACGGCGAAGAAGGTGATTGAAGTGTTGTTCATCCTTCTTATCTGTATCACGGGTGCGAGGTACCTAGAGCAGTGGGTGGCGACTTTTGAAATTTCTTGGTTGATGATTCCTGACTTCGTTTACGCGTTGTTTATCGGTGTGTTCATCACTAACGTGTTTGAAGTGACTAAGCTGCATAAGACTGACAGCGAAACGGTCGATATTCTTGGTACGGTGTCATTGTCACTATTCCTAGCAATGGCGCTAATGAGCCTTAAGCTTTGGAACATCTTTGACCTTGCGATTCCGTTCTTGGCTATCCTTGCGGTTCAGGCGGTTGTGTTAGGTATCTTCTCTTACTTTGTGACGTTCAAAGTAATGGGTTCTAACTACGACGCAGCGGTTATGGCGGGTGGTCACTGTGGTTTCGGCCTAGGTGCAACACCAACAGCGGTAATGAACATGGGTTCTTTGGTGAATCGATACGGACCATCGCCACAAGCCTTCATGGTGGTGCCAATTGTTGGCGCGTTCTTCATTGATATTGTTAACTTGATTATCCTGCAAGGGTACATCTCGTTTATCGGTTAATGTTCGCCTTTGCTTAAGTGCGATAAGCTCATCGCACTAAGATGAATAAAAGAAAGCCAGTCTGTTGACTGGCTTTTTTATTGCTTGCTTATACTCGAGTTGCTCTAGTATAAGCATCAAATTTTCCCGAATTTGATGTGCATTTTTGTGTTGAATATAGCCGATTTATGTAATGCGTCGACTGCTTTTACACCTTTGTACTTATGATGGTGAACTTATTTGCAACTCCTTTAGTAAAGGAAATGCAGCCTTGATGTGCTCTCCTGTGACAATGAATCCAACCAACTGGTTATCTTCATTGAAGCCTTTGGCGACAATGCCTTTAGGATCGAATCGAGTTTCCCAGCTCTGAGCTGTGTGAATATTGCGCCCTGCCAGCTGAATAGGATAACTCGGTGTTTTCACCTTGGTGATGATATGAGGCAAGCTGAGATTTGCTTCACCCACTTTGAGTTCTCCTTTACCTATAGTCAGCTGCTTAGCCAACACGTTTGCAGACAAAATAGCGGGCTGCAGATAAGCCATCACACGACCTTCGGTTTCGGCGCAGTCACCGATCGCATACACATTCTCGGCACTGGTTCTCATGGTTTCATCAACCACTATCCCTTTGTTTACCACTATTCCCGCTTGTGTTGCTAAAGCTATGTTTGGTCTTAGCCCTGCTGCTGCAATCACGATATCAGTTCGTATCAAGCGAGAAGAGGTGGTTTGCAGCCTGACGCCATCAGGCAGATAAGTTGCTCTACACACTGCAGAATCGGTTTCAACGGTGACTCCTGCTTTTGTCAGCTCTCTTTCCAGTTCGAGAGAAACGAAAGGCGGCACAAGACTGTTTAGCAAGTAACTCGCGGGCTCGATGATCGTGACATCTTTCCCTGCTGTTTGGAGGTCAAAGGCAAGCTCGACTCCGATCAGGCCGCCACCAATCACAGTGACACGCTGTGCATCATCGATCTGCGCTTTGTGCTTCTCAAACTCCTCCAGGCTATTGAGCGTAATAGTCGAGCTGCGTTTTAGCCCTTTTGCTGGTGGAATAAATGGTGTGGCCCCCGTTGCTAACACTAACTTTGTGTAGTGGATTGGTTGGCCATCGACACGAATATACTGTTGCTCGATATCTATTTCGCTAACGAGCGCTTTAGTTTTAATAACCACGTTATACTGCTCAGCTAACTGCTGAGCATTATGTACGGTGAGTGTTTCGGGCGTTTGTTCCTGACTGAACGCATGCGAAAGGTTCGGCTTACTGTACTCAACCCCCGAGTCCGCCGTGATCATGGTGATCGCGATATCTTGGTCGAGTTTACGTACCATCTTGATAGTTTGTAGGGCAGCGAAACCACCACCCACAATCACAATGTTCGACATGTTACTTCTCCACAAATACTTCTTTGCCTAAATGACACTCAGGGCAAAGGAAGTCGTCAGGTACTTGTGCCCATGGTGTTCCTGGTTTAACACCTTGGTACGGTTCACCTAATTGTGGGTCGTATACCCATTCACACACTGTACAACGCCAGCACGTGCAGTCTGCCGTGTGTACTGAGTTATCTTGAGCTACTTCTGTTTCCTGCTCTGTCGTGTCTTTGAGTTCGGCAGTGTTTTCTGCAGGTGCAGGTGTGGTTTCAAGCGGTGTTACATTGCGTGATACTTGTTTCGGTGCGCTTACTTCGTCTGCTTCTACACGCCAAACCTCGGCCAGTGTCATGCCGTAATCAATGCATTGACGAAGGGCATCTGTGTCTGGTTTCCAGTGGATGTGTTGTGGTGCACTAACCTCGAAGTTCGCTTCACGTAGGCGAGCATCAATGCGTTTTACAGCGCCACCAGTCCAACCTGAAGACCCGAAGGCTGCTGCTCTTTTACCTGCAAAGCGTAATCCGTGTATCTCTTCAAGTAAGGCTGCGATCTGCGGCATCATCACATTGTTCATGGTCGATGAACCAACGAGCACGCCTTTTGAGCGGAAGACATTGGCAAGGATGTCATTTTTATCGTGCTTAGAAATATTGAACACTTTGATTGCCGTTTCTGGGCTGCCTTTGCGGATACCCTTTGCGATAGCATCAGCCATCATACGAGTGTTGTTCGACATGGTGTCGTAGACAATGGTAATACGATCTTCTTTGTAGGCCTTAGACCACTCGTAATATTGCTCAACGATTTGAGTCGCGTTGTCGCGCCAAATACAGCCGTGAGAAGTAGCAATGACATCGATCGGTACGCCTAAGCTCAGCACTTCTTCAATCTTTGCTTTAACCAGCGGCGCAAACGGCGTCAGGATATTCGAGAAGTAACGCAGGCACTGTTCATGCAGTTCAACTTGGTCTAGTTGGTCGTTGAATAGGTTCTCGTCACAGTAGTGCTGGCCGAAAGCGTCGTTACTAAACAGGATTTCATCACTGGTTAAGTAAGTCGCCATTGAGTCTGGCCAGTGCAGCATTTTCATCTCTACGAAGATAAGTTGTTTTCCGTTACCGACATCAAGAGTGTCACCAGTTTTTACGGTTCTGAAGTTCCAGTCTGGTTGGTGGTGGTGGCCAACAATGGAGTTCACTCCAGCTTCAGTACAATAAACCGGTGTATTCGGAATTTTAGCCAGTAGCGCAGAGAGTGCGCCTGAGTGGTCTTCTTCGGCATGCTGACAAATGATGTAGTCGATCTCGTTGATGTCGATTTCCATCTCAAGGTTTGCAAGGAATTGCTCTGTAAAGCGATGATCGACAGTATCGACAAGTACAGTCTTCTCTTCACGGATCAGGTACGAGTTATAGCTAGTACCTTTGTTCATGTGGTATTCCTTACCATGGAAGTGTTCGGTTTCCCAATCATGGACGCCGACCCAGTGAACATTTGATTTAACGTGAATAGTCATAATGATAATACCTTATTGAAATATCTAAGGTCATCATTGCACTAGTCGTGCCATGTTTTTAAAGTGTTGTTTTTGAATGGTTTCTTTAATTCTCGAGCTTGTTTTTGTGTCTTTATGACATCCTTAGCATTGTGATTGATATGATTCTAAAGTGTCCATTTGACTCGGGTGGTTTTCAATGCTGATTAATAGCCAAAAGACGCGCATAAAAAAGGCCAGACAAGAGTCTGGCCAAATAAAGCAGTGCAATTTATTTGTTAGTTTTTAAAGCGTAGTCACGACTTCATCAAGAGCTAAACGCGCTTTTGGTTTACCGTGGTTGTAGTCTTCGCCGTCTTTGTGGTAACCGATAGCTAGTGCTACATCAACAACGTGGCCTTCTAGCTCATCAGCAAACTCTTCGCTGATCATAGCCGCGTCTACACCTTCCATTGGAGTTGAAGCGATACCAAGGCGAGCAAGTGTGTGCAGTGTGTTACCCAGTGCAATGTACACTTGAGATTTAGTCCAGTTACCGTTGAAACCTGTTTCGTCAGTGTTCATTTCTGCGAATGCGTAAGCACCTAAAAACTGTTCATACATTTCAGCAGGTAGGTGACCAGAGCTTACTTCCGTATCTGCGCGTTTCGCGAATTTCTCTTTAGTGTACTTAGGATCGTGAGCGAACAGGATTGTGTGTGACGCTTCTTTCGCATGTGGTTGGTTAAACTGGAACATGTTCTCGAAAGTGTTGTGGAAACGTTGTTTTGCTTCGTCGCTCTCAATGATGATGAATTTCCAAGGCTGAGAGTTGATAGAAGAAGCTGACAAACGAAGTGCTTCTTTGATTACTTCCATGTCTTCCGCAGAGATGCGCTTTTCTGCATCGTATTTTTTAGCTGTGTAGCGAGTGTTTAGATCTGAAATGATTGGATGAGTCATGTTGAATCCTAATATCTATCAATATAAATGTTGTAGGGTTTTATGTTCGGTAACGTCAACAATAAACGGATAACGCATTTAGGCTAGATCTCTATAGAAGTCGTTTCTAGAACAGTCAGCCTCTAAAAGGCTGAACGCTTAAATGGCTATCGAACATGCCCCAAGAAATCGAGTATCTGCGGTAGCTCAAGTCGATGGGTGTAAGATAATAGAAGAGTTACTCGGGAAAAATAGCGAACATATCAAATCACTATGGTTAATAATGTCCATAATGATTCGATAAGTGTGATCTTAATAGGTTTGAATTGTCTAGATTCAGTCGTTTAGTACGCCTTGATGCCATATTGACGCAATAATGGTGGAAGTACGCTGTCTAGATTTGGGATATCTTCTGGCGTGATTTCGATTAAGCCAAAACCATGCTCTTCATAGATTTTTCTCGTAGTTTTACGTTTATCTTCGGCGATTGGCGCGGAATCGGTTCCCCAAAACTGGATGTACACTTTGCCACTTGGTAGATAAAAATCGCTGATCACTTCTTTTGATATCGGAAGCGGGCGCTCGTACGCATGAACCACTCCTGCCATATAAAGCCAGTTATCGATGATCAGCTCTCCCTTTGATCTAACATAATGCCCATCTAAGCTTCGGTGCTTCGCCTCGAATTTCTGACGAAAACTGGAGAATGACACATCGGTCGAGTGGCTTTCAGCATCATGCCCTAGGAATTCAACAACAGACTGCTTCAAACGTTTATTGCGAACCAATGAATCGTGCCACACCACGAATAAGTTTTGTGTAGTTTTATCTTCTCTCTGTTCACCACCGGCCTTTAAACCTGTCGAGGTAACGTGCCAACCGTCTTCTTCTCTTGTGATCCAACCAAGCTCATTGAGCAGTAAGTTGATTTTCTTTGCGCTGAGTTGAAAGGCATTGCCGAGCTGAGTTGCGGTTAGTGTTTGCCCTGAGAAGGTGTCCAAGTCGATGAGCAGTTTCTCTGGCCATACAATGAACACACCAAACTTTTTGTGTTTGACATATTCCCCACCAAAGCTTTCCCCTCGTTCGGTCAGCACCCAGCGGTCTTCTGAACGTACGATATAGCCGGCTGTTTTTAGGTCACTGAATAGAGTTTTAGCGTCTATATCTCTCTGTTTAGCGAGAGCCGATGTGGAGATCTTGTCTGACATAGTCTTCTCTTAAGTCGTTATTGGGCTACTGGATAACGTTGGGATAGGAATTACAAAGGAACTGATTACTAGAATAACACATCTATTTTACGCAATTTCGCTCCTTCATTGTTCATGTATTTTGAAGTTTGGGCGCTAGGAAAATCAGAATTTTGAAAAACAGGCATTAATCTGTTTTTGTAATTAAATTACAAAATAACAAGATAAATTCATCTGGGTGCATAGAAAACACACTTGGAATGGTGTTCTTTCATACATGGTTTATAGTTTTTAAGGTGTGCTTTTCATTGAGTGTGATCTGTGTCACTAATTATTTTTGATGGTTGAGTTCATAAGTGTGATCTGGATCTTGTGTAAATGAGATTTATTATCGTTAATTTTGCTTTGTAATTTTAATTCATGGCGTTTTTGTGATCTAAATCGTTCCCAATAACCCCTAAGTGTTTTTTGTGTGTGATTGCTATCACGAAAATTGGCTTGAGGTGCATTTTGGAAATGTTGTGATACATTTCAATCAACTTTTGAGCACACATTTTCGGTCATTTGACCAACCAATACACTACGGGGTTCTACCTATGTTATCACCAGAAGCGAAGATCAAGGTTCAAAATTTTGGTCGTTTCTTATCCAATATGGTAATGCCAAACATCGGCGCATTCATTGCGTGGGGTTTTATTACAGCACTATTCATCCCAACAGGTTGGTGGCCTAACGAAACGTTAGCATCAATGGTTGGCCCTATGATTACTTACTTGCTGCCACTATTGATTGGTTACACCGGTGGTAAAATGGTTGGTGGTGACCGCGGTGCGGTAGTGGGTGCCATCACAACAATGGGTGTTATCGTTGGTACTGACATCCCGATGTTCATGGGTGCAATGATTGTAGGTCCACTAGGTGGTATCACAATCAAGAAATTCGATGAAGCTGTTCACGGTAAAGTGAAGAGTGGTTTCGAAATGCTAGTGAACAACTTCTCTGCTGGTATCATCGGTATGATCTGCGCGATTATCGCGTTCATCGTGATTGGTCCTGCTGTGAAAGTTCTGTCTTCTGGTTTAGCAGCTGGCGTTAACGTGATGGTTGAAGCGGGTGCACTACCTCTTGCTTCTATCTTTGTAGAACCGGCGAAAATCCTATTCCTAAACAATGCAATCAACCATGGTATTTTCTCTCCACTAGGTATTCAGCAGTCTGAAGAAATCGGTCGTTCTATCTTCTTCCTAATTGAAGCGAACCCAGGTCCTGGTCTAGGTCTACTACTTGCTTACATGGTATTTGGTAAAGGCAGTGCGAAGCAATCTGCTGCGGGTGCATCTATCATCCACTTCCTAGGTGGTATCCACGAAATTTACTTCCCATACGTTCTAATGAACCCACGTCTAATCCTAGCGGTAATCGCAGGTGGTATGGCTGGTGTATTCATTAACGTAATGTTCAGCTCTGGCCTAATCTCTCCAGCGTCTCCTGGTTCTATCTTCGCGATTCTGTTGATGACACCAAAAGGCTCTTACATCGGCGTGATTCTATCGGTTATCGCAGCAACGGCAGTATCGTTTGTTGTAGCGTCAATCCTTCTTAAAACATCAGCGCAAGATGATGAGGAAGATTCACTAGAGAAAGCATCAGCGCAAATGAAAGACATGAAAGCGTCTTCTAAAGGTGCAGCAACGGGTGCAGACATCAACCTAGCTGACGTGAAAGCAGTATACGTAGCGTGTGATGCGGGTATGGGTTCAAGTGCAATGGGTGCTGGTCTACTGCGTAAGAAAGTAGATGCAGCGGGCCTAAATATCACGGTAACCAACTACGCAATCAACAACCTACCAGCTGATTCGCAAATTGTTATCACGCATAAAGACTTAACAGACCGTGCTCGTAACACCGTACCAGGTGCAATGCACATGTCTCTAAGCAACTTCCTAGATGGCGGTGTATACGACCAGCTAGTTACAGAGCTTACCGACGCTCAAAGTGGTGAAGCAAAAGTAGAAGCTCCGGCTCCTGCAGCGGCTCCAGCACAAGAAGGCAACAAGCTTGCACTGACTAATGACAGCATCTTCCTTGGCCTTAAAGCGACTCAAAAAGAAGACGCAATCAAGTTTGCTGGTGAGCAACTGGTCAAACTGGGCAACGTATCTCCAGAATACGTAGACGGCATGTTTGCTCGTGAAGAGCTTGTGTCTACCTATCTAGGTGAGTCTATCGCAGTACCACACGGCACAATCGAAGCAAAACAGTACGTACAAAAAACCGGCATCGTATTCTGTCAGTACCCTGAAGGTATTCAGTGGGGCGAAGATGAAGACGATATCGCGAAGATGGTTATCGGTATTGCCGCACAAGGCGATGAGCACAACATGGTGCTGATGGCTATTACCAATTCACTTGATGATGAAGACGCTGTGGAATGCCTACAGAACACAACAAACCCTGCTGATGTTCTACGTATTCTCAACGGAAACTAAAAAGCTCTAGTCAAGCTCCTAAGTGAAGGAGGCCGGTATCCCCCTACTGGCCTCATTTTCGGTCTAAATCTGTCTTAACAAGATTCAGTCTGAATAGCTTACTGCTTAATGTCTCTAGTTAATCATCAGGCATGTTGTTGAGCAGTTAGCTATCTAGATTCAAATATTTATAAGGTCAAAATTATGAAAGCGTTACATTTTGGTGCAGGTAATATCGGTCGTGGTTTCATTGGTAAACTTCTTTCTGACGCTGGTATGAAGGTTACTTTTGCTGACGTAAATGAAACGGTTGTTAACGCGTTAATTGAACGCCAAGAATACCCAGTGAAGATTGTTGGTGAAGAGTGCGTTGTTGAAACCGTTAAAAACGTGACAGCAGTAAACTCAGCAACAAGCGCTGTGGTAGATTGCATTGTTGAGTCTGACATTGTGACGACAGCAGTTGGCCCAACGGTTCTTAAAATCATTTCTAAGTCTATTGCTCAAGGTATCGAAAAGCGTGCAGCAGCAAACAACACGGCGCCAATGAACATCATCGCGGCAGAGAACATGGTTCGCGGTACTAGCCAACTAAAAGCAGCGGTTCTAGAGCACCTTTCTGATGAAATGAAAGCGTTCACTGAAGAGCACATTGGCTTTGTTGATTCTGCGGTTGACCGCATTGTTCCACCTGCAGAAGCGGGCGAAACAGACCCTCTTGCAGTAACGGTTGAAACGTTCAGCGAGTGGATCGTAGACCAAACACAATTCAAAGGTGATATTCCAAACATCCCTGGTATGGAATGCACTGATAACCTAATGGCGTTCGTTGAGCGTAAACTGTTCACGCTGAACACAGGTCACTTGGTAACGGCATACCTTGGTGTGCTTGCGGGTCACGAGACAATCAAAGATGCTATCGAAGATGACAAAATCCGCGCTGAAGTAACAGCAACGATGGAAGAAAGCGGTGCTGTTCTGATTAAGCGTTACGGCTTTGATCCTGAAGCGCACGCTGCATACATCCAGAAAATTCTTGGTCGTTTTGCTAACCCGTTCCTACGTGATGAAGTTGACCGTGTTGGCCGTCAGCCTATTCGTAAGCTGAGCCCACAAGATCGTCTAGTCAAGCCATTGAACGGTACGCTAGAATACGGTCTTCCTAATGCGCACCTTGTAAAAGCGATCGCAGCTGCGTTCCACTATAAGAATGAAGATGACCCTCAAGCGGTTGAACTTCAGGCAATGTTCGCAGAAAAAGGTTTTGCTGAGACATTAGCGCATTATTCTGAGCTGAATATCGACTCAGAAGTTGTTAAACTAGCGGAACAAGCTTATCTAGCATTGAAATGATAAATCATCAAAGTGCCACCCCGGTGGCACTTTCTTATTGCCGAGCCGTTATGCCAATACAAACTAGCCATGAAACTGAATTACTTGAAGCCCTATCAGAAGCTGAGAGTGCTGGCGCCTGCCTAATGGCTGCTTACGATGCATTGGATGACACGGTAGATGCCGTATTAAAGAATATCTTCAAGAAAGACGATACTGCAATTAAGTTTGTTGTAGAACCTCTTCTTAACAGCGGTGGCCCGTTAGGCGAGATTATGATTCGCGCTAAGCTACTATTAGGGCTTGGTGTCATCAGTAAAGAGCTTTATGACGATTTAGAGGTTTTCGTTACCTTGAAAGAGTGGGCGAAAATACAGGGTGACGACACCAGTTTCACAGAAGTCGACATTATATTTGAGCTTAATAAGGTACACGCGATTCAGCGTATTATGCCAATTGAATATGATGCGGAGATGGTGGAGACCATGTCTGGTCCAATGCTTGAAATGTTTTTGGGGCGACATAATCAAAAAGTGAAGTCGACGATCGTTTTAGCTATCACTGACATTATCACTACCTTGTGCCGAGATAACGCGCTGAGTTCTTAGCTTTCTATTCTTCGTTCACTGTGTCGAGCCTTCACATACATATCTTGCATTTGCTCGTTTGTTTCATTCCAAACTTAAATTGATGGCGGTTTCTCTAGCTTGAGAAATCGCTTTTTTGTATTCACTCCAGCTCTACTATTTCTTTCGAGCTAAGCATGACACGAATTGACGATTCTTATGTCGATTACTATCTGCACCTTTTGTTTTAATCGCTGGGTAGTTTTGTACCTTGACCGCGAATTTCAGGTACAAAAAAAGCCACATTATGTGGCTTTTTGTTTCAACAAAACCTGAGATTATAGGTCTTGGATGTTCTCAGCTTCTAGCTCTTGGAAGTAACGTAGAGTCTTAACTTTTAGCTCTTGTTGAGCTGGCTCATCAGCAACGATGATCGCTTTACGGTGCATCTGTAGAGCTGTAACAGTCCACATGTGGTTTACAGAGCCTTCGATAGCCATTTGAAGCGCTTGAGCTTTGTTGTGGCCTAGAGAAAGGATCATTACTTCTTCTGAATCTAGAAGAGTAGCAACACCGATAGTTAGTGCGTATTTAGGAACTTGGTTGATGTCTCCATCGAAGAAACGAGAGTTCGCGATACGAGTGTCTTCAGTTAACGTTTTGATACGAGTGCGTGAAGATAGAGAAGAACCAGGTTCGTTGAATGCGATGTGACCGTCGATGCCTACGCCGCCCATGAACAGGTTGATTTTGCCGTATGAACGGATTTTCTCTTCGTATGCTGCACAGTGCGCATCGATGTCTTCAGCTTGACCGTCTAGCAGGTTGATGTTTTCTGCTTGGATATCAACGTGGTTGAAGAAGTTCTCGTGCATGAAAGTGCGGTAAGACTCTGGGTGGTTAGGGTCGATACCAACGTACTCATCCATGTTGAATGTTACAACGTGCTTGAAGCTAACTTCGCCAGCTTTGTAAAGTTCAATTAGCTCAGCGTAAGTAGTTAGAGGTGTGCTACCAGTAGGAAGACCTAGTACAAATGGACGCTCAGCAGTTGGCGCGAATTTGTTAATAGAATCTGCGATATGACGAGCAGCCCATTTACCTACTTTTGCTTTGTTGCTTAATGGAATAAGTCTCATTGATTTTGCCCCTAGAAATAAAATTTTATAGTGTTCTGAAACATTAATTCGCATTATAAAATAAGTTATCGAGTTCCGCTATTGTTTTAGGTCAAGTTTTTGCTTTTTTCGTCATATGTGTGACTGGAACTATCAAAATTGCACAATTATTGTATGGATATTTAGTTACGTTAAACAAGATTAATACGTTTGTCATATAGAGCAATATTGATCTAATTCAGCACCTGAAAGGGACGGTGTTTCTACGTATTAATAGGTATTGAGGTTTTGATATACTTCGGCGTATTAACAAGCTTTGAAAGTATAGTTGAGGCTAGAAAATAATGATGGCAATGAGGTGCTATCGTGATAAAAGACGGGAGCGGGATAAAGAACGATGAATATCATTGGGATGAATCCCTAGGATATTGAGAAAGAGCCGTGTTTTATTCACGCTATCGCTATGAATTATATATAAATATTGGTAAAAATGGACAGTTTGGCTAAACTTATCAATTACAATGAGATGTGTGTTCGAAGGCAAAAAAAGCCCAAAGTGATGAGGAATCACTTTGAGCGGTTTTACTAATCTTCTAACACTAACTCACTTTCGTATTCTTCCCTAGGCACTTCGCCGCGTTTGCAGCCGTTTAGGGTATGAAAGCGACGGCGTCCACGAGCCAGTTGAATGTACTTCAACCAAACACGCTCTAACTTGGACTTTGCCTTATGAGGGTGAGATAACACTTTAATGAAGTGTTTTTCTTCTGCATTGATTGGTGCTAGTTCACCAGTTTCAAGTGCAAGCATAGTGTCACCAAACAAGGTTAGGATTTCCTCTTCTGAAAGAGTAAAATCACCCGACTTAGCGAACCCTCGTGGGAATTTAATGGTGTCATAAAAACGTTTTTTTCCGTGTCGGAATTCGGTCTCAGACATATCAGCCTCAGTAATGTGGTTAGATAGAAATTAGTGTTTATTGCTCACGCGAAAATATTGTTAAAAGGCTAAAATAGGAAACAAAACGTTTTTGCCTTTACGATAAACAATCCTAGATCGGCTAGTTAGCAGATTTATTACAGAGATGTATTTGATGGATGTGAAAGTATTTAGAACCTTTCTTGAGGTTGCAAGGGTGCGCCATTTTGGGCGTGCAGCTGAAAACTTGTATTTAACACAAGCGGCGGTGAGTGCGCGGATCAAACAGCTTGAAGGCTATTTTGATACTCAACTCTTCATTCGTGATCGCAATAACATCAAACTCACATCTTCCGGTGAACGTTTGATTGGTTATGCCGAAGTGATGGTGTCCACCCTACAACAAGCCAAATTTGAGCTGTCGTTAGAGAGTGGTAAAGCCTTGCAGTTAACGCTGGGTGGCACGCCGAATATTTGGGATGCGTATCTACAAAACTGTTTAAGTGTGGTGACCGACTCTTTTGGTGGTTACGGCTTTATGGCAGAGGTGATGGGGCGCGAGCAACTGAACCGAAACTTGTTAGAACGAACTTTAGATATGGCGTTCGCGTTCGATCAGATCAAAGCGGAAGAGCTGAACTGTAAAAAAGTGGCTGATTTGGTTTTGGTGTTGGTATCAACACAGCAAGATGATCTGGAATCGGTATTCCAACATAAATATGTGTATGTTGATTGGGGAACGCGCTTCGGTTCAGAACACGCAGAACGTCACCCTAAAGTTCCGGCACCTTATCTTCGTACCTCTACAGCGCGTATTGCCCTAGATTTCATTTTAGAGAAAGGCGGTAGTGCGTATCTTCCGGTTTCTCTAGTCGAACCTTTTATCGATTCGGGTAAGCTGCACAAGGTGAAAGGGGTTGAAGACTGGTATCGCCCAATTTATCTGAGCTACCGTAAAAGCAGCACTTCGGTGGATGCGATCATGCAGGTTGAGAAATTGGTTAATGAGATTGACCCATCGACCGCTTACACGCTGCAACAAGCCGCTGAACAGACGCCAGAGTAATAGCACGCGCAGCCAGCAATATGCTTTGTTGACGAGATAAAAAATGGCTCCTAACTAGTTGTATAGTTGGGAGCCATTTTTGTTTTAAACCAGAGATGTACTTCTTTTTTGAATTAGAGATCGTTTCTAATTCAAATAACATCGTTTAAGCCTGGTATACCTAGCCCTATTTAAAGGCTCTATAGTGTTAACACACTTATAGGTTCATTAGATTCTCAATAGACTCTTCGAGAGAGTGTGACATGTACGAATGGATTGTGTGGCCATCCGTTGCGTCAATCTCAATCATAGAAATCCCGTTGTCCGCTTTGTCTTCAAGAAAGCTCAGAGATTGCTCGACTGATTGACTGGTGAGAACCTGTTGGTTTGATAAAACAATACGACATGTGTGTAGAACCATAGCCTTTTCCTTTTTATATTCGATAGGTCTCTGCATCTTGGTGTGCTAAGTACCTATCGTTGACGTTGTGAGAAGAATTTCTTCTCAAGATTAAATTTAGTCGAATTGAATAAAATTAAAACCCTTTTTTGTGATTTATCTAACCTTCGCTTCCGAAAGTGGCTAGCGATGATGCTGGTTCACGGTAAACTTTTAGTTATAGGAGCAAAAGCTATGGCAAATGGGAAGAGCACAGAATGTCGAAAAATATTCATCACAACAGTACCTTAACGAGTGAGCAGTGCCATTTGGCTCGATATGCGCGAGATGCTCGCTTTGATGGTATGTTTTTTACAGCAGTGAAAACGACAGGGATTTTTTGTCGTCCGATTTGCCCAGCAAGCCCGCCCAAAGAAGAAAACGTCGAATACTTTTCTCATCAAGCTCAAGCATTGAAAGCGGGGTATCGTCCTTGTTTGCGTTGCCGACCAGACAGTGCGCCTTTCTCTCCGGCATGGAAGGGCGTTGAAACCACTTTTTTACGTGCGATGCAGTTGATTGATAACGGCGCGCTGAATTCAGGATCGATTGTCGACCTTGCAACGCGGTTAGGTATTTCCGATCGTTACTTACGGACCTTATTCAACAATTACATCGGTGTGTCACCCAAGCAGTACAGCCTTTATAGCCAATTGATGTTCGCCAAACAGTTGCTACATACCAGCAGTATGAGCATTACTGATGTCGGCTTTGCGAGTGGCTTTAATAGCACACGTCGCTTTAACGATGCTTTCCAAAAAGAGTTGCAGCTTTCGCCGAGCCAAATTCGACGAACGAAGCCAAGTGACACACTGAGTAATCATATTCAGCTTGGTTTTAATGGGCCTTTAGACTGGAAGCACTTGTTGGGTTTTTATCGACGAAGAATGATTGAAGGCTTAGAAGAGGTTGGCGAAGATTGTTATAAGCGCACGGTGAATGTGAACAGGGCGAAGGGGTGGTTCAAGGCGACTTTAGCCAAAGAGAATCGCTTAGATATTGAGTTTGAGTTGGATGATATAAGCCAATTAAGAAGCTTGATTACGAATATCCGACGTATGTTCGATCTTGATGTCGATATTGTAAAGGTCGAGACTTTCTTTGCGACGATCGATCCTAACTTGGTCGCTAAGAGTGGTATCCGTATTCCTGGCGTGTGGAGTGCTTGGGAAGCCGGAGTGAGAGCGATTTTGGGGCAGCAAGTCTCGGTAACCGCTGCGATTGGTCAGCTCAATTTATTGGTCAAAGAGCTTTCTGAAGCACATGAGGAGGTTAGCTTTCCCATGCCGCAACAGATAGCGGAGGCTGATTTGAGCTTCTTGAGAATGCCGGGAAGCCGCAAAGAGACCTTAAAGCGTTTTGCTGAATACATGGTCGACAATGAAGCTGAGCATCCTTCTAAATGGATTGCGCTAAAAGGTATTGGGCCTTGGACGATTCAATATGCACTGCTTCGTGGTTTAAGTGAGCCTAACCATCTGTTGGTTGGCGATTTAGTGGTGAAGAAGTTTATTGAGCATCGCCCCACCATCAATATAGAGAGTGTTTCGCCTTGGGGTAGTTACGCGACGTTCCACTGTTGGAATCAGTCTTAATAGAAATAGCTATCCACGAACATCAGCAATCCACAAACATCTGCAATACCAAGCTAGGAGATATTATGGCTAACCGATTTACTTATTATGAGAGTCCATTGGGAACCGTGACTTTACAGGCGAACGATCAAGGGTTGCTAGGCCTGTGGTTTGAAACACACACCACTAAGCCGGAACAGTTAGGTGTTCAAGATGATAGCTTTCCGATCTTTGTAGTGGCAATCGAGCAGCTTAATCGCTATTTCTCAGGTGAAACTATCCAATTTTCTGTGCCTATCGCAGCCAAGGGCACGCCATTTCAGCAGTCGGTTTGGCAGGCGCTGACGACCATTCCTTATGGAGAGACTTGGAGCTATGCACAACTGGCTGATGCGATAGGTAATCCGAAAGCCGTTCGTGCTGTTGGCTTAGCGAATGGCAAAAATCCGGTTTCTGTGATTGTGCCGTGTCACCGTGTGATTGGCAAAAATGGCAAGCTGACGGGTTATGCGGGTGGTGTAGAACGCAAACAGCGCTTATTGGTGATAGAGGGCAGAGATCAAGACTAGTAAGCGATTTGGCAACGAGCCTGTCGCGATGCTGGTTGAGGATCACGTACTACTCAATGGTGAAGGCTAGTGGTTCTTAAAATGTGACTTTGCATTAAAATCAACGCTTTCTGGAAAATGTCGATTTGGTTGCATATTCTTTGACTATGTTCTCTAGGCAAGGATGCCCAAATGAATAGCCATCACTCTCTGATAATTGGCTGCAGTAGCGCGCTATTGCTAGCCGGTTGTTTAACCGATACCAGTCGTCCCTTCGAAGTACCACAGCTTGTTCTGTTCAAAGGTATGTATGAGAACGCAGATAATGACAGTTTTCTAGTTTTTGAATCTGGGCAAGTGACCTATCAAACAACGGATAATTCCGTGACTCGAACCTATAGTGTCGAAGGTGATTTGCTCAACATTAAGTTGAATTCAGCGAATAGCCGATCAGATTCTGGACTGGTAATGCGAATACAACACGAAGGCGAGGTGCTAACCTGCAATCGGTGTCCAGCAATGCAGTTAAGCAACGTCTGGACACGTGTTGAACAACCTTTGAAAGGAGCATCGAATTAGAAAAGCCCACCATTTAGCCATAAGTGGGCGGCGATACTGACGGCATATCCAATCATGATTACTGGCATCCATTTCAAGTGGCCAAAAAAGGTGTATTTACCATGTGCCGCTCCCATTAATGCGACACCTGCTGCACTACCAATAGATAACAAGCTGCCGCCAACGCCTGCAGTTAAGGTGATCAGTAGCCAGTTGCCCATCGACATTTGCGGCTCCATGGATAATACGGCAAACATCACCGGAATGTTGTCGACAATCGCAGATAAGATCCCCACCATGATATTGGCCCAAATAGGATCCCATTGGCTATACATCACGCCAGAGGCAAGCTCCAAGTATCCAAGCAGACTCAAACCACCGACACACATCACCACACCGTAGAAGAACAACAGCGTGTCCCATTCGGCATGCGATACTCTTCGAAATACATCAAAGGGCACAACAGAACCGAGTCTCTTTAATGCCCCCTCATCATTATTGGCAATCGCCACCGCTTTTTTCTTGGCCAGTGAATTAGGTAAGGTCTTACGCAAGAAATACCCAAAGAACTGTAGATACGCCAGCCCCATCATCATCCCCATGACCGGAGGGAAGTGGAGTACGGCATGGAAAGCAACCGCAGTGGCTATCGTCATGATGAACAAGAACACGATACGTCTTGCACCACGTTTTAATTCAACGTGTTGATGCACCGTATCGGGTTGGGTTGTTGGAACAAAGTAAGACATGATCAGTGCAGGGACGAGGTAATTCATCACTGAAGGAATAAATAAGGGAATGAACTCACTGAAGCTCACATAACCAGCTTGCCACACCATCAGTGTTGTGATGTCGCCGAATGGGCTGAATGCGCCGCCAGCGTTAGCGGCTATTACGATATTTACACAGGCTAAATTAACGAATTTAGGGTTGGATCCTGCGACTTTCAGAACCACGGCACACATCAATAGAGCTGTCGTGAGGTTGTCTGCGATAGGTGAGATAAAGAAGGCCAGAATACCGGTTAGCCAGAACAGAGATCGGAAGTTAAAGCCTTTGCCGACCATCCACGCTTGCAACGCATCAAACAGTCTTCTCTCTTCCATGGCGCTGATGTAAGTCATAGCGACGAGTAGGAAAAGTAATAGCTCGGCGTATTCAAGTAAGTTGTGTTCGAGCGCTTGTTTAGCGACTTCAACGAGGTTGTGTTCTTGGTAGGTAAAACCAATGATTATCCAAATCAGGCCAGCCGCAAGTAGCACAGGCTTGGATTTTCGGAGCTTTAGGTACTCTTCCATCATCACCACAATGTAGGCGATAACGAAAATGGTCAGTGATAGGTAGCCGACAAATGAGTTAGTTAGCTTGAGAGGCTCTCCTAACTGAGAGGTAGCCGCACTTGTTACTGAAGAAAAGAAGAATAAAAAGAGAACAGCAGGAAGCTGGATACCTAACATGAATTACGCTCCAAAGTTAATAAGTTATTAACACGCGTAAAAGCGTAGACCTAAATAACCATGTGGAGTGTGATAGATATCTTAATAATTCAATAGATTATAGTGAAAGCAATAGACTGTGATGTGAACGAAATATGGTCTTACATGCTCAAAATTACTGTCTTGAGAACTCAAAGCCTAAAGAAAAAGCCCTACCGGATTCACTACCGATAGAGCTTATTCGAAATTGCCAATATTATGCAGCATTGAGATCAAACGTCAGTGTTTGTTCTGCAGCACATACTTCAACAGGCCAGCCGTAGGATTGGTATTCCAGCGCCAGCTTGTCCGCTACTGCGCGAGATACCGTTGCAGTGATCCACATGCCCTTGCCCATTACTTGATATTTAAGCGTTCTCATTTCCATTGTAATCACCGTTTTCCTTCAATATTGGCTGCGCGAAGTCTATAGCACCTCTGAGGGCTGAAATTTCGAATCAAGCTCAAATTCTTTATAAACGGGCTCACCGTTTTCGCTAGGCTCAAAACTCAATCAACTAAGGGCAAACGGTTGCACTTTGGAAGCGAACTCACTCTTTAAGTCTCTGTATTATAATTGAATAAAAATTAAACAAAACACCATGTAAGAGATCACTTACATCATTATCAGAGATCTGATTAGGTAAAAAACTCTCACTAGAAGCCAGAGTTGTGTGTTGATTGTGTGCGTTTTTGGTTGCGGTGTTGAAGCAAGGCTTGTTTAGTTTTGTATGTGAAATATTCTAATTTATTTAGCGTATGGTCCTGCTTTTAAATCCAAGTCACAGTTTTATATGTTGTTGTGCTTCTTTTATTCAAACCGATACGCTATTTGATTTTGGTCATTAACCTTTTGCTCATTAGTTTGCACTATCTATACGTGTTCTGTTCCACATAAACGAGATGTATAGAGGTCCTTATGACGAATCCAACCAAAACCGATCGTAAAGTCACGATCGGTAGCTATATCGCACTCGCATTCGCGATTGTGTTCTTTTCAGGCTTAATGCAGTCCAATGAATGGTATGGAGTGTTCGATTTTACAACGCTCAACGGTTCATTCGGTAAGGTCGCTTACGATGTGAGTGAAACGGCTGATGGTATTCAAGCGGCAACGACGTCATTGCGTGGTAAAGGTGGTAGTGGTGCTCGCGACGGTTTCATTTTTGCTTTGACACTTATTCCGACCGTGATGTTTGCACTGGGTATGATCAACGTACTTGAGCACTATGGTGCGCTGGATGCGGCTCGCAAACTGCTGACACCTCTACTTCGCCCTCTGATGGGTATTCCGGGTAACTCTGGCTTGGCATTGATTGCTTCTCTGCAAAGTACTGATGCGGGTGCAGCGATGACGCGTCAGCTAAAAGACGAAGGGCATTTAACTAAGCGTGAAACCGATGTCTTTACGATGTTCCAGTTCACCGCGGGTGCCGCGATCGTTAACTTCTTCTCGTCGGGTGCGGTGTTGTTCACTCTAACCGCGATGGATGGCTCTTTAGCGGTGACATCGTCAATTGGTTTGGCTGTAGCTGTGATGTTTATCTTTAAGTTTGTCGGTGCGAACCTGTTTCGTATCTACCTGAATATTACTGAAGGCAAAGAAGACAAACCAAAATCAGACAAAGAACAAAAACTGGAAGAGGAAGTAGCATAATGAGCGAAGTTAAAGCAAAGAAACCAATGGTTACTGATATTTTCGTTGAAGGTGCTAAGAAAGGCTGGGTTATTGCGACTACTTCTACAGTACCGAATGTTCTGATGGCGTTTGTGATCATCAAGGCATTGCAGATTACGGGCGCGTTGGATCTGATGGGCAGCGTATTTGCTCCAATCATGGCGGTATTTGGTTTACCTGGCGAAGCGGCAGCGGTATTGATCGGTGCGTGGATGTCGATGGGTGGCGCAGTGGGCGTGGTTATTACGCTGTTTGACCAAGGCATTTTGAACGGCAATCATATCGCTATTTTGGCGCCAGCTATCTACTTGATGGGTTCTCAAGTGCAATACATGGGTCGTATCATGGGACCAATTGGTACTGAAGGTCGCTACATCCCGGTGATGATCGCGATTTCGGTATTGAATGCCTTTGGTGCAATGTTCCTGATGAACATTATTTTGTAACGTAACTTTTAACGGCTAGCTACTAATCGCTTTTAGGCGTTATAAAAAAGGAAACCCCGTTTGGCTTTCACCAAACGGGGTCTATTCTTTTCGTAGCCATCCTGCTACTGCGCGTTACTTATCTTTCAATAGGTAACTAGTGCTCCCTGCATCGTTCCTTGACGTGGCTAAATCCTTTAACCTATCCAATTCATCGCCTTCCTAGCGGTGTCCTTGCAAACTCATCATCCTGATAAGCGACTCTATCCTAGAGCATAACTTCCTTGCTGATAACTCATCCTAAGCCATCAAATCTTCATCCTGAAGATACCTAATCCGTTAGGCTTTTTCCTGTTCCTGCCAACTCCCTGTCGACATGTGTATTAAACACTGCAGAGGCTTTACTCACAATCCACCTCAAGCAGATAATCTGCAGGTTTATCCAAAGAAAACTGTGCGGACTCATACAAAACAAGGGCTTGGGTTTGTAATCTAGGATTTTTCTGCGAAGCTTGATTGTAATCTCTTACGTTTTTTGTGAGAGATCTCTTACACGTGCGCGGGCGTGAATGCTCATTATTTTATGAATACAGATACTATGAGGTAGCCCGCCGAATAAACTAACCAGTAGGAAATGATAATGGTTACAGCGTTATATGCTGCGTTGCTCACTTTGGTTATGCTATGGCTTTCCATTGAAGTGATTAAGCAAAGAAGAAAGAATCAAGTGGCACACGCAGATGGTGGTATTGAATCGTTACAAGTGGCTCGTTCCGCTCAAAGTAATGCTATGGATTATATTCCGATTACAGTGATATTGATGGCGTTGCTAGAGTTCAACGGTGCTAATGTGTGGCTGATCCATGTTATTGGTATTGCTTTTGTTATTGGGCGTATTGTTCATGGAAAAAGTATTCTTGCTCGCAGTCTAAAGGGAAGAAAGCAAGGCATGTATTTGACCTTTGCCAGCATGGTATCTTTAGTTGTCCTAAACTTAGCTTACCTACCTTTTGATAAAATGTTCTAGGAAGCATTATGGCGTTGCGCCTTCCACCTGCTTGGGCGATTGTCCTCGCAGGCTTGATACTCAACATCATGGCGATTGTCATGTCGAGCTTGGTGCTCGATAAAATTGAAGCTGAGAAAGCGGAATATAACGATCGAAAATTCGGCAATGTGTACTCAATACAGCTTGCTTGGAATACGATCGAAACCCTAGAGCGCAAGCGCGAAGCGATTCTGATTCACCTTGATAAACCAGAAACGGTGCAGCCTACCACTGTTCTTGATGAAGCACTGCGCGGGCAACTTAGGCGTTGGGTGAGTAGCGAAGTGCCAAATATCTCTTTGGCTAACTTGCCGAAACTGATGATGCTGATAAACAGTGCTCAAGAATCGCAACGAACTCGAATCGATGACTACTATTTGGATAACCTGACCTTAGTTGAATTAATCCAAAGGCTTGATGAGAAAATGGCTTTCTATCAGAATATTGCCCTGTTTCTTCAGGTGTTTGGTTTGGCGCTTATCTTAGCTCGTGACCTCGCTAGAAGACCTTAGTCTTTACCTTTATTTCCTCTATTTACTTGTCTAATTTTACCGTTAGCGAGACTCACTTGGCAGGTTAGGATGCTGTTGGCCTTGGTACTTTGGTAACTGTTCTTTCAGTCCCTTAAACGTGCTCAGTGCACTGCCTATCGATAACTTGTTCATCAACCAATTCGGTAGGATGCCACCTGCGTTCGCATAAGCGGTGTAGGTGATGTAGGTATTGCCATTAGTCAGCGGTTGCAGTGTCCAAAGTGCGTCCACATCATAGATTCGAATGTACCCCGACTCTTTCGCCAAATAGTTCGACGCATCCTTTATCGACAAGACAAATTGCCCATCCTCGATACTGTATTTTGAGTAAGTCACCATGTCTCTATCTCTGGCAGGCCAAGGTGCTTTGAATTGGGTATAGACGATGTTTTCATCTTCAGATATCTGCATCAACACACGGCTTTGCGACACATTATCTATCCAGTTTGGCACGTTCTCGCTGTCTTCAAGCAACAACAAAAAACCGGAGTAAGTGGTGGGCGTTTGCATTTGCGCTCGTATTTCGACCAAGCCTTCACGGTGTGGCCTTTTATCAATCATGATGCCATCTTCACTTTTGACGAACTGCCATGGGTTGGCATAACTCAGTGTCGATAGGGCGCAGAGGCCGAGTACCAAAATCCTAGGTAATGTCATTATTCTTCCATAAAAAGAAAAGCTTATCTGCTAGGAGTATAGAATAAAATGGGCTTGGTAGGTGTTACCTATCGCTTTGGGTTCACCTCTTTTGGAAAAATCACAATGAAAACGGAAGCGTTCGGTCGCTTCCGTTTTATTCATGGGCAATGGATAAGTGCTGTAGGCGAGAGCTTAGAGCTTATAGGCTTCTACGGTTTTGATGGTTGTCCAGTTGCTGTTAGCGTCTTGGATGAACTCTTGTGTGTTCTCCAGCCAGCGTTTTTGAACCGATTTGTCTAAGTTCAGATACAACTTCCCATCTTCCACCTTCCAAGCGAGAGGGTCGGTTTCAAACTTCTTACCCATCGCTACCCCAAACGCGCAGTAACCGCCATATTGAGGGGCATAGGCTTCTGGATTGGCTCGAAATTCATCTCTGTTTTCACTGCTCGCAAAGTTATAGATCGCATTCTTGTAGGTCGCTGTGAACTCTGATGTGCCTTTTACTGGGCCTTCATTGGCAAAGTAAGCGACAGGGTCATAACCTTTAATCGCGAGATCATTGCTGTCGACACTCATATCAAGGTCTGCTGCCATTAACGAAAAGCTGGTGCCTAGTAACGCGGCCAATAGAGTGATTTTTTGACTGGTCGATTTCATGTGTGACATATCAAGTTCCTTGTCAGTGTTGGTTATCTTGTTTGAAATAATTTAGCCCACTCGCCCGGTCTATAGAGGGACAAAAGAACTAAAAACTAAGCGAATCGTTCGGAGGATGCATGGATCTGCTTTCACAATTAATGGAACACTTCTCGATACGCACTGGCGTTTTCTATTCAGGAAACCTGTGTGGAGTATCGTCATTTAACGCGCAACAAGGTAAAGAGGGGCATCTTCATGTGTTGAGCGCGGGGGAGTTGAGCTTGTCTAGCGCTCACACGGAACACCGGCATTTGTCGCAGCCTTGCATTGTTTATCTGCCGAATAGCACACCACATGCAATTGAAGGCGTGGGAGACGGCGCGAAAGTCGTGTGTGCTAACGTGGAGTATCGTTCAGGGCAGATGAATCCTTTATTGTCGGCTCTGCCTGACGTGATAGTGATTCCGTTTGAGGAAGCACCTAACTTAATGCCAGTGATAGAGGTGTTATCTAATGAATCGAGCCAAGAATTGTCGGGGCAGCAGTACTTAATGGACAAGTTGAGTGATGCCTTGATGGCTTTGATTTTCCGTCATCTCATTGAACAACAGAAAATTGATAGCGGCGTTTTCTCGGCTCTTGCTCACCCGCGATTGGCTTCGGCGGTCACGGCTATTCATCGATTACCTGCTCGTCATTATTCGATCGCCGAAATGGCGTCACTGGCCGCGATGTCTCGCACTCAGTTTATTGAAGCGTTCAAGCGAGAAGTGGGTGAAACGCCGGGAGACTATGTGCAAAAGTGGCGAGTCTCTGTAGCTCAATCTCTGCTATTGCAAAATAAGCCGATCAATTGGGTTGCTGATGAAGTGGGTTACAATAGCTACTCAGGATTCTCACGTGCTTTTCAACATGTTGCCGGAGTGTCGCCGCGTCTTTGGCTGAAGCAAAATGTGTCGTGAAACGCCGGGCAACCCTACGCGTTTTATGGCTATTCGCATGAGATTGGCCTATGTTTTAGCGGAAATTGAGCGTGGTTTGTTCATTTCTCGAATGACGGTGTAAAAAGGTGGACTTTATAAGCGCGTTGTAACATCCTGCCCGTCCTATTTTATCAGACATCAATGAGACGAAGTGCCTGCTGAACATTATTCAGCCTCCCGTATCTCATTAAAGCACTAAGGAGTTCCACTTGAACCTATTTGTAAGAGACCTTACCGTTATCGATTCTTCATACATCTGTGAACACAGAGGGGTCGTAGGAGATAGTTGGATTTTAGATGTCACCATGTCTGGTGAACTTAATGAAATGAGCATGGTGCTGGATTTTAGCAAGGTCAAAAAGCAGATCAAACAGCTTGTCGATGAGCACGTTGATCACCGTTTGCTGCTGCCAATGCAAAGCGCTGCAATTGTTCTTCAAGCGAGCAAAGCGGGCTACTCTATGGTTGATGTGTTGCGTGGTGACAAGAGCCTCCACCTACATTGCCCTGACGAAGCATATTGCTTGATTGATGCAGAAGCGATCACTATCGAGAGTGTGACCGCACACGTTTATGATATTCTTCGCGATAACCTGCCAAGTAACGTCACAGGGTTAGAGATCACCCTTCGTCATGAGAACATTAATGGCGCGTTTTACCACTATACCCATGGTTTAAAAAAGCACGATGGTAATTGTCAGCGTATTGCGCATGGCCACCGTTCTCCAGTCGAAATTGTGGTCGATGGTCAGCGTGACGAGCAACGTGAACAAGCATTTGCTCAGCGTTGGGAAGACATTTATTTAGGTTCTAAAGAAGACCAAGTTTCAGTTTCATCACTTAACCTGAGTGAACACGCAAAAAGTGTTGATGACGAAAGTCACTATGGCTTCCGCTACACAGCGCCACAAGGTGAATTTGAGTTAGCGATTGCTAAGAGTGAAACAGAGATCTTGCCAACGGATACCACGGTGGAATTACTGGCAGGCTATATTGCAGATCAAGTTGCTCCAAGTTTGGTAGAAAACCAATCACTACAAATTGTGGCTTATGAAGGCGTAGGTAAAGGCGCGATGGCGTTCCGATAACACCTCACGAGAGAGAGTCTCAGTTCTAATATGATGAAAGAAAGGCAAGATATTCAGTTATCTTGCCTTTTTTTGTTGCTCTTTAAAACTGATTTAGCGGATAGTTTTAGGCATAACACTAGGGCGTGTTGATCTTTCGAGCTGATTTTTGCAGCGAGTTGCTGGGTATTTA
>NZ_JBGONY010000020.1:34626-77658 GCF_041439375.1 Vibrio crassostreae | reverse complement strand
GCTACCGATGTATTGTTGAACGCGAAATGTACAGCAAAGATCAACACGCCCTAGTAAGCCGTTTTTAAAAGTGTTCCACATTATGGAAGCGGTATTGCTGGTGGCGATCACGCTCGCGACCTTGTTTGCGATGGTCGAAGAGTTCATGCATGTCTTCGCTGAGCGCCGTGTACAACTGACCGACATTCTATTGATGTTCATCTATTTAGAAGTGTTGGCGATGGTTCAACAGTTTGTGATGAACGGTAAGATCCCAGTGCGATACCCAATCTATATCGCGATGATGGCGATTGCTCGTTACATCACTTTGGGTATGAAAGAGCTCGATGCAGTATTGATCGTTTGGTTATCTTTAGCGGCATTTATCTTAGCTGCTGCAACACTCTTGATTCGTGTTGGGCATCATTATTGGCCGTATGTAGACCTTCGAACCAAGCAGCCAGATGAGTAACACTTTGAACGTTAAGGTTTTATAAATGAAGCCCAGCGATATCGTTGGGTTTTTAATTGGGTTAGTTGAACAAAAAAACATCAATTTATCCAAATAACGCTTTACAAGCAGGCTAAGATCACCAAGAATGGCGTCGCTCTGTTTTCAGGGTTATTAAATGAAACATCCAGTTGTAAAGTAAAACCCTTAGTATTGCTTCATTGTTATTCTCAGTGTTTCCCTTAGCTTCATAGATACATTAAATAATTCAAGCTTTCAGCGCATCGCACTTTTGGCGATTAATTTTTTATTTTTATATAAGGGACACATCATGTCTAACAAAACAAACGGCGTAGTAAAATGGTTTAACGAAGAGAAAGGTTTCGGTTTCCTAACTCAAGACAACGGCGGCGCTGACGTATTCGTTCACTTCCGTGCTATCGCATCTGAAGGTTTCAAGACTCTTAAAGAAGGCCAACAAGTGTCTTTCGAAGTAGAGCAAGGCCAAAAAGGTCTTCAAGCTGCAAACGTTGTAGCTCTATAAGATTTTAAGTCGGCGCAGGTTGCATTAGCAACTTGCGTCACTTTCTCCCTTAAATCTTTCCCCTCTAGTTCCACCTGTAATACCCCCTCAAAATATTCTAAAATCCTTTGCTACATCCGCTTCTCTGTTCTATCCCTTGCTCCAAACAAATCTCCTGCGTAACAACCTGCTCACTTACTCATCCTGATTGGCATTATTGTATCCATAAAAAAAGCCCCTAAAACTAGGAGCTTATCTTGATCTAATCAACACTGATTCAGCTAATGGCTTATTCACAGCGTGTTACTGACAAACTGTTATTCAATATTCTGGATCTGCTCACGCATCTGTTCGATAAGAACCTTAAGCTCTACGCCTGATGCTGTGATGTCTGTGCTGATAGACTTAGACGCTAGCGTGTTTGACTCACGGTTGAACTCTTGCATCATGAAGTCAAGCTTACGGCCACAAGCACCACCCTTCTTCAATACGACATTTGCTTCTTTCACGTGAGAGTCTAAACGGTCTAGCTCTTCTGCTACGTCTGACTTCTGCGCAAGTAGGATAAGTTCTTGCTCAACACGAGAACCTTCAAGTTCAATTTTAGCATCTTCAAATTTGGTAAGAAGGCGCTCACGTTGCCATTCTAGGATCTCAGGCATGCGTGTGCGAACTTTAACCACTTCTTCAGTGATCGCATCTAAGCGCTGTACGATTAGCGCCTTCATGTTCTCGCCTTCACGAGCACGAGCATCAATGAACTCTGCGATGGCATCGTTGAATGCTTCCAGTAGATCTTTGTTGATGGCATCCATGTCTTGCTCTGGCGTTTCCATCACGCCAGGCCAGTTCATAACTTGGAATGGGTTCAGACGGCTGTCTTCACCTGTCATGGTCATTACTTGGTTAGCGGCGTTGATTACTTGCTGAGCCAAACCTTCGTTAATGCTTAGCTCGCCTTTCGCTGCTGGGTTTGCTTCAAAACGTAGGTTACATTCAACCTTGCCGCGCGCTAGACGCTTGCGGAAACGCTCACGCAAGATTGGTTCTAAACCACGGAACTGTTCAGGCATACGGAAGTAAGTTTCTAGGTAGCGCTGGTTTACACTACGGATTTCCCATACTGCTGTACCCCAATCGCCTTTTACTTCTTTGCGTGCATACGCGGTCATACTATAAATCATCGAATTTTCCTGTCTTTTATCATTCTGAAAATAACGCGCACGCATAGTATCACGATATGGTGTGCTCCCGAAGCTTGTCGCCTTTCATGATGGATAGCTTTGCATGATAAACTGCTATATAATCTTGCCCCAATCAAAACTGTCTCACCCCTTTCTTAGGTGATGCACTCTTTCGATAGTAAATCACTTCAGACTGTTAATAAGGTAGATACCAATGCGTCCAAATGACCGCGCTGTAGATCAAATTCGTCCAATTAAAATTACTCGTAACTACACAGCTTATGCTGAAGGTTCTGTATTAGTTGAGTTCGGCAACACTAAAGTTCTATGTAATGCGACGGTAGAAGAAAACGTACCGCGTTGGTTAAAAGGCCAAGGAAAGGGTTGGGTAACCGCTGAATACGGCATGCTGCCACGTGCAACGCACACTCGTAACCGTCGTGAAGCGGCGAGCGGTAAGCAAGGTGGTCGTACGATGGAAATCCAACGTCTGATCGCGCGTAGCCTACGTGCTGTTGTTGACCTGAAAGTAATGGGTGAAATCATGATCACTGTCGATTGTGATGTTATCCAAGCAGACGGCGGTACACGTACTGCTTCTATCTCAGGTGCAAGCGTTGCAATGGCTGATGCTATCAACAGCTTACTAGCAAGCGGTAAACTGAAAAAGAACCCAATGAAAGGCCACGTAGCGGCAGTTTCAGTGGGCATCGTTGGTGCACAAGCACTGTGTGACCTTGAGTACGTTGAAGACTCAGCAGCAGATACCGATATGAACGTTGTAATGACGGAAGACGGTAAGATGATTGAGATTCAAGGCACCGCAGAAGGCGAACCGTTCAGCCACGAAGAGCTGATGCAGCTTTTAGCCTTGGCGAATAAGGGTATTGCCGATATCGTCGAAGCGCAGAAAGCTGCGTTGGCCGACTAATTATTTTTAATAGCTCCCAAATGGGGGCTATTTTTTTATTTTCGTCATATATAACTCTACACCTGTGTTAGCTGCAATTTTTCACCCTAATCACATAGGTTCCCTATGCTCATAGGGCTGAAAAACTTTGCTGCCTTGTTGTAGAGCTATCTATTTAGAAAATACATCATCGTTAACTTTCGAAGTAATCGGAAGTTAGGAATTGGAAAGTAAATTAATTTAGAGGATGAGCATGAAAGCATATCAACGTGAATTTATTGAATTTGCACTAGAGAAAGAAGTACTTAAGTTTGGTGAGTTTACTTTAAAGTCTGGCCGTAAGAGCCCTTACTTCTTCAATGCTGGATTGTTTAATACAGGTCGTGACCTAGCACGCTTAGGTCGCTTCTACGCAGCAGCATTGGCTGATTCTGGCATTGAGTTTGATGTGTTATTTGGCCCTGCATACAAGGGTATCCCAATTGCAACGACGACAGCGGTTGCACTGGCAGATCACCACGATGTGGACACGCCTTACTGTTTCAACCGTAAAGAAGCGAAAAACCACGGTGAAGGTGGCAACCTAGTGGGTAGCGAACTTGAAGGTCGCATCATGTTAGTTGATGACGTGATCACTGCTGGTACTGCGATTCGTGAGTCGATGGAAATCATCCAAGCAAACGGCGCTGATTTAGCGGGTGTTCTGGTTGCGATTGACCGCCAAGAGAAGGGCAAAGGCGAGTTGTCTGCGATTCAAGAAGTAGAGCGTGACTTCGGTTGTGCAATTATCTCAATCGTTAGCCTGACTGACCTTGTGACTTTCCTTGAAGAGAAAGGCACAGATGCAGCACATCTAGACGCAGTAAAGGCGTACCGCGCTCAATACGGAATCTAATCCCTGAAGCGTCGAACCTTACGGTTTAGCGCTCTAAGTTTAGAATCGAAAAATCAAAAAGGCCCGAGAGAGATAACTCTTTCGGGCCTTTTACTTTTCTATTAAAGCGAACTATTTTCTTATCTAAAGATAGGCGCTCTATTTGTAACGAATGCCGCGTTCAGCTTCTGGGTCTTCCATAGTTTTGAAACGCTTGTGTAGCCACATCCACTGCTCTGGTGCGCGTAAGATAATCTTCTCAAGATAGCTATTCATGTAAGCGGCTGCCGCTTTCTCATCTTTTTGCGGGTAGTTATCTTCGATGGACTCATCGGCCATGATTTCATATTTGCCGTTGTCGTTTCTAAAGCCAGATCCTGGAACAATCGCGCATCGGCTAGTGTAAGCCAGAATACTAGTACCAGTCGTCGTACACGCATCAGGCACGGCGAAGAAAGGCACAAATACAGATTTATTACGACCGTAATCATGATCAGGAAGGTAGAAAAGGATCTCACCCTGACGCAAGATTCGGATCATGCGCTTCACATCTTTACGGTGAATTAGGCGATTGCCGTTTTGGGTGCGACCGCGGTATTGAATGAACTCATAAGCAGGGTTGTTGTGTGGACGATACACACCTAAGCCAGGGATACCGAGCACAGCCATCGCTCGTGCGGTGATCTCTAGGTTCAAGGCATGCACACAGCAGAGAAGAACCCCTTTGCCATTGGCTTTGTGCGTACGCAGCATTTGGGTGTCTTTATCTACTAAGATTCGCTTAAAGCGCCACGTTGGCCAGAACCAAGTAATGCCGGTTTCGATCAGCGCCATGCCCGTATTCTTAAAGTTCTCGCTGACCATAGCCGCGACTTCATCTGCTGGCTTATCTGGGAAGGCGAGTTCTAAATTGCGAGTGGCGACTGCGACGCGTTTTTTACCATAACGAGCGCCCAAAGTGCCCAATGAGCGTCCTAACAGTAATAATAGGCGGTAAGGTAGAACGTTAACAATAAGCGCCAATAACCCAAAACCAAACCATACACCCCAATATTTAGGGTGAAGTAGAGCTAGAGTAAAAGGCGGCTTAGTAATCACGTGTTGTGCTGTGCCGTTTGCTGAAGAAGTTTTCGTCGTCATAACCATCACTTAAGATTTGATTGCCACTTAATTTGATTGCCACTTAATTTGATTGCTACTTAATCTGAGCGCTTAGCAGTGCCCAATAAGCATCAAAGTTTTCTGTTGGTTGATATTTGAAGTCTGAGCGAACAAATCGATTCAAGCTGCCTTCAACTTGACCGAGCAGCTGAGCAGCTAAGATTTTCTCATCAACCGGGAATGATTTCCCTTCACGAAGTTTTCTTTCACGCAGGATTTGGCGAAGTTGCGTCTCAATGCGTTCGAAAAGTTGGTTGATGCGATCACGCAGTCGTTCATTTTCAAACATTAGAGCATGACCAGACAAAATTCGAGTTAGGCCAGGGTTACGTTCTGAGAAAACTAAGATAAGTTGTAGCACTAGGCGTATGCGCTCTAGCGTGTCTTTCTCTTCATCCAGAATACGGTTGATTCGAGACATCAACGCTTCTTCAATGAACTCGATTAGGCCTTCAAACATGCGAGCTTTGCTTGGGAAGTGGCGGTATAACGCAGCCTCAGAAACACCCACTTGCTTGGCCAACTTTACCGTTGTGATACGAGAAGCACCTTCGGTCGATTCCAACATTTGTGCGAGAGCTTGTAGGATTTCTTCACGACGGTTTGATTTTCGAGCACCAGCCATCTATTTACTTCCTTTCCTAAAGATGAGGATTGAGTGAAGAAGGATTATAAACACCAATCAATTCTGTTTCCTAGTTTTGTGAGCCCTAGGTCAACAGAATCGAGAGGTGTCAGCAGATTGTCAGAGCAAATTTGTGCGTTTATGCACCAATAAGCTGTTGGATCTGATCGAGGATCTGGAAACCAAGTGTGTCTTTGCTATCCAGTGGCAGAGATTTATCACCGTCTTTCCAATAAAGGTGCAATTCATTACTGCTGCTATTGAAGCCTTGGCCTTCGACAGAAACGTCATTGGCGCAAATCATGTCGAGGTTCTTTCTTTCTAACTTACCGCGCGCGTATTTTTCAACATCTTGAGTTTCAGCTGCGAAGCCGACAGTAAATGGGCGACCTTCGGTCATTGAAGCGACAGAAGCGACGATGTCTGGGTTCTTAACCATTTGAATGGTCATATCGTCTTTACCATCGACCTTCTTAAGCTTTTGGTCTGCAATGGTCTCTGGGCGGTAATCGGCAACCGCGGCACAGCTGATGAAAATATCATGTTGTGCGACGTGATCAGTAACGGCATCAAACATCTGTTGAGCGCTGTCGACATCGATACGATTAACCTTATTTGGTGTCGCGAGTGATACAGGACCGCTGATTAGAGTTACTGTTGCGCCTTGTTTCGCTGCCGCTTCAGCCAGAGCATAGCCCATCTTGCCCGAGCTGTGGTTGGTAATGTAACGCACAGGGTCAATGGCTTCACGAGTTGGACCCGCCGTGATTAACACAGAGCGACCAGCAAGAGGTTTAGGTTGGAAGAAGTCTTCACAGCGGTGCACGAGCTGCATAGGCTCTAGCATGCGACCCATTCCCACATCACCACACGCTTGTTCGCCAGCCGCCGGTCCCCAAATCTCACAACCACGACGTTTTAGTGTTGCGATGTTCTCTTGAGTGGCAGGGTGGCTGTACATCTGTTGGTTCATTGCCGGAGATACCGCAACTGGCGCATCGGTTGCTAGAACCAAAGTGGTCAGTAGGTCGTTACCCATGCCAGCTGTCATGCGCGCAATCAGATCAGCGGTTGCTGGCGCTAGTAATACCAAATCAGCCCATTTTGCGAGCTCAATGTGCCCCATGGAAGCCTCAGCAGCAGGATCAAGCAAACTATCAGACACTGGCCTTCCAGAGACGGCTTGCATGGTGAGAGGAGTAATGAACTCCTTGGCTGCATTTGTCATCACGACTTGTACTTGTGCTCCACGTTCAATTAAGCGTCGAGTCAGTTCGGCACATTTATACGCAGCGATACCACCACTAATGCCAAGTAGGATTTTTTTTCCAGCTAGGCCTTGTTGGTCAGCGTTACTCAGTTGATTAACCAATGTTTGCATGATTCTGTTCCTTAATTTCTCTGCGACTTACGATATCAGAACAAAGGATAAGTGCCTAGAAGCAGAACTCGAACAGAGTTGACGCTCATCAAGTTGGTGTTATCAAACTTATCAATTACACGATTTTGTTAGTGTCTCGTTTCCTTTGACCTCTATCGAAGGATCTCTTATTACGATCTCATTAAGGTGATGGGTTGTGTTCATGACCAATGATTGTCTTTATATGCCAATAGATAAAATACCTGCCGAATCGATGCCGAGAGAAAAGTTGTTAAATAGAGGGCCTGATTCCTTGAGTGATGCGGAACTGCTCGCGATATTCCTGCGAACAGGGACACAAGGAATGAACGTCTTGGAACTCGCAGACAAGTTGATCAAAGACTTTGGCTCGCTCCGCCATCTCTTTTCAGCAACGCAGGAAGAGTTTTGTGCTCATAAAGGGATGGGGCAGGCCAAGTATGTTCAATTGCAAGCTGTGTTAGAGATGACGCAGCGTTATCTAGCAGAGACTTTATCTCGTGGAGATGCGCTTACTAGCCCAAGTCATACTAAGCTTTATCTCTCGAGCATGTTGCGCGATCGCCAGCGAGAAGCCTTCTATATATTGTTCCTCGATAACCAAAATAGGGTAATAAAGGGTGAGGTGATGTTTGAAGGAACCATCGATGCCGCATCGGTTTACCCGAGGGAAGTGGTTAAACGGTCACTTCATCACAATGCGGCGGCATTAATTTTGGCTCACAACCATCCTTCGGGTGTTGCAGAACCAAGCCAAGCCGATAGGCGGATTACACGTCGATTAACCGATGCACTGGCGCTGGTGGACATACGAATACTCGACCATTTTGTGGTTGGAGATGGCGAAGTTGTCTCTTTTGCAGAACGTGGATGGATTTGAATCACATTTTAGGTTGTTAGTTGCGTTAAATCTGCTATTATTCCGCCCACATTTTTAGACCTAAAATCAGCTCTGATTACTCAAGCAAGCTGCGCTGCACAAAAAAAGATCACGAAATCCGTAAAAAGGATCTGTTCGGGTCTTGAGCAATGCGTGTCAAGTTAGTATAATGCGCGACCTTTGATAGCCTTGTATGGATTTTCCATAACGGTTTTTACCTTCTATTTTAATTGATAGAGAGGTTCGGCCACCAAGGTTGATATCGAGCTGAAACGATTGGAGAAGACATTCATGTCCCGAGTATGCCAAGTAACTGGTAAGCGTCCAGTAACGGGTAACAACCGTTCACACGCACGCAATGCTACTAAGCGCCGTTTTCTGCCGAACCTACAAACTCATCGTTTCTGGGTAGAGAGCGAAAAACGTTTTGTTAAACTACGTCTAACTGCTAAAGGCATGCGTATCATTGATAAGAAAGGCATCGATGCTGTTCTTGTTGATATCCGTGCACGTGGCGAAAACGTTTAAGAGGAATTAAGCAATGGCTAAAGGCATTCGTGAGAAAATTCGTCTAGTATCTTCTGCAGGTACTGGTCACTTCTACACAACTGATAAGAACAAGCGTAACATGCCAGGCAAATTTGAGATCAAAAAGTTTGATCCAGTAGTTCGCCAACACGTTATGTACAAAGAAGCTAAAATCAAGTAATTGATGCTTTTTTGCTCTTCTTCAGTAGAAGAAAGAATTGAAAAACCCAGTTTAATCGCTGGGTTTTTTTATATCTAAAATTTGAGTAACTCAATTGCTCTTGTTTGATGTAGCGCTTGATATAGCGCTTGATATAGCGCTTGATATAGCGCTTGATATAGCGTCTGATAGATAGAAAACTGCGCAACATAGCAAGTATTGCCACTTTCACGATATACTGAATGTTCAATAGGTTAGATGAGCAGAATCAGATGAGATATCGTGGACGCCGGTGGAACAACATACTCATGTTCAGTGTGATCGCTTTTATTGGCGTGTTAAACCTTCCAACATTGATCAAAGCGTACCTTATCGAGCCTGAACCGCAGGTTGATAGCCCTTATCCTTATCTCCTGAATCCAAAAGCAGAGCTTCAAGCGTTGCACTTTGCTAAGTGGTCTGTCATTCAACAAGACAATCAATGGGTTTACCAGTTCCAAGGTACGGACTTCCCTCAAGCCACCAATGCACAAGAGCTGTCACAACGTTGGAAAGAGCTTGTGGGCACGGAAGTCGACTCACAGACCTACACAGATCTTACGCCTCGGTTAAAGACACCGCACACCATCGAAGTATGGTATCAAGACCAAGAAGAGCCCCAGCGTATTACCTATTATCAATTGCCTGAGTTCTGGTTGTTAAAAAACTGGAATGATCAGTGGTTGGCGATGTCTATTGAAGAGAGCTACCTGTTTCCAAGTTTTAGCTCGAAACCTTCATTTAAATCAGACAAGCTATCTATATCAGACAAACCACCTAAATCGGACGACTAGATTATGCCTGAATTACCCGAAGTCGAAGTAAGCCGCATGGGGATCTCGCCTCATTTAGTTGGCGAGACCATTAAAACCCTTACCTTTCGCACGCCTAAGCTGCGTTGGGATATCCCACAAGAGCTCAAAGCATTAGAAGGGCAGGTGATTCGCTCTATCTCGCGTCGTGCTAAATACTTATTAATTGAAACGGATACTGGCACTGCCATTGTTCACCTTGGTATGTCGGGCTCACTGCGCGTATTAGACGCTGACTTCCCTGCTGCCAAACACGATCACGTGGATCTTAAGCTCACCAACGGCAAAGTACTGCGCTATAACGATCCGCGCCGCTTCGGTGCATGGTTATGGTCGGCGCCTGATGAGATTCATCCTGTGTTGCTTGGTTCTGGCCCTGAGCCGCTAACTGACGATTTCAACGCCGATTACATAGCCGAGAAGGCAGAGAAACGTAAAGTCGCCGTCAAGCAGTTCATCATGGACAACAAAGTGGTGGTCGGGGTAGGGAACATCTACGCCAATGAAGCACTGTTTTCTTCACGTATTAGCCCTTTGCGCCCAGCAAGTAAAGTGACAAAAGAAGAGTGGGTCTTGTTGACCCAAGAGATCAAACAAGTACTCGCTACCGCCATCAAAGAAGGCGGTACTACGCTTAAAGATTTCGCCCAAGTAGATGGCAAGCCGGGATATTTCGCTCAAGAGCTAAAAGTGTATGGCAAAGCAGGCGAAAAGTGCCCTACTTGTGAAGCTCTTATTCAAGAGTTAAAAATAGGGCAGAGGAACACGTTTTATTGCGAAGAGTGCCAAGTATAAAAAAACTGAACTTATGTTCACTTTTTTACGCTAGTAGATAGGCAGGCTAGTAGCTACAATTACACTAATGATATGAATTGAGAATAGTAGAATGAAATATTTAGTAACTGGCGTTGCCGGGTTTATTGGCTCTGCAGTGTCAGAACGACTATGTGCAGCTGGGCATGAGGTTATCGGTATTGATAACTTGAATGACTACTACGAAGTTTCTTTGAAACATGATCGCCTAAAGCGCATTGAGCATGAAAACCTGACCTTCATCGAGCTGGATCTTGCTGATAGAGAAGGCATGGCAACGCTGTTTGCTGAGCAAAAGTTTGACCGTGTCATTCACTTAGCGGCGCAAGCTGGCGTTCGTTACTCAATTGATAACCCGATGGCGTATGCCGATAGCAACCTTGTCGGTCACCTAGCTATTCTTGAAGGCTGTCGACATAACAAGGTAGAGCACCTAGTTTACGCTTCATCAAGCTCAGTTTATGGCTTGAACCAGAAAATGCCATTCCACACGGCAGACAGTGTTGATCACCCTATCTCGTTGTATGCTGCGACCAAGAAGTCGAATGAGCTAATGGCGCATACCTATTCTCATTTATACGATGTACCGACAACAGGTCTACGTTTCTTTACGGTTTACGGCCCTTGGAGTCGCCCAGACATGGCGATGTTCAAGTTTGCTAACTTAATTGTAGCGGGCAAAGAGATCGACATTTACAACAATGGCGACATGATGCGCGACTTCACTTATATCGATGATATTGTTGAAGGCATTATTCGTGTGCAAGATCGAGTTCCAGAAAAGCAGCCTGATTGGACAGTAGAGCAAGGCTCACCAGCAACCAGTTCAGCACCATACCGTGTGTTTAATATTGGTCATGGTAGCCCGGTTAAGTTAATGGACTACATCGAAGCATTAGAAGGCGCTCTTGGTGTTGAAGCGAAAAAGAACTTCATGCCAATGCAACCTGGTGATGTGTACGCAACTTATGCTGATACGGAAGACTTGTTTGAAGCGGTTGGCTACAAGCCTCAAGTAAAAATCCAAGAAGGCGCCAAAGCTTTCGCAGATTGGTATAAAGCTTATTACTCGCTGTAGTAATTGATAGCTTTGAATTAAAAATAGCGCTCAATGAGCGCTATTTTTGTTTTTCGGAGTAGATAAAGAGAATTATTTGGCTGTTTTTATTGTGATTTCGTTTGCTACTTTTTGAGGTACAAACTGGCTAATATCCCCTCCGTGTATAGCGACTTCACGAACAATGGTTGAAGAGAGGAAAGCATACTCTTCTGAAGGGGTCAGAAATACGCTTTCAAGGCCAGGTAGGAGCTTACGATACATGCTAGTGAGACCAAACTCGTACTCAAAGTCCATGGTTGTTCTTAGACCACGTACTAATACGTTTGCTTGCTGCTGTTTAGCAAAGTCGACTAGTAACCCTGAGAATCCCTCTACAGATACGTTAGGTAAGTGAGACACCGCATCACGTAACAACTCTACACGTTCATCTAACTCAAACATGGTTTTTTTACTTGGGCTCGCTGCTACTCCAACAGTGATATGGTCAAACATGCTAGCGGCACGAACAATGATATCAAGGTGGCCATTGGTCACCGGATCAAAAGTTCCTGGATAAATAACGTGTGTGCTCATTTTAGCTGTCCTTGCTTAATGTAGTGTTCGAATTCGGTGCTTTACTAGAGTTTAAGGCCTTATCGAGTTGCTGCTTTACCATATCGAGTGTGATGTCTTTCATCAGGTCATCGCCTTTAGCACGGGTTCCCCATGGAAGGTCTGCGACTGGTTTACCTTGTTGTGCTTCTACGTGCTGTTGATAAACACTCACTACGATATCGAGATCGTTGTAAGGTCCTGTTCTACGAGGGTCGCTGTGTGCGTACAAGCCGATTACAGGCGTTGACTGCGTAGTTGCCAAGTGGGCTGGGCCAGTATCAGGTGCCAATACCACCGTTGCATGTTTCAGTACGGCAGTCAGTTGCTTCAAGTTCGTTTTGCCAATCAAGTTGGTTACTGGTGACTGGCATAATTTTTCGATGTCGCTACCAAGGTTAACTTCTCTTGGTGCCGGAGAACCACATAACACCACTTGCATGCCTTGTTCGACAGCATAATCAGCAATAGCTGCATATCGCTCAGTTAACCAATTGCGTGAATCTTTGCTTGCAGCTGGGGAGATAACCAAGGTCGGCTTGTCTGCCATGGTGCTAATTGCGAGTTGTTCATCTTCAGGTGTTAAAGGGATATCCCATTGAGGCTTATCGAAGGGGGCACCAATGTAGCGAGCAAATTCGGCAAAGTTATCCAACACATGAAACTTATCTGAAATAGGTAGATGGTGGTTGGTAAAGAGTGACTGCATTTCACGAGTACGGTTTTTGCCAAATCCCACTTTGCACTTCGCCTTTATCCCCCAAGATAGCACGCTGGCTCTGAGTGCGGCTTGCATATGCAGAAGTGCATCAAATTTACGATCAGATAGCTGACGCCATAATTCACGCATTCCTTTGAAGCCTTGTTTCTTATCGAAAACAATCACCTCAATACCGGGTAGATCGCCGATCAGCATGGCTTCTATTTTGCCCGTTATCCAAGTGATTTTCGTTTCAGGCCACTGCTTCTGGATGGCTTGAACCACAGAAATAGCATGACAAACATCGCCAATCGCGGAGAGGCGAAGTATGCAAAGAGATTGAGGTGCAGTTGAGAACAGTGACATAAAGTGCCCGAAAAAAGTGAATAACATCAGAATTATGCAGATACTCGCATTAGTTGTAAAATAGCAATGACGAAAAGCGACCCAAAGGCCTCATAGATGGAAACGATTAGCACCAAGAACCAAACAATTTGGTACGACCCTGAACTTTTGGCTCAGGTACCAGAGGGCGATATTGCTCAGATTTTTGAGGCTGAATATTGGCAGCAACAAGACGCCATTTCAGGCAGTGCTCAAGGACGCGGTACCACATGGTTCATTCAGCTTGATGGAATACAGGCCGCATTGCGCCATTATCGCCGTGGCGGATTGTTTGGGAAGCTAGTCGAAGACCAATATCGTTTCTCTGATTGGGAGAGTACTCGCTGCGCTATGGAGCTTAATGTCCTAAAGATATTGGCAAACGCAGGTGTGAATGTACCGAAGCCTATTGCTGCTAGAGCCATTAAAAGCGGACTACTTTATCGAGCGGACTTAATGTCTGAACGAATTCCCAATGCCAAAGATCTGGTTGATGTCTTGGTCAATGGCCCGATAGATGCGGATGTTTATCGTCGAATTGGGCAAGAGGTACGCAAGATGCACGATGCTGGGGTTAATCATACCGATCTCAACATTCATAATATCTTGCTTGATGACTCGCAAAACGTGTGGATTATTGACTTTGATAAGTGTGGTCATCAAGCGGGTGATGACTGGAAAGAAGGCAACTTGAGTCGCTTAAAGCGCTCGTTCTTAAAAGAAGTGAACAAGCGCCAGATTCAATGGCAAGAGCAGGATTGGGAACTGTTATTGCAAGGCTACCAAGTGCTGTTAGTTAAGAGTGGTGACTAGCTAAGAAGGCCATTAATTAAGAATGAATGCCAAGGTTTTATCCAACGCTCCTCGGTTCTGCTCAACTACTTGATAAGCTGCTAAGCCTCTTTTTTTACGCAAGTTAGGTTGAGTGAATAGCTCTCTTAGCTGGCCTGCAATTTCATTACTGTTTTGACAAATAGTGACGGCTTGAGCTTCCAGCAGTTTGTCTGTGATCTCGCTGAAGTTAAAGTAGCTAGGACCATTGAGTAGAGGTAACTGCAAGGCCGCCGGTTCTAGAAGATTGTGGCCACCTACCTTATCGCCCACAAGGCTCCCTCCCATAAAGCACACATCAGATCCGCCGAGTAATACCAACATTTCTCCCATCGTATCCGCAATATACACTTCAACATCAGAGGTAATTGGTTGCTGACTCGTTCGAGTGATGGTGTTGAATTGGTGTTGTTTAGCCAGTCCCGTCACTTGATTAAATCTCTCTGGATGACGAGGCACAATCATCAGTAAGGTCTTAGGGTTGTCTTTAAGGAGCTGTTTATGAGCGTCTAAGATAAGTTCATCTTCGCCTTGATGAGTGCTGGCTGCTATCCACACACAGCGTTCAAAGCCAATTTGTTCACGTAACGCTTTGCCTTTTGATACTTGTTCAGCTGAAACGTCAATATCAAACTTGATCGACCCAGTCACATGCACAGATGCTTTATCTAACCCTAATCGTATAAAACGCTCAGCATCACTTGGGTATTGGCAAAGTACTTGAGAGAGGCTTTTGGCTAAGAGGTTAAAAACGGCTTGGAATTTAGCATAACGCTGGCACGAGCGTTCGGATAGGCGAGCATTGAGCACTGAAATCGGTATCCCTGCTTTAGCTACGCAATGTAGTGTGTTTGGCCATAATTCGGTTTCCATGATTAGCATCTGTTTAGGTTGAACTGCTTTCAAAAAACCCCGAACACACCAAGAAAAATCAATCGGCATGTAGCGGTGCTCGACCAAATCACCAAGCTTGTCTATCTGTTCAGCACCCGTGCTGGTTGTGGTGGTAACAATGATGGCTTGATTTGGATCTCGCAGCTTCAATTGTTTAATGACCGGTATTGCAGCAATAGATTCACCAACCGACACAGCATGAATCCAGATAGGATTCTTACCTTGAGTTTGCGGCGTGATGCCGAAATGTTCTTTCCAACGCTGACCAAAACTGGGTTTTCCTGGTTTGCTCTTATAAAGCCCATACAGCAGTAGCGGAGAGGCTAATGACAATATGAGAGTATAGATAAGTCGTATAAGCATAAGAACAGTGACACCAGAAGGTAAAATCAGTATCGAGAAGAGTATTTTCTTCAATCTCGAAAGTAAAGAGCGTTATAATTAAATGCTTAGTTGCAATTTCAAACGGACATGGTGAATTTTATCTCATCGCTTATGCAAACCGATCAAAGCTATCGTTTCTTGCTCTACGTCGAGCAAAACTATTCATTTGCTATTCTTCGCCCATTCTATGATTACGCGAAGCAACTCGGCCATGAGGTTAAGTGGTTGCTTGTTGGTGAAGATGCTTCTGAACATCTTTTACTGGATCAAGAGCAGAGCGTCTCTTTAGTTGAAGCTGTCTCCTTTAACCCTTCAGCTGTTTTAGTGCCCGGTGATCGCATTCCTGCGTTTATTCCAGGGTTGAAGGTGCAAGTGTTTCATGGTTTGAATGAGAGTAAACGAGGGAACTTATACCCTGAGCGTGGTCTATTTGATTTGTATTGCACTGAAGGCCATGAAAGAACAAGCTCGCTTGAACCGCTAGCTAAGCAGCGCGGCTATTTTCAAGTGAAAGAGACCGGATGGCTGAAGCTCGATAGCTTGTTGAATTATCAAGCTAGTGAGAAGCGTCATGAGAGACCTCAAATTCTGTTTGCTTCCACTTTTTCGCCAAGCTTATCGTGTGCGGAATTGGTTTATGAAGAGCTTAAGCGCCTAAGTCAACAAAGCCAGTGGCAATGGTTAGTGACTCTTCATCCTAAAATGAATCAAGAGACGAGAACGAAATATCAGGCATTGGAAGGGGATAATCTTCTCTTTTTCGATAATGACCGAGTGATTGAAATGCAGCATCGTGCTGATGTTATGGTGTGTGACAACTCATCGATATTTCAGGAATTCTTGTTGCTCAATAAGCCTGTTGTCACGGTAAATAATCGAGACCCTCAAGCAAGCTTTATTAATATTGCTCAGGCTGAACAATTAGAGTCGGCAATTCAACAAGCGATGCTACCTGATGAAGACAGAGATAAAGCCATCGCTCATTACGGCCCGTCAATAACGCCATATTTAGATGGGCAATCGTCGGCTAGAGTTCTTAACGCTATTACTGATGTACTAGAAAGCGGCTGGCAAGATAACAAGCCAAAAAATTGGATTCGTAACTTTAAAATCCGTAAATCATTAAACTATTGGAAATTCTAGGGCTGAATAATGAAAATCTTAGTTTGTGCATCGTATCTACATGCTTGGAATAGTATTCGCCCTGAAGCGGAAATATTTGTAGAACTTGCAAATCAAGGTCACTCCGTGACTGTGATGACCCAAGGTGAGTCTGAGTATGTCGACAGGCTTCGGAAAAGTGGCATCAAGGTTATCGATTGCTACCCCAAAAGAAAGATTTGCTTTGACACGATTAAGAGAATTAGAAGCGAACTAAAGAGTGGGGCATATGACATATGTTACGCCTTTAACTCAAAGACTATACCTAATGCCGCATTTGCATGCATTGGTCTCAAGGTGAAGCTGATTGCTTACCGAGGAACAACGGGTGGCTTGTATAGACATGATCCAAGTGCTTATCTGACGCAACTGCACCCTCGCGTAGATGGCGTAGTCTGTGTGTCGGAGGCAGTTCGACAGGATGTCATCAAGCGAGTTTGGAAAAACAGAGATAATGTCGTAACTATTTATAAGGGACATCAATTAGAGTGGTATCAAGTCGAACCAACGTCTAGAGAGTCGCTTGAGTTGAGTCAGACAGATGTTGTTGCCTTTTGCGCAGCGCACGTGCGCCCTAGCAAGGGAATATCTATCCTCCTTGAGGCGACTAAATATATTACAGTACCCAATTTTCATCTGGTTCTCGCGGGTAGTGGCTATGAGCCCCACTTCGACGAGATGAAAAATAGCCCGATCTCAGATAGAATTCACTATATTGGTCATCGAAAAGACATTCCATCGTTAATGGCCATGGCTGATATTCAGGTACAGCCATCCGTTAGTGGTGAGGGGCTACCTCGTACAATTATTGAAGCGATGGCTAATGGAACAGCATCCGTTGTTACCACTACAGGCGGAGCTCCAGAGCTTGTCGATGATGGAAAAACAGGTTTTATTGTTCCCACTGCTGATGCTCAGGCGCTAGGTGAAGCGATTAATAAAATCGCTCAGGATAAACAACAATGCTCAGATATGGGGCTTGCTGCTAAAGAGAGACTAGCACGCTACTTTAGCTCTAAAGTGACAGTGGCTGAACACTTAAAGTATTTTGAACGTTTACTAGGCCATTCAAACTAGCTCAATGAAAAAGGTATATTGATTCAATGAGAACATTATCAGCGTTAATTATTTGTAAAAACGAAGAAGACCGCATTCGACCTTGTTTCGAATCGCTAAAAGGTTTTGCTGATGAAATAATTGTTTATGATTCTGGTAGTACGGACAAAACAGTTGAAATAGCACGAGAATACACAGATAAAATCTGGGTTACAGAAGATTGGCCGGGAGATGGTTATCAAAAAGCTAGGGCTTTTGAGCAGGCTACGTGTGATTGGGCTTTAATAATCGATGCTGATGAGTACTTAGATGAAGAGATGAAATCAGAGATAACGCATCAATTAAGTGATCCAAAACTAGAAGAAGTTGCTTTTAAACTCCCTTGGGGCAATCTGATTCTAGGTAAACAAATGCGCTTTGGTCGTTCATCTAGAGCCCCTAAACGTCTTTTTAAGTGTGATGGAGCTTCGATCACTAAAGTGGTTGTGCATGCCAATGTAGAAACTGAAGGAAAAGTTTCTACTTTAAAGAAAGGCTTTTTGATGCATAACTCATTACGCGGCTTTGATCACCTTATGGAGAAAAGTCGTGTTTATGGTTGGGAAACCACGAAGAAGTACTACAGTAAAGGTAAACCGAGTTTGGGGATTCCGTTTGCAATCCTTCGTTCAGTTTGGACATTTTTTCTAATTTACATTATCCGGTTGGGATTTTTAGACGGTAGTCGTGGTCTATTGATGGCGATGAACTTTGCTCAATCCTCATTTAATAAATACGCAGGCCTGTGGTACTTAGAGCAAGAAGCTAAGCTGAAAAAAAATAAGCATTTAGATAAGAATTAGTAGAGATTTTAGTATGTTAAACAATAAGACAGTATTAATTACAGGTGGCACAGGTTCATTTGGTAAACAGTTTATTAAAACGATTTTAGAGCGCTATCAAGACGTAAAGAAAATCATCATATTTTCTCGTGATGAACTAAAACAGTTTGAAATTAAGCAAAACTATCCTCAAAAAGATTACCCACAATTACGTTTCTTCATCGGCGATGTACGTGATCGTAACCGTATGATTCAAGCCTGTGAAGGTGTTGATGTCATTATCCACGCCGCTGCTATCAAACAAGTAGACACTGCTGAGTACAACCCGACTGAATGTATTCGCACCAATATTGATGGCGCAGAGAATGTGATTAGTGCAGCTCTTGCGTGTGGTGTGAAAGATGTCGTTGCTCTCTCGACCGATAAGGCATGTGCACCAATTAACTTATATGGTGCTACGAAACTTGCATCGGATAAGCTATTTGCCGCTGCGAACAATATTAAAGGCTCAAAGGACATTCGTTTCAGTGTCGTACGTTACGGCAATGTTATGGGCTCTCGTGGTTCGGTTATTCCATTCTTTATGCAGAAAAAAGAAGAAGGTGTACTGCCAATTACACATGAAGAGATGACGCGTTTTAATATTTCTCTTCAAGATGGCGTGAATATGGTCATGTATGCACTTGAAAACCATTTGGGTGGTGAGATCTTTATTCCTAAGATCCCTTCGTACAAAATTCTAGACATCGCTGAAGCTATTGCGCCGGACATGGCAACGAAGGTTGTTGGCATTCGCCCAGGAGAAAAACTTCATGAAGAAATGATCACTGATACTGATTCTCTCAATACAATTGATTTGGGTCGTTATTACGCGATCCTTCCTTCTGTCTCTTTTACATACACAGAAGATGAGTACATGAATCATCATAAAGCTGAAAAAGTACCGTTTGGCTTTAAATACAACTCAGGCACCAATACTGAGTGGGAAACGATTGAAGGTCTACGCGACTTAATCAAAGAACATGTTGACCCTAAATTTACAGTGTGAGTAAAACAGTGATTCCATACGGCAAGCAAGATATCAGTCAACAAGACATTGATAGTGTAGTTGATGTTCTTAAATCTGATTTCCTAACTCAGGGACCACAAGTTCCTGCGTTTGAAAAAACGTTAACAGAACATACTGGTGCTCAGTATGCGTTAGCAGTGAATAGTGCAACCTCCGCTCTACATATTGCTTGTCTCGCTTTGGGTTTAGGCAAAGGAGATTGGCTTTGGACATCTCCTATTACTTTTGTAGCATCTGCAAACTGTGGTCTTTATTGCGGAGCTAAAGTTGACTTTGTTGATATTGATTCAGCAACTTATAACATGTGCCCTAAAAAGCTAGAGCAAAAGCTAATTACTGCTAAAGCTACTGGAACTCTACCTAAAGTCGTTGTTCCTGTTCACTTATGTGGTCAGCCTTGTGATATGGAATCCATTGCTAAGCTAGCCAAAGAATACGGCTTTAAAGTCATTGAAGATGCTTCTCATGCTATTGGTGGTCAATATCATGAACAACCAATCGGTAATTGTAAGTATTCTGATATTACAGTGTTCAGTTTTCACCCTGTAAAAATTGTCACAACGGCTGAAGGTGGTGCTGCATTAACGAACCAGAAAGAGCTAGCGGATAAAATGGCTCTCTTGCGCAGTCATGGTATTACACGAGATCCTGAAATGATGACGGAAACTTCTCACGGTGGCTGGTATTACCAACAGGTTGATTTAGGTTTTAACTACCGCATGACAGAACTTCAAGCGGCATTGGGTGTCACGCAAATGCAACGTCTTGATGAATTTGTTGCGGCGCGCCATGTGTTGTCTAAGCGTTATAATCAAATGTTATCTGAATTACCTTTAGTTCTTCCTTATCAACTGGAAAACACGTACTCAGGTCTCCATTTATTCGTAATTCGTTTGAAGTTAGATGAGATACCATTAACTCATAAACAAGTTTTTGACGCGCTGCGTGAAAATGGTATCGGCGTTAATTTGCATTACATTCCTGTTCATACGCAGCCATATTATCAGGCGATGGGGTATTCTGAAGGGAACTTCCCTGAGTCAGAACGCTACTATCAAGAAGCAATCTCACTGCCAATGTTCCACGGTATGACGGAAGAACAGCAAAATACCGTTGTTCGTGTAGTAACCGAAATTTTGACAGGTAAATAATGAACGTTGCTATTATTCCTGCACGTGGTGGCAGCAAGCGTATTCCTCGTAAAAATATTAAGCACTTTCATGGTAAGCCTATGATCGCTTACTCAATCGAAGCTGCACTTGCTTCGTATTGTTTTGATAAGGTTATTGTCTCTACTGATGATGCTGAGATAGCCGAGGTAGCGATAAAGTATGGCGCTGAAGTGCCATTTTTACGGCCTTCAAATATCTCCGATGATTATGCTACCACCATGGATGTGATGCACCATGCAATAACTTGGTGCGCTAATAATGGCTGGGATATTGGTGATGTTTGTTGTTTGTACGCCACTGCTCCGTTTGTTTTACCTGAAGATCTTCAGAAAGGCTACGAGCTACTTAGAGGAAATAGTGTGCAATTTACATTTAGTGCCACATCGTTTCCTTTTCCGATTCAGCGTGCGATTAAGCTTGATGAGCAAGGCTCTGTTTCGATGTTTTCGCCTGAAAACGAACAGGTAAGATCACAAGACTTGGAAGAAGCGTATCACGATGCTGGCCAGTTTTATTGGGGTCGTAAAGATGCTTTCCTGAATAAACTATCGGTGTTTTCCAGCCACTCTAAGGCCGTGATCTTGCCGAGAAAACGCGTTCAAGATATTGATACCCAAGAAGACTGGGAACTGGCTGAATCTCTTTTTTCAGCATTGAGGTTAGGATAAATAATGAAGGTTACCTTCCGAGTGGATGCGTCACTATTTATCGGTAGTGGCCACGTCATGCGCTGTTTGGTGCTTGCTGATATATTAAAAAACAAAGGTTTTTCTGTATGCTTTGCTTGTCTGCCTCAGCCAGGGGACATGATTACATATATCCGTGATAGAGGCTTTGACGTATTAGAGCTGACTCCCTCTTGTCTACAAATGACTCCCTCCCATAGTGCTGATTATAAAGCTTGGCTTCAACGTAGCGTTGAAGAAGATGCAAATGACTTTCTATCTAAAGTGGATTGTTCCGAGTGGGTGATTGTGGATCACTATGCGCTGGACCATGAATGGGAAAGTATCATTATAGGTAAGCTGTCATGCGCTATTTTATCGATTGATGACCTTAACCGTGAACACTGTAGTGATATTATTCTCGACCAAAACCTATGGCCGAACATTTCAAAAAGATATTCGGATTGTTCTGCTACCAAGCTCCTTGGTCCTGAATATGCTCTTTTAAGAGAGAGCTTTTCAACATTGCGGGATTCGCCTCGAGATTCAATATCCAATCAACTCTTAGTCTTTTTTGGTGGAACAGATCCTACAAATGAGTGCGAGAAATTTATTCTTGCAGCAAATGAGTTTAAGAGGCTCCCGTTTAATACTATTTTGATCACGGGGAGAATCAACCCTCGTTTTGATGCTTTGATAAAGCTTAATCAAAAGAGCAATGTTTCTATATACAAAAATTTAGAGAGTTTTGATTTATCTTTAAGTAATAGCAAATATGCAATTGGCGCCTCAGGAGTAAGTAACTGGGAGCGTTTTTGTCTCAGGGTTCCAGCCTCGATAGTTTCTGTAGCGGAGAATCAAGTAATACTTTCAAATTACTTGTCAGATTTAGGGTTTGTTGAATACTTGGGTGAAGGTATAACGACGAGTACAGATACTTATGCACTTGAGCTAGCGCGTTTATGTGAAAGGTGGGATGACATCAAACCTTTTAGTGATTTTGAAGTTGATGGCTTCGGTGCGAATAAGGTCGTTCAAACAATGGAGAGCTTTTGTCGTGAAACAAAGAGTGATTAAATTTAGGCAACTTGAAGAAAGTGATTTAGAAGAAATTCTCGCTTGGAGAAACTCTCCAGATGTTAGAAAAAATATGTACACCTCTCATGAAATCACTATGGACGAGCACAAGTCATGGTTTTCTAGCATGTGTAAGGATAGTTCAAAAGAATATTTTCTAGCAGAGTTAAATGGAGAGCCAGCAGGTGTTGTTGGATTTACTGATATAAATAGAATTCCTGGAATTGCTTCGTGGGCATTCTATGCCTCGCCTAATGCGGTAAGGGGTACAGGATCTTTGATGGAATATCGAGCGCTAGAGCATGCATTTACTGAATTAGATTTGCACAAATTACGCTGTGAGGTTTTAGGTTTTAATCAACCGGTGGTGAAGTTACATTCCAAATTTGGCTTTAAAGTTGAAGGTACTCATCGAGATGCTTTCTTCAATGGGACTGAATATCACGATGTAGTACATTTGGGTATCTTTTCACATGAGTGGAAAGGTATTAGAAACCTTATGAAAGATAAATTGAGAGTATACGAAGAGAATGAATAAAAACATATACATCGATAATCGAGAAATTGGTCCTAATTGTCCTCCATATATTATTGCTGAACTTTCTGCTAACCATAATGGTGATATAAACCGTGCCTTTCAGATTATGGAAGAAGCAAAAAAAGCAGGTGCTGATGCGATTAAACTTCAAACCTATACCCATGAAACTATCACTATGGATAGTGACTCGGAAGAGTTTCAAATTCATGGCGGCTTATGGGATGGCCAAACTCTGTATGAGTTGTATAAAGAAGCGCATATGCCTTGGGAATGGCATAAACCTTTGTTTGAAAAAGCAAAAGAGTTAGGTATTACAATCTTTAGCTCACCTTTTGACTTTACAGCTGTAGACCTATTAGAAGAACTTGATGCACCTGCTTACAAAATAGCATCTTTCGAAGTGGTTGATTTACCTTTGATCAAGCGTGTTGCTCAAACCGGTAAGCCGATGATCATTTCAACGGGCATGGCCAACGAGGAAGAGATTGCAGAAGCAGTAAAAACAGCGAGGGATAATGGATGTACTGAGCTAGTTGTACTGCATTGTGTAAGTGGGTATCCAGCGCCGGCTGAACAGTACAATTTAAAAACTATTGCAGATATAGCACAACGATTCGAAGTCTTGTCAGGCCTTTCTGATCACACGATTGACAATGCTACTGCGGTTGCCTCAGTGACTCTAGGTGCATGTTTGATAGAAAAGCATGTCACGATGGATCGAAACGGTGGTGGCGCAGATGATAGCTTTTCTCTTGAGCCTCATGAATTAGCTGCATTGTGTAAAGACACGAAAACGGCTTGGCAAGCGATGGGGCAAGTCAACTACGAAAGAACAGAAGCTGAAAAAGGTAATGTTAAGTTCCGCCGTTCTTTGTATGTCGTGAAAGATATTGTTAAAGGTGAATTATTGACGCCTGAAAATGTTCGTAGTATCCGACCTGGGTTTGGTTTAGCGCCAAGATACTACGAAGATGTTATAGGGAAAAAAGCTTTATCCAATATAGAAGCAGGAACCCCTTTAGCTTTTGGGTTATTTGAATAAAATATTATGTCATTTGAGATAGCTGGATAGAGATTCTCTCTCGAAGGCTATCTTTGTTTATTTCTAATTCACTTATGATATCTACAAAGTTAGAAACTTCACTATCAGGAATTAATTTATATATATTGCAATACTCTTCCATACCAATACCCGCTGAAGAGTTAATAGATATTATGTTAACAGTGTCTGTGCTAGATAGTAAATAAAGCTCTAAAGGCTGTTTATTCGATAAGAAAGTCACACCCTTTTCTTTGAAAGATAAATAATCTGATTCATTTTCTTTCGGATGTAATTTTAAAACTGGTTCAAACCCTTCACTTCTACTTTTCGATATTATTAAATCATAAATTTCATGAAAGAAACCGTTATCAATAAGCTTCCCCTTCAATATATTGAATGTTGGTTGCGTAGCGATGATGAGTGTCTTTTTATCTAAACTATAAGATTTGTCAAATCTAAAGCAGCTCTGAATATTTGAAGTGTACGTTTTGTTTTTTGATAGTACTAATTTTTTTCCCTTATGTAATACGGATCTAGGTAGTTTTTCTGGATGTATCGCATAGATATCACCACATTGCTCCTTCTCACCAAATACATAATACTTAGGGGCTTTATTTGATAGGTAACGTAATAATTGCTTTGGTTTAGAGTTTACTTTATGTTCAACATAATTCCCCATACCATCTTCAATCATAGAGTATGAACTTGACAGTAATCTGAATAATCTAGACATTTTATTGTTTTCATTATAAAGATAAAGTTTTTTTATTGTGTGGGAAAAATCTAGACTGCTATCGTATTCTTTTATTAACGATTTTAACGAATTCTTTATTTTGTTATTTATTGATAATTCGCGAAGTGAACAGAATAGAATATACCTCCCTAAAAAACCGTTTTTTTTAATATGCTTGACTAATAGTTTCCTACTAACCAATACGAGTTCTATGTTTTTAGGTAATACACTAGTATCTATAGATTTTGGGTTAATATCTTGATAATCATAAAAGAAAATTATTTTCGATATGGTGTCGCTATCTTTGTCTTGTGAATTGTATAGACTAAATAAAAGATGTCGAACAGTTGAGCAAATATACAAGTCCATTATTTATCATTTCCGTATTTTATTTTTTTTATTAGTGTAATAGATGTAAATAGATAAAGGAAGTATGTCCCTGGGTGAGATAAAGGGATATAACTTAATCCTGCTGAAAATATAAAGATCGGCATGAGGATGAGAAGTGGAGAGTAATTTGATTTAAAGTATTTGATGCCATACATAAATGGAACAAGTAATACGAATAAGTATAGTAATGCGCCAATAAAACCATATTTTACCGTCCTATCTATGATGCTATTATGGAAGTTCTTATTGTCGAAATCCGCTAGTGATTTTCTAACTTTCCCTTCCTTGTACATATTTTGTATTATTTCTAAGTGTTGTTTTTGTCCTAGTCCAGACCAGGATGGAGTGTCTTTTACTATGCTATAACCAACCATCCAGAGTTGAATCCTTATTCCCCATGATGTATCTAAGTTTCCTGACTTCAATAAATTGACTTCTTCTGCCGTTCGATTTACACGACTTTCTACAACTGGGTAACTCAAAATAATAACAGTAGATAATAATAATAAGCTTGATAGAGTTAATTTCCAACTTCTCTTCTTGAGGAATATGAGGAATATGATTGTCATGTAGGTAGCAATTAAAGCTAACCATGTTCCTCTAGTATCAACTAGTATTACATTGATAGTTAGTATAATAAAACAAAATGCAGATGAAAATGAAAGTAATCTACGCTTACTGATATAGCATAAGTATAGAGTTATAATTGATAAGAGACCTATAAAATTTGAGTAAGGGATAGGGTTTAAAGGAAGTTTCATTTTTCCTAGTTCCTCAAACTCGATGATATTTAAAGTTTGATAGGATATATATATTGAACTTAGTGTTGTTATGTAGATTAAATAACGATAACGAATGGATTTTGGGAAAGATATAGTTGAATATAGCAAGGTGCTAATAAGAACCCTTATCTCTGATGAACTGTAACCATTATCATAATATTTGAATGTAGCAAAAATCGTACATATTAGTATCAATAGGGTAATGTTGTTGTGTTCTATTTTTATATTATCAATCTTTGCTATGCTGCATAATATCTTTGTTACTAAAGATATTATGATCAAAGCGACCAAGATTTTATCGCCATTTTGGATGATAAAAAGGCCACTGACAGCCCAATAAATTGGCAGTAAGTGTATAAGTTGTATTATTTTTCGAAACATATTACTTGTAAGGATTCATACTAGTTTCAGGACGGGTCTTAAGCAGTCTTAAGATCCACATATATTGCTCTGGGTTTTTGCTCACGTAATTTTCAATACATTGGTTCATCATACGTGCGTCCTCTTCTTCGCTTCCTGTTGGGAAGGGTAGAGCAGGGTAGAAGTCCAAGGCGTATTGGCCTGTACTGCTATCGTATTGAGCAAACAAGGGCACAATTTTAGCTTTACTTAGTTTTGATAGGCGACCAAGGCCTGAGATAGTTGCTTTTTGAGTCGCGAAAAAGTCAACGAAGACACTGTGCTCACGGCCAAGATCTTCATCAGGGAGGTAGTAACCCAGGTACCCATCACGTACCGACTTGATGAAAGGTTTGATACCACCGCTGCGATCATAAACACGACCGCCGTATTGCACGCGCTGTCGGTGCATTAGCCAGTCACTGAGTTTGTTTTTTTGTGCTTTCGCCATCGCAGATACAGGTAAATTGCGTGAAGCTAATAATACCGCTGGGATATCGATAGCCCATGTGTGTGGCACCAGCAAGATCACATTCTCGCCACTGTCTATAATATCGGTTAGGTTGCTTAGGCCGTTTATCGCAGTGTTATTCTCTAGCCAAGTTTTACTCTTGAGTGTCAGTGAAGCAAATCCCATCAAAAATGAGATGGAAGTAACGTATGACTGATAGAGAGTTTCTTCGCGCTCTTCGATTGATTGCTCAGGGAAACACATCTCAAGGTTCACTCGAGCCCGGCGGTTAGCCTTATTCTTAATTTTTACAGCTTGCTTAGCCATAAACTTAGCTAATGCTAAACGAATGCTATTAGGTAAGAAGCAGACTAAAGACGATAACAAAACAGCAATCCAAGTTCCCCAGTATTTAGGTGCTAGAAAACCCCATTCAAACTCAGGATTGTAAGCTTTTGGATCAAAATCATTGCGTTGTGTGGTCATTCATTCACTACATTATTTAAATCAGAGAGTTAACTTAATATCGGTCACTCTGGGAATGATTATATTCGTTAGACATTCCCAATAATACACGCTAAAAGTAGGGTGTATTATTGGTCCTAATCTGAAATATAACGTTAAGCGTTTACGATCTTCATGTACTCAGCAACGCCATCGGCTACTGCTTTAAACTCGATATCGCAACCTGTACCGCGAAGCTTCGTTAGGTCTGCTTGAGTGAATTCTTGGTAAGCACCTTTTAAATGCTCAGGGAAAGGAATCGTTTCGATTTCGCCTTTACCATGGTGCTTGATAACTGCCTTGGCGACTTCTTCAAACGACTCAGCATTGCCAGTACCTAGATTAAAGAGGCCAGATACCCCATTTTCTAAGAACCACAAGTTTACAGCCGCAACATCACCTACATACACAAAATCACGCTTAAAGGTTTCGCTACCTGCGAACAATTTCGGGTTTTCACCGGAATTCATTTGGTTGTTTAGGTGGAAAGCGACAGAGGCCATGCTGCCTTTGTGTTGCTCGCGTGGACCATAAACATTGAAGTAACGAAACCCTACGATTTGCGAAAGCTTTTCGTTGTGTGCTGCTGCATCCGCGGTTAAGCGGCGAACGTAGTTATCAAATTGTTGTTTTGAATAGCCGTAGACATTCAATGCACCTTCGTACTCTCGTTCTTCAATGAAAGTGTCGGTTTCACCGTAAGTTGCAGCTGAAGAGGCATACAAGAAAGGAATTTCACGTTCAACACAGTAATGAAGTAGCTCTTTTGAGTATTCATAGTTGTTGAGCATCATGTATTTGCCATCCCACTCAGTGGTAGCAGAGCATGCTCCTTCATGGAAAACAGCTTCAATATGACCAAAATCATCACCGGCCATGACTTGAGTTAGGAAGTCATCACGATCCATGTAATCCGTGATGTCTAGGTCTACAAGGTTCTTAAATTTCTTACCATCTTTTAAGTTGTCGACGACTAGAATATCGTTGTGGCCCGCTTCATTAAGCGCCTTAATAATATTGCTGCCAATCATGCCAGCACCACCAGTTACGATAATCATAATTTCTAACTCTTTTGAATACAAAACTGTCACGAGTATAGCAAGGAATGGATAAAGCGGGCTAGTGGAATAATTCCCCAACCAGAGTATGATACGGCAAGCTAAGTTATAAATTATGTTGAGTTAATTACTCAAAACTATAGGTATTATCATGAAGATTGCAGTAGCCGGTACTGGGTATGTGGGTCTATCAAACGCAATGCTGTTAGCACAACATCATGAAGTAGTCGCGGTAGATATCATCGATGAAAAAGTGACAATGCTGAATAATAAGCAGTCACCGATTGTAGATAATGAGATTGAGCACTTTCTATCAAATAAGGCGCTGAATTTCAGGGCGACAACAGATAAAGCGGCTTACAAAGATGCTGAGTTTGTCATCATTGCTACACCAACCGATTATGATCCAAAAAATAATTACTTTGATACCAGCTCTGTAGAATCGGTCATTAAAGACGTCATGGATATCAATCCAAATGCTGTTATGGTGATCAAATCAACGGTCCCTGTTGGTTATACTGAGCGTGTTAAGCAAGAGCTGAACTGTGAAAACGTTATGTTCTCACCGGAGTTTTTGCGCGAAGGCAAAGCCCTGTACGATAACCTACACCCATCACGTATTATCGTTGGTGAATGTTCTGAACGCGCTAAAGTGTTTGCGAATCTTCTTGTGGAAGGTGCGGAAAAAGAAAACATCGACGTACTGTTTACTCACTCAACGGAAGCAGAAGCAGTAAAGTTATTCTCAAATACTTATCTAGCGATGCGAGTTTCTTATTTCAATGAGCTTGATTCTTACGCGGAAGCGCATGGCTTGGATTCTCGTCAGATCATCGAAGGTGTTGGCTTAGACCCTCGAATTGGCAATCATTACAACAACCCTTCATTTGGTTACGGTGGTTACTGCTTACCAAAAGACACCAAGCAACTATTAGCAAACTATCAAGATGTACCAAACAACATTGTGGGTGCGATTGTTGATGCAAACCGTACCCGCAAAGATTTTATTGCGGATTCAATTATTAAGCGCTCGCCTAAAATTGTCGGTATTTATCGTTTGATCATGAAGGCGGGCTCTGACAATTTCCGTGCTTCTTCCATCCAAGGGATCATGAAGCGTTTAAAAGCCAAAGGCATCGAAGTCGTCGTGTTTGAACCGGTATTGAAAGAAGAGCACTTCTTTAACTCGAAAGTCTATTCTGATCTTGCTGAGTTCAAAGCGGTGTCCGATGTGATTGTTTCTAATCGAATGGTAGAAGAGATCGCAGACGTTGCAGATAAGGTGTACACACGAGATCTGTTTGGCAGTGATTGATTCGGCTCTATTTTAGCTAATGCTAATTAGACCAGATGTTAACAGCTCGATCTATCCGTTTAGTGGCGATATACTGAACCCCTAAACGGATAGGGATACTAATAACTAATGAAAACACGTGACAAGATTGTTTACGCTGCTCTAGAGCTTTTTAATGAGCACGGTGAGCGTAGTATTACGACCAATCATATTGCTGAGCATATCGAGATTAGCCCTGGTAACCTCTACTACCATTTCCGCAACAAGCAAGAAATTGTCCGTGACATCTTTACTCTCTATTCGACAGAGTTACTTGAAAGGTTCACACCGATTCAAGGCCAACAAGAAAGCCTGACGTTACTAAAGACTTACTTAGATTCTATCTTCACTTTGATGTGGAAGTACCGATTTTTCTACGCAAACCTCCCTGAAGTTTTGTCTCGTGATGAGCAGCTTCACCTCGATTACATGGCTGTGCAAGAAAGGTTGCAAACTAACCTTGTCGATATTATGAGAGCTTTTGTTGAGTTGAACTTGTTGAAAGCGACAGACTCAGAGATGAAGTCGATGGTGACTTCTCTTCACTTGATTGCATCGGGTTGGTTGGCTTACCAATCAGCAATGTCTCCAAAAGCGCAAATAACGGAACAGGTGGTTCATCAAGGTATGCTGCAGATGATAGCTACCGTTAAACCGATTGCGACAGCGCAAGGTTTTGAACAGCTGACATTATTAGAAGATGGTGTAAGGGCGTTGAACTCAAATTAGAAAGATACGAGTAATGAAGATCGGGAAAGAGCAGATTCGAGTAGCGAGATACGAGTAAACGAAAAACAGGGTAGAGCGACGACGAGGCTAGCGTTTTTCATGTCACGTTTTACTCTAACCTTGTATCGGCTTTTAAGCTCTTCGCATCTCGGTTGTTTGAATCCCGTATCTGCTCTTTATCGAACCAACCAACTCTTTGGATTCTGAGCTTGGCTGTTTCTACGAATTTCAAAGTACAATGATGGGCGTGTTTGGCCGCCAGTGTCACCTGCAAGCGCGATGGCTTCACCCGCTTTAACCTTGTCACCTTCTTTCTTCAGTAGTGCTTGGTTAAAGCCATAGAGCGTCATATCACCTTTACCATGATCGAGAAGAACCACTAAACCATAGCCTCGCAGATACTCGGCAAATACCACCGTACCTGAGTAAACGGATTTAACCTGCTGACCGTACTTGGCGTTGATCACCATGCCTTTCCAGTTAATTTGCCCCGTTTGACGTGAACCGTAGTTATGTAGAACTTTATCTTTGATCGGCCAAGGTAGCTTACCTTTGCGTTTGGCTAAGCCATCCATAGGGACGGCGTTACGTCTTTCTCGAGCCGCTTTTTCTGCTTTCGCTATTTCAGCTTTTAGGCGAGTTTCATTGCGCTGAAGCTCTGCTAAGTAATTTTTGTCGCCAGAAATATTCTTCTTAATACTACCGACGGTTTTCTTACGTTGTGTTTGAGTCTGAGACAACTTGTCACGCTTGGTGGTTTGTTGTTTTAACAGTGTTGCGATTTGTTCTTGTTCAAGTTGGCGTTGCTTGTGGCTTTCTTCTAACTCAAGTTGTGTTTGTTCAATTGTTTTGATTGTTGCGGAGCGAGCTTTGGCAAGGTGTTGGTAGTAATGACTGATGCGATCTTCTTCCACACCTGTGTTGAGGATGTGAGAAGAAGCTTTAGCTCGACTTGTCATGTAGTATGTCTGAATCAGTTGCTCTAATTTATCGGTATGGACTTTTTTCTGAGCCGTAAGCGCTTTAATCTTGGTGTCTAAGTTAGCAATATTTGCATTAGCCGTATTGAGCTGCTTTTTACTGTCTAGAATCGCTTTTTCAAGTGAAGCGATGGATAGCTCTTGTTTCTTGAGGCTTGCTTGTAGGCTATCGAGTTTTTTCTGTTGTGAGGACAGGTTTTTTTGTTGGCGAGATATTTCACTCGATACGCCTTTCAGTTCCCCCTGAGAGGCGGCAAATGACGATGTAGATAAAAGAGCAGCGCAAAGGCTAGCAGATACTAGAAGAGTCCGGCTAATGGCTCGAATTTGTTTCATCATTATCGTCATTTAGTTGTATTCATCTGCTCTTAATTTTTCGAATTCCGCTGAATCGAATCCCGTATCTGCTCTTAAATCCCATCACCATGGATGAAGTTTTGCGAGCGACCGTTGAACCCTTGGTCCATATCTAAAGATGGTTTATCGGTTTTTGGTTTGCCTACAATTTTTGCAGGAACCCCAGCGACTGTTGTATGAGGTGGTACGGCTTGCAAAACCACAGAGCAAGAACCAATCTTCGCGCCTTCACCCACTTCAATATTGCCAAGGATTTTAGCGCCAGCACCAATCATTACGCCTTCTCGGATCTTAGGGTGACGATCGCCACCTTCTTTCCCCGTACCACCTAAAGTAACGTCTTGAAGAATCGATACATCATTTTCAACGACAGCGGTTTCACCAATCACAATACCTGTCGCGTGGTCGAGCATGATAGCTTTACCGATACGAGCTGCCGGGTGAATATCCACTTGGCAAGCAACTGAAATTTGGTTCTGTAGGTAAGTGGCAAGCGCAATACGACCTTGCTTCCACAACCAGTTAGCCACTCGGTAACCTTGAAGAGCGTGGTAGCCTTTTAGATAAAGCAGAGGCATCGAGTACATCTCAACCGCAGGGTCTCGATTTACCGTCGCGCAAATATCACAAGCGGCCGCATCAATAATCGATTGGTCCTGCTTGAATGCTTGTTCAACCACTTCACGCACTGCCATTGCTGGCATTGATGCTGTTTTTAGCTTATTTGCTAGGATGTAGCTAAGCGCAGCGCCTAAGCTTTCGTGGTTGATAATGGTGGCATGGTAAAAACTCGCAAGCATAGGTTCTTGCTCCGACTGCTGTCGAGCTTCCTTCACAATGCATTGCCAAACTTTTTGTTGTTCACAGTGTTTCATTTTACCATCCATCTTATCTATTTTATCCCACGACTGAATACGCGATGTTATCGCTCTGACTTCTTGTCTCGTGCAAGTAGATCTTGTGCTGCTAAGTGTGCATCTTTTCCTTGATACAACACTTGATAAATTTGTTCAACGATTGGCATCTCAACGCCCATGCGTTCTGATAATAACCAAACTTCTTTGGTGTTGCGATAACCTTCAACGACTTGGCCAATTTCTTCTTGTGCGGTATCTACATCTTTGCCTGCGCCAAGTGCCAAACCAAAGCGACGGTTGCGTGATTGGTTATCAGTACAGGTTAGTACTAGGTCGCCTAATCCAGCCATGCCCATGAAGGTTTCTGGCTGGGCACCAAGTGCTGCGCCCAAGCGGCTCATTTCAGCCAAGCCGCGAGTGATGAGTGCGGTACGTGCATTGGCACCAAACCCAATACCATCCGACATGCCTGCGCCAATTGCGATAACATTTTTCACTGCGCCGCCAAGTTGCATACCAATGAAATCTGAGTTTGCATACACGCGGAATGTTTTGCCGCAGTGGATTTTTTCTTGAAGCTCTTCTAAGAAAACTTCATCTGGTGAAGCTACAGAGATAGCCGTTGGCATACCCATCGCTAACTCTTTGGCGAAGGTAGGTCCGGATAGAACCGCTAACGAGTACCCATCACCAAGCACATCGTGTGCGACATCTTTGAGTAGGCGGCCAGTTTCTGGCTCTAACCCTTTCGTTGCCCAGCAGATACGAGAGTTCGTAGTTAAGTGAGGTTTAAGGCTATTTAAAACGATACCAAACACGTGGCTAGGAACGACAACGAGAAGGTCGCGACTTGCTGTTACCGCTTTCTCAAGGTCTGACTCGATGATTAGGCTTTCTGGGAAGTCGATATTGGGCAGAAATTCATTGTTAGCACGCTCAGATTCAAGGCGACTCATGTGAACAGGGTCATGTCCCCAAAGAACAACATTGGCACCGTTACGCGCTAGAGATATCGCTAAAGATGTCCCATAAGAACCTGCGCCAATGACAGTCATGGCAATTTCTTTGCCGTAAGCGCTGTCTTTACCGTAAGCGTCTGTCGTGTTAGTCGGACGAGTTGTGTCTGTCATGCTTCCACCTAAAAATAATGAGGGAAATCGAAGAGTTCTGGAAAAGCTTTCCACTAAAGTAAGAAGAGCTTTCAATCTTAGTACAGTGTAAAGAAAAAATGCACACCGCAGAAGTTGCGATGTGCATTTAAAAGCTAACTAGCGTTTGAATCGTTAGAGTTAAGTTCTACTTTGAGACTTAAGCCTGTTCGCCTTCAGCTTGCTGAGCTTGGTTTTGTAGGTAATTCATGAACAAAGCATCAAAGTTTACTGGTGCAAGGTTCAATTGTGGGAACGTACCTTTAACTACTAGGCTAGAAATTGTTTCACGAGCGTACGGGAATAGGATGTTCGGGCAGAATGCACCTAGGCAATGAGCCAGTTGACCAGCTTCCATTTCGCTTGCAGAGAAGATGCCGCCTTGTTGAACTTCACAAAGGAATGCCGTGTCTTCTGCGTTCTTAACCGTAACCGTTAGACGTAGGATCACTTCGTAAACGCCTTCGCCAAGCTCACGGCTTTGAGTGTCTAGGTCCAGTTTTACATCTGGGTTCCACTCTTTTTGAAACATATCTGGAGAGTTTGGCGCTTCGAAAGATACGTCTTTTAGGAAGATACGTTGGATTGCGAAGTTTTGTTGTGCGTCTTGTTGTGCTGCTTCAGCCATTTTCTTGTCCTTAAAAATTTATAATTAGGTTTTGTTCGTCATATCTACCAGACAAAACCTTAAAGTCATATTCGTGTAATCAGGTCAGCCGTTTCTTGCCTTTAACCTATTTTTTACCTTTAACCAAAGGTAGGTTAGCTTCGCTCCAAGCCACTAAGCCACTTTTCAGCACGCTTACGTTTTCGAAGCCTGCTTTAACCAGTAGGTTAGCGCTTTCTTGAGCGGTTTGACCTGTCTTGCATACTACGATGATTGGGTCTGCTTTGCGGCTTTCAAGGCTACCAAAGCTATTTGCTTTGATGTCTGACGGCAAAATGTGAACTGCGTCCGTAATATGGCCCTTTTTGAACTCATCCTTAGTACGAATATCAACCACAACACCATTTTCACGGTTAATCATGTGTGTGGTTTGCGCTGCCGTGATCTCTTTGTAGGCTGCGTTTGATGTCTTGATAACGTTCGCAATGATGGCAACAACCAAGCCGATCCATACGATGGCTAAAATCATATTCTCTTGAACAAATGGAACTAACTCTTGCATATCTTGAACTCTTATTCGTTATTGGGCGAAAAATTATAGGGTAGGAGTATAGCGAGGTTTAGGGTTCGGTGTATAGGGCGATTGACAAGACTTACAAGCTGAAATTAATTCACATTGGTTGCTTATTGAGATCAATGTCAGAGGGGGAAGAAGAAGCAAAAAATTTTGCTTCCTAAAGTTACATTAGGGATAATGTTTGGAATTATAAGCCTTCATTTTTATGCGTAGTGTGATTTCGCCCCAACATCAAAGGGCGGTAGCATGCTTGTTTTTCTGAGATGGCTATCAGTTTAAAGTGTTTGGAGTTAATTAAATGTTTGATGCTGCTAAAGAAAAATGTTTTTTTGAAATGGATAATACCATTCAAAATTTTGCTTGGGGTAGTAAGTCTTCGTTCAATCAGTTATTTGATATCGATAATTTTAATAATGAGCCGCAAGCAGAAATGTGGATGGGCGCTCACCCAAATGGATGCTCGAAAGTTAAAAGTGGCGATTCTACAGTATTATTGTCTCGCTTGATTGAATCTCATAAAGAGGAATTCTTATCTGCGCAGATAAGCGAGAGATTTGGAGAGTTGCCATATTTATTTAAAATTCTTGCGGCTGAAAATGCCCTGTCTGTTCAAGTTCATCCAAGCAAAGAGGAAGCTGAGCTTGGTTTCCAGAAAGAAGAGCAAGCTGAGGTTCCTCTTTCTGCTCCTTACCGAAATTATAGAGATTCAAATCATAAGCCTGAACTTGTATATGCGCTAACTCCTTATTTGGCTATGAATGGTTTTCGAGCAGTTCCTGAGATCATTTCACTATTTTCAAATGTTGGAATCCCACAGTTAAGTGAGATGCTTGAACTCCTAAATGCTAATCCTTCTTCTGAGGGGCTTCGTGAATTTTTTGTAGGTATCCTCTCGTTGGAAGGAGAAAACAAAGTTGAAGCAGTCGACTCGTTAATCTCTAAAGTTAAAGATAATGTAACCCAAGAACTGTCTTCACTAATTTTAACCCTGTCAGAGCAGTATCCCGGTGATATTGGGTTGTTTACCCCATTAATGCTTAATGTAATTACTTTAGAGCCTGGAGAGGCAATGTATTTAGATGCCAGAACGCCTCATGCTTATCTAAAGGGAACTGCATTAGAAGTTATGGCCAATTCTGATAATGTACTTAGAGCAGGTTTAACACCTAAACATATTGATGTTCAAGAGCTTGCTAGTTGTACTCTTTTTGAAGAGAAGCCATTTGATACGCTAAAGTTAGCACCTTCAGTTAATAACGGTGTTTTAACTTACCCAATTCCAGTTCCTGATTTCAGGTTCTCGGTTTATAAAAAACCAAATAATGAGCGTATTAAACCTGAAAGTGCCGAAATTTTGCTGCCGTTGGACGCTGAATTGACGTTAACTCATGACTCTGGTGAGGTTGTGACGTTGAAAAAAGGAAAGTCAGTTTTCATACCAGCTTATGTCGATGAGTATCGTATATCTTCGAAAGGAAATGTAGCTAAAGCTCACTGTTAACCCTGCGTATAACAACCAAATGTTAAGTGGTTTGGCGCTGGTTTGAAACTATTTATTCTTGTCCCCTTGCTTTACTACAAAATAGGGGGGACCAAAGTATTGATTATAAATTAAAGAAGAAAAATTATGTTTATACCTGTCATTATGGCTGGGGGTTCTGGCTCTCGTTTATGGCCCCTGTCGCGTTCAGCGTTCCCAAAGCAATTTTTAGCGCTAGATAATCACAATTCATTAACGATGTTGCAGTCCACCTTAGATCGAATTAGTGGTATGTCGGCTTCTGAAGCAATCATTATTTCTAATGAAGACCATCGTTTTGTGGTTGCTGAGCAGCTTCGTACTTTTGGTCAGGAAGCTCGTATTATATTGGAACCTGCAGGGCGAAATACTGCTCCGGCTATTGCATTGGCTGCAATGCAAGCGATAGCGCATGGCGATGATCCTGTGATGCTAGTTTTAGCCGCTGACCATATAGTGCAAGATACGGAAGCGTTCCAAGACTCAATTCGTAAAGCTCAAGTTGTCGCTGATGCTGGTAAGTTAGCAACCTTCGGTATAGTACCAACTGCACCAGAAACGGGTTATGGCTATATTAAGCGAGGCTCTCAAGAAGGCGATTCGGCTTACGTTGTAGAGCAATTTGTTGAAAAGCCTCAATTGGAAGTCGCGGAGCAATATGTAGCAAGTGGAGAGTACTACTGGAATAGCGGATGCTTTATGTTCAAAGCGAGTGTCTTTCTAGAAGAGCTTAAGAAATACTCACCAGAAATTCATGAGTGTTGTTCAAAAGCAACGAATGGCACAACAGAAGATATGGACTTCATTCGCGTCGATAAGAGCGAGTTCTTAAAGTGCCCAGATGATTCTGTTGATTATGCTGTAATGGAACGCACCGATAAGACTGTAGTTGTTCCTATGGATGCAGGCTGGAGTGACGTTGGCTCATGGTCAGCGTTATGGGAAGTTTCAGAGAAGGATAGCTCTGGAAACGTGATTCATGGAGATGCGATAACAGAGGACACTGAAGGGTGTTATATTTACGCTCCGAATAAGCTGGTAGCTTCGGTTGGAGTAAAAGACATCGTTGTCGTTGAAACTAAAGATGCAGTCTTGGTCGCACACAAAGATAATGTTCAACAAGTGAAGAAAATTGTTGAGCATTTAAAGGCTGAAAATCGGGCTGAATTCAGAGAGCATAGAGAGGTTTATCGTCCTTGGGGTAAATCTGATGCAATTGATGGCGGTGAGCGCTACAAGGTAAATCGTATTACCGTACAGCCAGGTAAAAAACAATCACTCCAAATGCACTATCATCGAGCTGAGCACTGGGTCGTAGTTTCAGGTACCGCCAAAGTAAGTAGCAATGGCAAAGAGCAAATTATCTCTGAAAATCAATCACTCTACATTCCAGTTGGTGTAAGCCATATGGTTGAAAATCCCGGTAAAATACCACTCGAGCTTATAGAAATACAATCAGGTTCATACCTAAACGAAGACGACGTAGTACGTTTAGAGGAAAGTAAATAATGACAAAGTTAACATGCTTCAAAGCTTATGATATTCGCGGTCAACTAGGTTCAGAACTCGATAATGACATCGCGTACCGAATCGGCCGAGCTTACGGTCAGTTTTTAAAAAGTGAAAGTGTAGATGAAAAAACCATTGTTGTTGGAGGAGATGTTCGTCTTACGAGTGAAGAACTGAAACTCTCTTTAGCTAACGGTTTGATGGAGGCGGGTGTTCACGTTCTAGATATTGGCTTATCAGGTACGGAAGAAATCTATTTTGCTACCTTTCATCTAGGTGTTGATGGTGGTGTAGAGGTTACAGCTAGTCACAACCCTATGGATTACAATGGTATGAAGCTTGTTCGTGAAGGAGCAAGACCAATTAGTGGTGATACCGGGTTACGAGATATTCAAACGTTAGCGGAAAACAATGACTTCATTGACGTTCCTGTTAAAGGAACCTACAAGCAAATTAATGTTTTGAAAGAGTACACCGATCATTTGATGGGATATATTACGCCAGCTAATATCAAACCGATGAAACTGGTGATCAACTCTGGTAATGGCGCTGCAGGGCACGTGATTGATGCTCTTGAAGAGCGTTTTCAAGCACTGAATATTCCACTGGAACTTATCAAAGTTCACCATGAGGAAAACGGTAACTTCCCTAACGGTATCCCAAATCCATTATTGCCAGAATGCCGTGCAGATACAGCAAATGCCGTAAAAGAACATAAGGCTGATATGGGGATCGCCTTTGATGGTGATTTTGACCGTTGTTTCTTATTTGATGAAAATGGCGATTTTATCGAAGGCTACTATATTGTAGGTTTACTCGCAGAAGCGTTCTTACAAAAAGAAAAAGGCGCGAAAATTATTCATGATCCTCGCTTATCTTGGAACACTATTGACGTTGTCTCCAAAGCGGACGGTGTTCCTGTAATGTCGAAAACCGGTCATGCCTTTATCAAAGAGCGAATGCGTAAAGAGGATGCCATTTACGGTGGAGAGATGAGTGCGCATCACTACTTCCGTGATTTCGCATATTGTGATTCCGGTATGATTCCTTGGCTGCTAGTAACCGAGCTGTTGTCAGTTAAAAGCATGAAGCTTTCAGAAACGGTTTCAGAGCGTATCAGCGCATACCCTTCATCTGGTGAAATTAACTCCAAGCTAGATAATCCACAAGAATCAATTGCTAAGGTTTTAGAGTCATATAAGCCTGATGCTTTAGTTTTTGATGAGACGGATGGAATTAGTTTAGAGTTCGCTGATTGGCGCTTTAATTTACGTTCTTCAAATACTGAGCCGGTGGTTAGGTTGAACGTGGAATCACGTGGGAATATAGCCTTAATGGAAGAGAAAACACAATCAATTCTATCTATTTTATGTGGTAGATAAAACTACCTTTTTCCGGAGAGGGGGCTCCCTCTTCGGTGAGTCATTGAATTATAAGGTCTAACTAAATGAAAAGAGTGTTACTTCCTCTTTGGGCGTACAGGTACTTCATACTTTCTTCAATCCGTACTGAGTTTCGCTCTCGTTTTGCTCGAAGTAAACTTGGTGGTTTATGGATGGTATTGAACCCATTAGCAATGGTACTTGTCTATGCGCTGATTCTATCACAAATCATGACGGCTAAATTGCCGGAAGTCTCTACACAATACGCATATCCAATTTATATTCTTTCTGGTGTCATTGGTTGGACATTGTTTGCGGAAGTCTTGGGTCGCTGTCTTACTGTCTTTATTGATAACGGGAACCTATTGAAGAAGATGTCTTTCCCAAAGCTTGCACTTCCACTAGTTGTTGTAGGGAGTGGACTGGTTAACTTTTTTTTGATGTTCGTTACTATGTTTGCTGTATTTGGCTTTTTAGGCCACCTGCCTTTTCACGCACTTCACTGGATGCCTTTGCTTGTTCTTATCACTTTGGGGCTAGCCGTAGGTATTGGACTATTTTTTGGTGTCTTGAACGTATTTATGCGAGATGTAGGACAGGTTCTAAATGTCGTACTGCAATTTTGGTTCTGGCTTACCCCTATTGTATACATGTTATCTATCGTCCCTGAGAAGTATCATTGGTTAATGATGTTAAACCCAATGACTGGAGTCGTTATGGGCTACCACAACGTGTTGCTTTATGACAAAACTCCGGAGCTTAGCTTACTTGTATATCCGAGTGTTTTTGCTGCCATTAGCCTAGTTTTAGCAATGGTTCTGTTCAAAAAAGCGAGTGAAGAAATGGCGGATGTATTATGAGCAGCGTGTTAGAAGTTAAAAACGTTGGAAAATCATTTAAAGAATACAATTCAGAATTCCAACGAATATCATCATGGTTTGGATTAAATCCGAAACCTGTCCAAGAACATCAAATTCTTAGAAACATTAATTTCTCGTTGGCTGCCGGCGAGGCAGTTGGAATTGTTGGGCAAAACGGTGCGGGCAAAAGCACTCTTCTAAAAATGATAACAGGTACTCTAAAGCCCTCAATGGGCAGTATTCATGTCGTAGGACGGATTTCAGCGATTCTAGAGTTAGGTATGGGGTTTCACCCTGATTTGACCGGGAGACAAAATGTTTATCACTCTGCTGGTTTAATGGGATATAGCCAAGAACAAATCGATGCTGTAATCGATGAGCTAGAAGCCTTTGCTGAAATAGGGGAATATTTTGACCAACCGGTTCGTACATACTCTAGTGGTATGCAAATGCGTGTCGCTTTTGGTGTTGTCACTGCATATCGACCTGAAATCCTTATTGTAGATGAAGCGCTTTCAGTTGGAGATGCTTATTTTCAACACAAAAGCTTAAGCCGCATTAAAGAGTTTCAAGAGCAAGGAACAACACTATTGCTTGTTTCTCATGATAGAAGTGCGATTCAAGCTATTTGTGACCGAGCGATTCTTCTAGAGCAAGGGATGGTTATTAGGGACGGTAATCCTGAAGAAGTAATGGACTTTTATAATGCTCTTATAGCAGAAAAGGAAAATAGTAGGATATCGCAAGTAAAAACTGAATCAGGTCTTATTCAAACATCTTCTGGTACCGGTGAAGCTAACCTTATAGATGTTGGCTTATATAATGAAAATGACCAAAAAGTAGAATATGTATTTGTAGATCAACCAGTAACTATTAGAGTAAAAGTAAAAGCTAATGAGGATATTCCAAAGTTGGTTGTTGGCTTTATGATAAAAGATCGCTTGGGGCAAACGGTTTATGGAACTAACACACATCACCATGATAAAATTATTCATGATATCAATTCTGGGAGTTCACTAGAATATCTATTTTCATTAAATATGAAGCTAGGCCCGGGTTCATACTCGATTGCGGTTGCATTAGCAGGAGGTGAATCTCATGTTGAAAAAAACTATGAGTGGCGAGACCTTGCTGTAGTTTTTCATGTTGTTAATAATAATAAAGAAATTTTTGCCGGAAGTACTTGGTTGCAAACGGGAATAAATATTAAAGGGATAAATAAATTATGATAGTTAAAATCACTAACAGGTTCTTATCTCTATTTGATGTTGTAATACTTAGAAATAGTTCAATTAACTCTAGGTTGCATAGTTTAAATTGTCAGATTGACGAATTATCAAACTTAAAGAAAAAGTTGGAAAATGATAAAATAGAAAAATTAGAGATAAAAAAGGAAATAATAGGCTTACAAGGTGTCATTTCAAAAGCGACCCCAAACTTCGATGATGATAGAGTTCGAAAATCAGAAATAACAAGAGATCTAATAGATTTACAAGAGAAGCAAATAAAACACCGAACGTATACTAAGTGGTCTATTATCGATGCAATAAGCAGAGATGGTAATATCTCAGGCGTAAAACTTGCTTGCCCTATATGTAAGGAAGTAGCGACGTATGATAACCCCTTAGAAAGTCATTGTATTTTTGGTGGCGGTATTTTGAAACGGCATCTTTGTAAGCATTGTGGGGTGATTTTTGGGCCTCAGAAAATGTTAGAGCTATCAGATGCAGAGTTGGATGAGGAATATAAGTGGCACTATGAAGTTTACTCGGAAGGAGACTCGACTGAACAGGAAAAAAGAGCTTTTTATTCACTAAATCCCACCAAATCAGGAGTTTATTTAAACTATGGTGCTGGCGAGTGGTCTCGTTCAATTATTGAGTTAAGGGAAGAAGGATGGAATGTGTATGGCTATGAGCCACATGCAATATCTTCGAATGAACACATAATTGGAGATTTTGATTCGTTACAAAAACTAGATTTTGATGGTGTATTTTCAAACAATGTTATTGAGCACTTTAAAGATCCAGTAAAGGAGCTATTAAAAATAAAATCTCTACTTAAAAATGAAGGGCTAATGTCCCACGCAAGCCCTTGTTTTGAGTATTTGTATGAATTTACGCGTTTTCACCTTTTTTTCTATACTGGAGATTCGATGGAATATATAGCCAGAAAAACTGGTATGGAAATATATGAATTTATTGTTGATGGTGAATTTATGAATGTCGTTTTAAAACCGAATTAAAAAGAGAAGGAAACTTAAAGAATGAATTTTATTTCCTACGCTCAGAACTTTGAAGATGTCATGCTTTGGCGAGCACTTAAACATGTAGAAAATGGGTTCTATATTGATATTGGTGCAAATGATCCAACAGAACACTCTGTAACCAAGTCTATGTATGATCGTGGTTGGCGTGGTCTTAATTGTGAGCCTGTGCAATATTGGTTTGAAAAACTTGAAGAAAATCGAGTCGATGATCTTAACTTGCAGATTGCAATTGGTGCAACTAACGAAGAGCTAGAGTTTTTTGAAGTTGTAAATACAGGTCTCTCAACCTTAGATAGATCTATAGCTGAACAGCACTCAATGGAGTATGGCTTTGATCTGATTAGGTATACAGTGCCTGTCGAAAGCCTTACCTCCATTTGTAATAGAACAAATTTTGGAGAAGTTCACTTCTTAAAAATTGATGTTGAAGGAGCTGAAAAGTCAGTTTTACAAGGTATTGATTTTAAGATAATTCGACCTTGGATTGTTGTTGTTGAAGCTACAAAACCAATGTCTCAAGATGTTGACTATGAGCAATGGGAATATCTTATTACTTCAAAAGATTATCACTTCGTATACTTTGATGGGCTCAATCGTTTTTATGTCGCAAATGAACATACAGAGCTTGATTGTCACTTTGATAGACCTCCAAACGTATTTGATGGTTTTGTTCGCTATAGTGAAACAGAAGTAATTAAAGCTGAAGCCAAAGTGAGTGAAGCTGAAGTCAAAGTAAGTGAAGCTGAAGCCAAAGTAAGTGAAGCTGAAGCCAAAGTAAGTGAAGCTGAAGCCAAAGTAAGTGAAT
>NZ_JBGONY010000020.1:21256-34527 GCF_041439375.1 Vibrio crassostreae | reverse complement strand
GCTGAAGCCAGAGTGAGTGAAGCTGAAGCTAAAGTGAGTGAAGCTGAAGCCGAAGTAAGTGAAGCAATACGCAATTATTCAGAATTAATCAATAGTAACTCTTGGAAGGTAACGAAACCAGTTCGTAGCTCTGTTCGTTGGTTTAGAAGTATATTAGGAAAGAAATAGTAATGCGTATTGTTATTGATTTACAAGGCAAGCAAAGTACGGGTAGCAAAAATAGAGGTATTGGTCGCTATAGTTTGTCTATTTCACAAGCGATCGCAAGAAATCGCAAAGACCATGAAGTTATTATTGTCCTATCATCGGCTTTTCCAGAAGAAATTTCAGTTATTAGAAATGAATTTAAATATTTGCTACCAGCTGAAAATATAGTTGTCTGGGAAGGGGGGAACGACTCTTCGTATTTAACTGGAACTAATGAATTAAGAAAGAGTGCAGAAATTAGTCGAGAACTATTTTTCCTTGATTTAGAACCGGATGTTATTTATATTACCAGCCTTTTTGAAGGGCTGGATGATAATGTAACTACAAGTGTTGGTAACATTATCTCTGATGTTCCTGTTGCAGTAACACTTTATGACTTAATTCCGCTAATTAATGAAAATCCATATTTAGAAAATCCTGAAGTTAAGCGTTGGTATTTTGATAAAGTAGAACATTTAAAAAGAGCTGACCTGTTACTTGCTATTTCTCAGTCATCTCGGCAGGAAGCTTTAGAACACCTTGACTCAAGTGTTGATGGTGTTGTTAATATTGGCACCGCCGCAGACCCCCAATTCAAAAGAGTTGAATTTAATGAGGACTTTAAGTCTAAATTACTAACTAATTACAACATCAAAAAAGATTTTTTGATGTATACTGGTGGGATTGATTTAAGGAAAAATATAGAAGGACTTATTAGAAGTTATGCAAAACTTCCATTAGAACTAAGAAATAAATATCAATTAGCGATCGTATGCTCTATTAATGAAAGTCAAAAGCATGACCTAGAGCTATTAATAAACAAAGTGGGACTAGAAATTAATGATGTTGTCTTAACTGGATTTATTTCTGAAAGCGAATTAATAGCGCTTTATAATTTATGTAACCTATTTATTTTCCCATCTTGGCATGAAGGTTTTGGTTTGCCTGTACTTGAAGCAATGCATTGTGGAGCGCCAGTTATTGCAGCAAATACGTCGAGCTTACCCGAGGTTGTGGGGCTAGAGGAGGCTCTGTTTGACCCATATGACGACCTAGATATGGCAAATAAAATTGAATTAGTATTAACAGATAAACAGTTTCGGGAAAAGCTATGCGAGCATTCATTAAAGCAGTGCTTAACTTTTTCTTGGGATCATAGCGCTCAAAAAGCTATAACCGCATTAGAAAAGATAGCTATAAAAAGCAAAAAGGAAGTCATTTATCCAAAGCGCCTAAAGTTGGCCTACGTATCCCCTTTACCCCCGCAGCGAAGTGGAATCGCAGATTATAGTGCCGAACTGCTTACTCAATTATATCGTTACTATGATATTGATGTTGTAGTTGACCAAGATACTGTTTTAGACCCATGGATAACCAAATATTGTAATATTATTAATGTTATAGAATTTAAAGAAAATTCGATAAACTATGAACGTGTTTTATATCACTTTGGGAATTCCGAATTCCATCAGTATATGTTCAATTTATTAATTGATATTCCAGGAGTTGTTGTATTACATGACTTCTATCTTTCTGGAGCTATTAATTATATGGATGCGCATGATTACGAAAATTACTCTTTTGCAGATGAATTGTTTTATTCCCATGGGAATGAACCATTTGATAATGATGATTGTGATCTGGTTATGGACTATCCATGTAATAAAAAAGTACTAGATTATGCGAAAAGTGTGATCGTTCATTCTGAAAATTCAATTAACTTGGCAAAGGAATGGTACGGGAAAACATCGACTCACAATTGGCAAGTGATACCTCTTTTACGGAACGCGGCGATTATAAATAATCGAGATATTATTAGAGAGAAACTTAATATTCCCAATGATGCTATTGTTGTTGCAAGTTTTGGGATAATGAGTCAGTCAAAGTGTAATATTGAATTGGTTAAAGCTTGGCTAAGTTCCTCTTTGAGTGAAAATGAAAATTGCTATTTGATTTTTGTTGGTGGGAATGACCGAGGAAGCTATGGTGAAGAGATACAGGCGTTAATAGACTCGAGTGGATACTCAAAGCGGGTTTTAATCACCGGCTGGACGGATACAGAAGCCTTCAAGGAATACCTGTCGATAGCTGACATTGGTGTGCAACTGCGAACCTTATCTCGAGGTGAGACATCGGCGGCAGTATTAGACTGTATGAATTATGGCCTTGCGACAATAGTAAATGCTAATGGGTCTATGTCAGAGTTGTCAAAAGATGCAGTGCTAATGTTAAACGATGAATTTACTCAAAGCGATTTAGTAAATGCGCTGGAATCTCTCTATTTAGATGAAACAAAGCGAAAAATTCTTAGCGATAATGCAATCTCTGTTATTAATAAAACACACTCACCAGAAAGGTGTGCTAACCAGTATACAAAAGCTATAGAGTCTAGTTACGCAAAAAGCACGAAGCATAAAGAAGGTTTAGTTGAACTAAAAAGTAAGCTTTCTGATGCTAATGCTGAGACTCATAAATGGTGGTTGAAAGCAACAGAGTTAGATTCTGAAATAACGACTTTGGAAGCTAAAGCACATGAATGGTGGGTTAAGGCTACGGTAGCTGAACAACAAAGTAATGCGATATTAAACAGTAAATCTTGGCGTCTAATGAGGCCTTTACGATTTCTTAGCGAAAAATATCAGATAATTGAGTTTGGTTGTAAAGCTTGGCTAAAACTTGCTCCGGGTAGCAGGCCGAGAAGACTCTTAAATAAATCGTTATTAGTTATTAAGTCTTATATCATTTCAAAACCTTATTTACTAAAACTAAGTCTCAATATATTGAACTACTCTCCTCGTTTAAAAAACAGGCTTAAGTCGATAATTATATCAGGCTCAAGAAAAAATCAGGTAGTGGTTGTTGAGTTATCTGATAGAGGAAATGAGGTGTATCAAAATATTCAATTGAAACGACTTAAAAAAAGAAAGGTTCAACAATGAGAGTTGTAATTGACTTACAAGGTAATCAAAGTAGCGGCAGTCGAAATCGTGGTATTGGCCGTTACAGCTTAGCAATAACAAAAGCAATTCTGAGTAAAAAAAAGGACCATGAAGTTATTGTTGTTTTATCCAGTCGGTTTCTTGATACCATCGAATTGGTTCGTAACGAATTGAAGGGCGATATTGAAGAAGAAAATATTCGTGTTTGGGATGTACCGAGTGGCCTTTCACACATAGATAGCAATAATGACTGTCGAAGAAAAAATGCAGAATTAATTAGAGAGACATTTATAGCAAGTCTTCAGCCAGATATAGTTTTTGTTACCAGTTTATTTGAAGGCTTTATTGATGATGCTGTTACTAGCGTAGGCCTAATGAAATATGGTATACCGACTGCGGTGGTATTGTATGATCTCATTCCTTTAATTAATGCTTCACCTTATCTAGATAATCCAGCAGTTAAAAGATGGTACGAAGATAAAATCAGTCACTTAAAGAAGGCTGACATACTACTATCCATTTCTGAATCATCTAGACAAGAAGCCTTACAGTATTTAAACATGCCATCAGCTAAGGTTGTAAATATTGGAACTGCGGCAGATTCTCAGTTTAAAGTTGTTGATTTATCCCAGAGGGAACGTTCTGAAATTATTTCAAAATATAATTTGAATAAAGATTTCTTGATGTATACAGGTGGAATTGATCATCGTAAGAATATAGAAGGTTTAATTCGTTCTTATGCGATGCTTGATATCCAGACTAGGTCCTCTCACCAATTAGCAATTGTTTGTTCAATTAATGAAGAACAAAAGATCAATTTAACAACTCTAGCCAAGTCAGTTGGTCTGTCAGATGACGATGTTATATTTACCGGTTATATACCTGAAGATGATTTAATTGCATTATATAATCTGTGTAAAGCTTTTATTTTTCCATCATGGCATGAAGGTTTTGGGTTACCTGCATTGGAGGCCATGAACTGTGGAGCTCCTGTTATTACTTCAGATCGTTCAAGCTTACCTGAAGTTGTTGGGTCCCAAATTGCACAATTTAACTCACTAGACGATGAGGAAATGTCTGAAAAAATTATGCAAGTTCTATCTGACGATGAGTTCAGAGAGCAATTACTTGAAAATGGAAAAATTCAGTGTACAAAATTTTCTTGGGAGAAAAGTGCTGAGTTAGCAATTGAAGCTTTTGAAGTGTTTTTAGATAAAAATCATAACAGGGAAGTGAATAATTCAAACGCTAGGAAAAGGCTAGCATATATTTCGCCTCTTCCGGAACAAAGAAGTGGCATTGCTGATTATAGTGCAGAGCTATTGCCTTCTCTGATTGAATACTATGATGTTGATGTAGTTGTAATTCAAGAAGAGATATCTGATGATTGGATAAATGAAAATTGCCTCGTCCGTAGTGTTGATTGGTTTGAAAGTCATTCAGATTTATATGATAGGGTTTTGTACCATTTTGGGAATTCTCATTTTCATCAACACATGTTTGACTTACTTTATAAATATCCAGGAACTGTTGTTTTACATGATTTTTATTTAGGGCATGTAATGGAATCGATGGGGCTTCTAAATGACCAAGCATATTACTCTCATGGTTACATCCCATTTGTTGGGGGGGGAGAAGACATTGTTTGGAATTACCCCTTAAACAAAAAAGTGATTGATCACGCTCATGGAGTGATCGTACATTCTGATAACTCAAGAATATTAGCTAATAAATGGTTCGGTGAGCAAGTTGCGAAAGAGTGGTCTGTTATTCCACTTTTAAGAAAGCCAGCAGAAACATTAATAAAAAGAGAATGCAGAGAAATATTAAACCTCCCAGAAGATGCATTTTTAGTATGTAGCTTCGGTCTTTTAGGCTCAACAAAACAAAACGAAGAGCTTTTAGATGCATGGTTAGCTTCAAAGTTAAGTGAAAACCCAAAATCGTACTTAATATTTGTTGGTGAGAACTCTTCTAACGAGTATGGTGTAAATATCGAAAAGAAAATTCGACAAAGTGATCATTCATCTCGGGTTATTATTACTGGTTGGGCTGACAGTGATACATTTAAGAACTTTTTATCAGCATCTGATATCGGTGTACAACTTCGTACGATGTCTCGTGGAGAAACATCAGCAGCTGTCTTGGATTGTATGAATTATGGCCTCCCTACGATTGTTAACGAAAACGGTTCAATGGCAGATTTGTGTGACGACAGCGTTTTAAAGATACAAGATGAATTCTCACTACAAGAGCTAGTTAAAGCTCTTGAAGAACTATATTTCAATTCAGAAAAAAGAAGTAGTATTGGTATAAATGCTAGAGAAAAGATTGCTGATGAACACTCTCCTAGAAAGTGTGCGAAACAATACTTTGAGGCAATTGAAAACTTCTATAATACAAACATTAATGAGAATCACGGCTTATTAGATTCTATTGAAAGCAGTGATGCTGATGATAACGAATTGATTCTATTGGCTGATAGTATTTCAAAAAATCATCAATACCCAGGAGAAAAAACATTCTTTATTGATGTATCACAATTAGCAACTGTCGATAGTAAGTCTGGTATACAGCGAGTTGTCAAATCAATATTGAATCAGTTGCTATTAAATTCTCCTGAAGGCTATAGGGTTGAACCAATATATTCGACTACTGATATGACAGGGTATCGATATGCCCATGGTTTTATGAGCAACTTTTTATCTATCCAGAACTTGCATCTAACCGAAAAGTTAATAGATTTTAAACAAGGCGATGTCTTTTTGGGTTTAGACTTATGTCAGCATACTGTGATATCTAAGTCAAATTATTTCAAGCAATTACGCGCAAGTGGTGTCAAAACCTATTTTGTTATATACGACTTATTACCGGTTACAAAAAGCGATTGCTTTCCAAAAGAGTGGTTGTTATCTGAAGTTCATAGTGATTGGTTAAAGGTTGTGTGTGAAGGGAATGGAGCTTTATGTATATCAAACTCAGTACAGGATGACTTAGCTAAGTGGATAGGAAAAGAAAAAATAATATGCAGTGATTCTTTCTCATTAAGTTGTTTTCACTTAGGCGCAGATATAGGTAATAGTAAACCTTCAACTGGATTAACCAAAGATCATAGTTTTATATTAAATAAAATAGCTTCTAAAGTGACTTTTTTAATGATTGGAACAATCGAACCTCGCAAGGGTTACGGCGAAACTTTAGCTGCGTTTGAACGGCTTTGGGAAGACGGAATTGATATTAACCTGATTATTATTGGCAAAGAAGGATGGTTAGTGGATGAACTTGTTTCAAAGTTAAAAGTTCATTCAGAGCTCAATGAGCGTTTATTCTGGTTAACAGGAATAAGTGACGAAGCCCTTGAGATTATTTATGAAAAAGCTAGTTGTTTAATCTTCTCTAGTGAAGCTGAAGGTTTTGGCTTACCGTTGATTGAGGCAGCGCAAAATAATCTTCCAATCATAGCTCGCGATATTCCTGTATTTAGAGAAGTTGCTGGTGAGAATGCATATTATTTCGATAATGAGAAGAGCCCTGAAGTTATTCATGATGCTATTAATCGCTGGTTAGAGATGTATGAGAAGAACCTACATCCTAAATCTGTTGACTTACCATGGTGCACATGGCGAGAAAGTACTGTTCAGTTGTTAGGGTGTATTGGCATAGAGTATACATAAGCATTAAAAGTATGGTGAAAGCGCCTTGGGCATAACTGCCCTAGGCTCTTTGATAACAAGTTTATTTTGGCTAATTTTGTTACTAACCCAGGATACTGACAGTAAACAGCACTATTTATGCAGATTCAGAATTGGTTTGGAAGACGCGTAATATTTTAGTAGAATATTTTGTTATATATTCACAGTAAATGATGAGAATTAATCAGATGAAAACAGCAGTAATTACAGGCATTACAGGCCAAGATGCAGCATACCTTGCAGAATTGTTACTAGAAAAAGGTTACAAAGTATACGGTACATACCGTCGTACAAGCTCTGTGAACTTTTGGCGTATCGAAGAGTTAGGGATTGAGAATCATCCTAATCTTGAGCTTGTTGAATACGATCTAACGGATCTTTCTAGCAGTATTCGTTTACTACAAAATACTGGTGCAGATGAAGTATATAATCTTGCTGCACTTAGTTTTGTGGGCGTATCATTTGATCAACCACTTACTACTGCAGAAATTACAGGTATCGGTCCGGTTAATCTTTTAGAAGCTATTCGTATTGTGAATCCTAAGATTCGTTTTTACCAAGCATCGACTTCAGAAATGTTTGGTAAGGTACAAGAAATTCCTCAACGTGAATCTACCCCATTTTACCCACGTAGCCCATATGGTGTTGCTAAACTGTATGCTCACTGGATGGTGATTAACTACCGTGAGTCATACGACATTTTTGCTACTAGTGGTATTTTGTTTAACCATGAATCACCGTTGCGTGGCCAAGAATTCGTAACACGTAAAATCACTGACTCTGTAGCGAAAATCAAGCTAGGTAAGCTAGATGTGCTTGAGCTTGGTAACATGGATGCGAAGCGTGACTGGGGCTTTGCTAAAGATTATGTAGAAGGCATGTGGCGTATGCTTCAAGTAGACAAGCCTGATACTTACGTACTTGCTACAAACCGCACTGAAACAGTTCGTGATTTTGTTACGATGGCATTCAAAGCTGCTGACATTGAACTAGAGTGGAATGGTTCTGAAGAGAACGAAACAGCTACAGATAAAGCGACTGGAAAAGTGGTTATGAGAATCAACCCTAAATTCTACCGCCCTGCAGAGGTTGAGCTGTTGATTGGTAACCCAGAAAAGGCGAAGAAAGAGCTTGGTTGGGAACCTACAACGACACTTGAAGAATTGTGCGCAATGATGGTTGAAGCTGACCTTCGTCGTAATGAGCAAGGTTTCTCATTCTAGTCTTTAACATTTTTTGTAAAATGGCAGCAGTTTTCTGTTGCCATTTTTTTTGAGAGTAAATTATGAAAAAAGTATTGTTAACTGGTGCTGATGGTTTCACTGGCAAGTATGTTGAAAGTGAACTGATCTCGAGAGGCTACTCTGTTGTTGGGCTTGTTTACCGCGAAGCTAAAGAGGGTCAGGTTGCTTGTGATCTAACTGATCGTAAAGCGGTGGTGGAGTGTCTCAAAGAAGTAAAGCCTGATTATATTATCCACCTTGCAGCATTATCTTTTGTTGGTCATGCAGACCAAAAAGCATTTTATGATGTTAATGTTTTTGGCGCCTTGAATTTGCTAGAGGCCGCTAAAGAACTTGGGTTAGAATTAAAGAAAGTGGTATTTGCAAGTAGTGCCAATATATACGGCAACCCCGAGAATGTGCAGCGTATTTCGGAAACCGTTCTACCTTCGCCAGTTAATCATTATGCAATGAGCAAACTTGCTATGGAGAATATGGCGAAGTTATGGTTCAGCCAGTACCCAATGATCATTACCAGACCATTCAACTATACAGGTCCTGGTCAAGCTGGGCAGTTTTTGATCCCGAAAATTGTGTCTCACTTTCAGAAAAAGGCTTCTGAAATTGAGTTAGGTAATACCGATGTGTCTAGAGATTTTAGCGATGTCCGTGATATAGCATTAGCCTATGCGAACCTTTTGGAATCTGATGCTCAATCTGAAATCGTGAACTTGTGTTCTGGTCAAGTGACTTCACTACAATCGATTATCTCGATGATGGAAGATATTGCTGGTTACAGTATCAAGGTTCGAGTTAATCCAGACTTCGTACGCGAGAATGAGATTAAAGTATTGGGTGGTGATAATGCTAAGCTTACATCATTAACAGGCAAGGCTCCCTCGATCATGATCGAGAAAACTCTGGCTGACATGTATCATGCAAAATAAGTTGTTGATCAACGTATCACCAATTAGAGAGCCATTGACGGGTATAGGCTACTATACCCTTAATATCCTTAGTGAATTACTCTCGTGTGATGTGGATGTTATTGGTATAAAGAATGGTAAGTTGTTAACCCCAGAAGAACTGGTTGAACTTGCCTCTCAATTTCAAAATCCGACGCCTAATGATAAGTCTCCAAACAACAAGAAACGATTGGTCGTGGAATTTTTAAGAGCGATTCCAGGTGTTTATCAACTTAAGAACTATTTGTTGTCTTTGCGAGCACAAAAGCGATTAAAAGGTTTGGCAAATCAAGGGTATGTCTATTTTGAACCAAGCTTCATACCCTTTGATTACGAAGGAGTAACAATTACTACTGTCCATGATTTGTCGTTCCTGTCTCATCCTAGTTTCCATCCTGCAACAAGAGTTTCATACCTAACGAATAAAATGCAGGGCTCAATTGCTAAATCTGATCATATAGTTGTGGATTCTGATTTTATTTTGAAAGAGCTTCATGACTTCTTTCCTGATAGCAAAGATAAGAGTTCCACGTTGTATTTGGGAGTAGCTGATGGTTTTAGGCCTTATGCAAAAGGCGAGTGTGATGGGTTACTTCGTTCACTGAAAATAAAGCATAATCACTTTGTTCTGAGCGTGGCAACGTTAGAGCCTAGAAAAAATTTAAGTAAGCTGATTGATGCTTATAAGCTGTTACCCATTTCGATTCGTAATCATTACCCTTTAGTCTTGGTTGGAGATCAAGGTTGGAAAAATACAGAGCTTATGAATAATGCGAAAGATTTGGTTGAGCGTGGTCAAATAATTTTTACAGGTTACGTAGCTGATGATGACTTAAAGCGTTTGTATGCATCGACCGCTGCTTTTGTTTACCCGTCATTATATGAAGGCTTTGGATTGCCGGTTATTGAAGCGATGGCGTCTGGAGCCCCTGTGATTACGTCTGATATTGGCGCGACAGCTGAGGTGGCTGCAAGTGGAGCTCTTCTTGTCGACCCTTGTGATGAAGTTGCTATTTCTGATGCGCTTGTAAAGCTTATTCTGCACCCTCTAGATAAAGTGAAGCTGGCAGAGAGCGGTATTAACAGAGCTTCTAAGTTTAAATGGTCAAATACGGTTGAGCAACTCCTTGAGATAGCGTCTGTTACCTCAAGAAGTTCATAACTTAGTTCCTTGTAAGCTTATGCGATGCAATAAGTTGGTTATATAGCGCTATGTAATTATCCGCATAGCGTTTTGCTGTAAATTCATTTTCAAAACGTTGGCGTGCTCTTTGTCCGAGCCTTTGGCATAGCTGCTCATCATTGTCCAACGTTTGCATAGCCTCTGAAAATGCTGAACCATCTGCAGGTAGAACTGTGAGCCCTGTTTCTCCATTTGCATTCACATAAGAAGAGCCGGTTCCTATATCGGCACTTACAATAGGCTTACCAAACATCTGCGCTTCTACTAATGAAATCCCGAATGCTTCAGAGCGCAAGTGCGAGGGAAAGACAAAGGCTTTTGACAAAGAGTGAAGTGCGACTTTATCTTCTTCAGAAATGAATCCAACGAGTCTCACATTCGTGAGTGAGTGCTCTTTGATATACGCTTCTAGATTATCCCTTTCTGGACCATCACCAGCAATTACAATAGGTAATCCATTTAATTTAGCCGCCTCAAGAAGGTATTGCAGTCCTTTATAGTATCGAAGTACACCTACAAACAAGAAAAAACCTCTACCAACGCGGTTCTCCCACTTTTTCAGTTCGTTTTCATTTACAGTTGGATAAGTAGATTCATCGATTGCAAGAGGAATAACATCGACTTTATTCGCATATTTGATCAGGTTTTCGCTTGTCTGCGCATATTGAGGTGAACTGGCAATGATTCGGTCAACTTTAGTCAGGAAATGTTGCTCAAGGGGCTGGTAAATTTTCTTTAGTAACTTTTGTTTAACTATGTCGGACTGATAGCTTACTAAACATGGTTTTTTAGGTGCGACGAGGCTGAGCAAATCACCAGTAGGCCAAGGATATTGATAATGGATTATATCGTGTTGCTTACTTAACTTTCTAAAACGGCGAATTAGACTAAATGAAAACCCGTTAGACGAGATCTCGAAATCTTTTTTGACGACAATGATTCGACTACCTTCAAAGTCATACTCTTTATTCTCTGAGCCTAAAGTTAGGATGGTATTTTTGATGCCTTGCTCACTGCTACCTTTACAAATATAACGAATTGCTTGCTCTAAGCCTCCTTTTGTTTCTGGGTAACAAGTGCGGTAAACATGTAGTACTTTCATTAGGTTCTTAATCCATCAACTTAAATTAGGTTTATATCCAGTTGGAGCTTCTAACAATATTTGAATAATGCATTCTTCATCAAAGTTATGGCAGCACAAATCCAGTTGATCCAACAGGGGCAGCATTTCGTTCCAACTGAGTATCTGTTCTCTAGCCGTCATTATTTTCTGGTGGCCGCTGCCTTCCACATTATCCCCAATTAACAGCTCTTCATAGAGCTTTTCGCCTGGACGTAGTCCTGTGAATTTTATAGAAATATCGCCCTCTTGAGGTGATCCTTCTATATTTTCTTGCATACCCATGAGGTGAATCATTCGTTTCGCTAGGTCTAAAATCTTGACTGGTTCACCCATATCGAGGACGAACACTTGACCATTGTTACCCATTGCTCCTGCTTGTATAACAAGTTGAGCAGCTTCGGGGATCAGCATGAAATAACGAATGATATCAGGGTGAGTGACAGTTACAGGGCCGCCACATTTGATTTGCTTTTTGAATAATGGAACAACCGAACCTGAAGAGCCTAAGACATTACCAAAACGTACCATTGTGAAATTTGTGGTGTTTTGCTTATCTGCCAACGCTTGAAGAACCAACTCAGCCATGCGCTTGGTTGCCCCCATTACGTTGGTTGGTCTCACTGCCTTATCTGTTGAGATTAGAGTGAAGTTTTTTACCCCGGTTTGGATCGCAGCTTCAGCGCAAGCAAGTGTGCCAAACACATTATTACGAACGCCTTCAACAATATTATCTTCAACTAATGGAACATGTTTATATGCTGCAGCATGGTAAACAGTTTCAACTCCATGCGCTGCCATCACTTTTTCTAAGCGGTTTTGTCTCTGAACGGAGCCAAGAGCTGCAACAATTCGAGTTTCGCTTTTTAAGTTTATTTTTGTCGAATTGAGTTCTTGGTCGATTTTGTAAAGGTTGTATTCATTTAGCTCAAACAGCACAAGTGTTTTGGGTTTCTGTGACATGATTTGACGACATAGCTCAGAGCCAATAGAGCCTCCAGCACCAGTGACAAGAACATTCTTATTAAAAATATTTTGCGCTAAAAGTGCCTTGTCAGGGTCCACTGCAGCTCTTCCAAGTAGATCTGCAACGTCTAAGTCCTTTACGTCAGTTGCTGTCGCTTTTCCTGCAGCAATATCTTCTACTGATGGAACGGATTGTACTGCGATTGGCCAATGTGACAACTTTTCAACCAGCCTCAAGCGCTCTCCTTTATTTATCCCATTAATGGCTAAAAGCAGCTTTACGGGTTGATAAAGGGATTGAAGGTGTTCAAATTCACTTGGGTGATGGACCTTTAGTCCGAACATTATTTGACCTGACTTTGTAGGGTCATCATCAAGTAAAACTACTGGGTTGTACTCGTCACCTTGAATGAGAGCATATGTTAAGTCGCGGCCGGTTGCTCCTGCGCCATAAATAAATACATTGGGTTTTTGACGTTTAAACCAGTGATAATAGATCGAGCGGATGAGTATTCTAGGGCCGCCTAACGTTAGGGTTGCCAAACCAGCATATATAAACGGGACACTTCTAGGTATGAATGAGTGGAAAAAAAATCCACTCATTACTAAAGCTAAGGTCGAAATTATAACGCCAAAGAAAATGTTGCCCACGGCAGGTATCATCATATAGCGCAGGACTGCTCGGTACATTCCTAATTTAACAAAACTATAAATTGTGATTGAAACAGTAATGAAAAGAGTGATTAGTTCCTCTATTTCGACTTCAAAAAATGCATTTCCAAGCCTTAATGCTACAGCTAAATAGAGTGAAAGCACGATAGCGAAAATGTCATAACCGATACTGATGAAACGCTTATTCTTGCGTTTGGCATTTAGTAATTTTTGTATTGGTCTGATCATTGTCTTCCTTAGCAGTCTACTGAGCGTCTTAAGCTTTATAGTTATAGTTATAGTTATAGTTATAGTTATAGTTATAGTTATAGTTATAGTTATAGTT
>NZ_JBGONY010000020.1:0-21157 GCF_041439375.1 Vibrio crassostreae | reverse complement strand
TTATAGTTATAGTTATAGTTATAGTTATAGTTATAGTTATAGTTATAGTTATAGTGGGTCGGTATTTTAATGCTCTTAAGTGCGGTAAGCTAGTCGTAATTGATGGTTCTGTGTTGCTCAGTAGTTTTGCTGTTGATGCTGCTTATTTTTTACTCAATATGTAGAGCTTTTTTGTGTTATGAAATTATTAATCACTGGTAGTACGGGTTTTGTCGGCTCTCGCGTTGCGAAGTTAGCACAAGAGTGTCAGTGGGAAGTTGTGCCTGTAGTGCGAAAAGCGGCACAAGTACAGCCTAATAGCCAGTTTGTTAATAACTTAGCCGTTAAGAGCTTTGCTGTTTCTTCTATTGATTCGAGTACAGATTGGTTTGGTGCATTTGACGGTGTGGATTGTGTTGTTCACTGTGCTGCTCGAGTACATCAAATGAATGAAAGTGAGCAAGATGCTTTAGCCGCTTATCGAGAAGTTAATACTCTGGGGACGTTAACTCTAGCAAGGCAAGCCGCCGATGCAGGCGTTAAGAGATTTGTCTTTGTTAGCTCGATTAAGGTGAACGGCGAATTGAGTGAATTAGACTCACCCTTTGAGCCTGATTTAAATCATACTCCGCAAGACCCTTATGGCTTGAGTAAGTATGAAGCCGAGATTGAGTTAGCGCAGCTTGCCAAAGATACAGGGTTAGAAGTGGTTATCATTAGACCGCCTTTGGTCTACGGGCCTGGCGTAAAAGCGAACTTCCTATCAATGATGCGTTTGATTGATAAAGGCATTCCGTTACCGTTTGGTGCTATAAAAAACCAAAGAAGTTTGGTTTATCTAGAGAATCTCTGCAGCTTGATACTGACGTGTTGTCAACACCCCTCAGCTCCCGGACATACGTTCTTAGCTTCTGATAATCATGATGTATCCACTACTCAATTAATGCAAACTATCGCTTTATCAATGAATAAGACACCGAGGCTTTTACCTATCCCAATGTCCTGGATACAATTGGTAGCCTCAGTATTAAAGAAACAACACATTGCACAGAGAATATGCGGTAGCCTTCAGGTTGAGACTCGTTTGACGAAAGAGATCTTGGGATGGGTACCTCCCGTAACTTTTGAAGAAGGGATTAAAAAGACGGTGGATGCCTACTTGAAGTCGCATTGATATGCTTTAAGAGGAGTCTTACGTTCATATTCGTAAGTGAGTAAGATACACTTTATTAATTAACGGCACTTATGCCATTCATCATATTTGTTTAATCAGAGATTTAAGGCATACATTTTGATTCGTTTGTTAGATTTCTTTTTTGCTTTCTTTGGTCTGTTGTTTCTTTGGCCAATATTTCTCGTCATTTGCATCATCGGCTATTTTGATACCGGTTCTCCTGTTTTTTTTCAAACTCGAGTGGGACGTAACAAAAAGCCATTCACCTTAGTCAAATTCCGAACCATGCCAGTGGATACAAAGTCTGTAGCGACTCATTTAGTTGGAGCGAGTTCAGTGACTAAGCTCGGTGGATTCCTGCGTAAAACCAAGCTTGATGAACTGCCTCAGTTATACAACGTACTTAAAGGTGAAATGAGTTTAGTTGGTCCAAGACCATGTCTGTTTAACCAACAGGAACTCATCGATGAGAGAGAATCAAGAGGTGTCCTTGCTGTTAGGCCTGGTGTTACTGGTTTGGCGCAGATTAACGACATTGATATGTCTACGCCTAAGAAACTAGCCGAGTGGGATCAACGCATGATTAACACGTTAGATACTAAACTATACTTCCAATACATAATTCAAACAGTATTAGGTAAAGGTTCGGGCGACCGCGTTTAATTTGCCTTCTTTCTTATCTTTCACCTCTCTCTGACGCAATCCTGACTTTTTTTTGAATCGTTGTGGTGCGTTTATTAATTATACATTTACTTGATAGCGGTAATTACCTATCATAATGCTCAATTAGTTGTTTAATCAGAGTAATTCCTTTTTAGGCTATCTATCATTGATTAGATGGTTTTGGTTGGATATTGAAAGCAAAGCAGCAATCTTCTGGTGTTGGTACCTTCTGAGTACCATTTTTGTAGTGTCATACGAAAAGATTATGCTAGCTGCTCGCTTGCTGCATACAAAGCAAGCTACTCTTAAGTTCTTTGTGCTTGTTAAACAACATTGATAAATCTGGCGAAATTCAAAAAGTACAGTATTGACCTGTCTGTAGCTTCTAGCTTCAGCATGCAATATTGTGCAATTGCGTCAGTAGCTTTGGTACGGAATGGCGTGTATGAGTGTCTGCTTTTTGGGCTTTCATACAAAAACTGATTAGACTATCGCTTAGATTTGCTAGGAAAATCAGCCTCAGTTCAGTTTGAAATATGGAAGATATAATTATATGAAAATGCAGTGGTTAGCTAGGGTTTCACCTTTGTTGTTGCTATCAGCAACAGCTGTTGGAGCTGAAAATCTATACGTGGGCGCTAAAGTAGGTAGTGTAACTGCCGATAACTTTGCACCATTAGTAGAGAGCCGTACGGCTATTGACGACTCAGACACATCTTACGGTTTGTTTGTGGGTTATCAATTATTGGACACCTTGTCTATAGAAGGCAGCTACAACTATCTTGGTGAATATAACCTTAAAGATATTGCCGGTGGTAGTTACGATGCAAGCACCTTTGACGTGCTACTTAAAGCCTCTGGTAACATAAACGATAGTCTAGCGTTATATGCTAAAGGTGGCTTCGCTATTTATGACTGGAACGCAAACGGCCCTGGCGTGGAATCTGATGATTCTGGCGTGATTCCAACAATCGCTTTCGGTTCTGAATACTCGATTACACCATCAATGAAGATTGGCTTAGAGTATCAATTCTATGATGGTATTGGTGGTGTTAACATCGATTCATTTAATGTTGCCTTGTCTCATAGCTTTTAATCATTTGTAGGGATAAATTGTGAAATATAAAATTTTAGCGTTATCAGTCGTTGGTGCAATCCTTGGTGGTTGTGGCAGTGACAACAACAACAGCGTGCCACCTGAGCAAGCGTACCGCAATATTATGGCATTCGACCCTGCAGTTATGGGTATGAAAGGCACATTCAGCTGTGATGATGGAACAACGGGCACTTTAAAGGCAACTAACTTTTATGGTGTTTCTGAAGTCACCGAGCTTACCGTTTTTAACAAGCCTGAAACTTGTGCGTTTACATATAACGCAACACAGGGTGCCAAAGATGTATCTAACGGCAAAGACATGAGCAAGGTGAGCTACAAGTTCCCTAAAGGCTTAGCAAATCTCGATGACCTTATCACCTCTTCTCCAATCTCAACTTTGATTGAGAAAGAGCTAGATGGTGCAGCATACAATGAAGCTACAGGTATTCAAGTACTGAAAGATCTTGGCTTAGATAGCTTGCTGAACAACGGTAGCATTAGCAGTGTGGCTGACTTACTGCGTCGTACTGAAGACGTAATTAAGACTCTTCCTGCATCTGAAGCTAGCCTAGTGTCAGCAACAGCAGCGGTACTATCAGACGTACTTGTGGTAAGCCCTAACGCAACAGCTAATGAACTGGCTGCAGCGACAGACTCGATCACAAAGAAAGTTATTTCTGAGAACCCTAACTACCCGGTTGCAACGAATGGCGACACAATTTACTTGGATCTAACGGAAGACCCGACCTTAATTGAAAAAGCAGTTGCAGACCCTACCGCTCCTGTGGATGATCTTCCGCCGCCTAAAAAAGCTGAACCTGTTCCAAACCCAGATGATGGCACTAACCCACCAACTGGTGGTACTGGCGGTACTGGCGGTACTGGCGGTGGCGGTAACGGCGGTGGTACTGGCGGCTAATTTAAGTATCATTAATAAAAGGCACCACTCGGTGCCTTTTTTACATGCTGTTACTATCAACATAGTCACAATTAAGCATAGTCACTATCAAACTCTGTCGCCATTAAACGTAGTCACCATCAAAAACTGCTACTAATAAACACGGCCACTATCTAACATAGTCACTGTCAAATACGGTTAAAACCTATTGTATCCCAATGAAAATAATCAGTTATTCTAAAAGCGCACCTCTCATAGCATCGCTTAGCGCATTAGCCATCGCTTCTAACGCCTATGCTGTCGATAACTTGATGTCGTCCCAAAGTTATACCGGTGCAATCATTGTGCCTAATGCTCAAGTGATGGACACTGGCGACATCTCTTACCTCTATGGCCAAGGCGTGCCATATAGAGGGAAAACCAGTGAGTTAGATAACATATTATTTAGCGTTGGTTTATTTGATGGCTTTGAAGCGGCAGGCAGAATTGTCACAAAAACTTATGACTGTCACCTTTATCCAAACGTACCAAACTACAACCCGAATTGTGGCAACGGTATTCGTGACTTGTCGGCATCGTTTAAATACCAGCTTCCTTTCGTTAAAGATTGGACAGGGTTTGATTTTGCTATAGGCGTTCAAGATTTAGGTGGCGCGGCCAGCAACTTTGAAACCTACTATGCGGTAGCTGACTTTGAGCCTGACTTTGTACCTGCAAGGTTTAGTGCGGGTTACGGTACATCAGAAGTGAGCCATGGCGTTCTGAACGGGCCTTTTGCCAGCTTAGAATATCAGCCACTGGATTTTGTGCAGCTGATTGCAGAGCACGACTCTCATCAGTTTAATGCGGGTTTAAAGGTGTTTACACCAGAAAACTACTTGCCACTGGATACGCAGTTATCTTTCCAATATCAGTTTTATACTAGTGGTAATGCCGATATAGATATTTGGTCTGTGGCCGCATCTACTCCTCTAATGGGCTTCTCTGAGTCTCGCCGAGTGAATGAGCTGACGCTGGAAGACAAGATCGCAGTAGAACAAGCGCATCATAAATTTGCCGGTATGGTTCAACTTAAAAAAGCCCTGGTTGATGAAGGCTTTCTTAATGTGAGAATCTCAGCGGATGATATTGGCTTAAACGTCGCACTGGAAAACCGACGCTACAACCGTAACCAGGTAGATGGTGTGGGTGTTGCCTTGGGTATTATTTCTTCCTACGTGGGTGAAGGTATGCTTCAAGACCTCGGGGTTAAAAATTACCAACAACAAAACATTCGCTTGTTTAACTTGGTGAATGACATCCCGATGATGGAAGTGATCACTAGTGCCCCATGTTACCGTGAATTTGTTAAAACAGGCGAGCCTTGTAAAACCCTTCTTGTGCGAACTTCTGATGTGAAAAAGAGCTATGCTAAAGCGAACTTTAGTGAAGAGGTTTCTCGTTCTGGCTTTGGTCGCACACAGGTGATTGTGTCTCCTGCTTTGTATCACAATACTGCCACAGAGTACGGTGTATTTGATTACTCGCTAGCACTAGCGACTAACTTGTACACACCTTTGTGGAAAGGTGCTGCGTTGGACGTACGACACGTCATGCCATTGGCAGAGAGTGACGACTTTGAAGAGGGCGAAATTTGGGGTGATAATGCCTTTGAAAATGAAGTCGATAGGGTTCTTTTCCACCAAGCATTCCAACTACCTTACAACCTCACTACTCAATTCTCATTCGGACAAGTTTACGGAAACTTTTTGGGCTTTTTGAATGAAACACAGTATGCGAGCAACAGCGGCCGACATATTCTGGGTTCCGAATTCGCCAACTTTTCTGCTCAAGACGAGTACGACTCAAAAGGGAATGCAATCTTAGATGCGACCCCGATGATTGGGCACTACACCTACTCAAGACCGGACTGGAATTGGCAAGGTAAAGTGCAAGCCGGTCAATTCTGGAAAGGCGATGAAGGGGTACGTGTGACCACCAGCCACTGGTTGGGTGATGTAAGAGTTGATGCGTCATACCAGACCACAAAAGCGGTAGGCAGCAATGAAGCCGAAGATTTTGTGACGCTTTCTATCGCGATTCCGCTGACACTATGGCGTGATATGAGCCCTGACTACGTTCAATTACGTGGTATCGACCAGTTTGTTTATGCACTTCAAACTCGTGTTGGTGAAACTCACAATAATTTAGGTGAAGGCTTAGGTGTCGATACTGGATTACAACACAATATTGAAAGACAGTACTTCAACCGTAACCGTATAGGTGCGAGCTATTACTATGAAAACCGACAGCGCTTACGCAATGCTTACCTAAAATACTTAGAAGCAGTAAAATAATTTAGCGTAACATTTAAATCTAAGAGCCAGCACCTCATGTGTTGGCTCTTTTTTTGCTCTTGCTCTTAGCTCTTCGTTCACTCGAATCCCGTTTACCCGCATCTCGATACTGCTCTTTAGAATCCCGCATCTGCTCTTAAGCTCTTAAGCTCTTCGCATCTCGTTCACTCGCATCCCGCATCTGCTCTTAACCCTTAAAACCATTCAACTAGGTTGATAATAACCACAATTTGTGGATAATGTTTACGGATTAAAATGACCGGATGCAAGCATCGTTTTTGCTGCGTTTGGGGATAACTACGCAGTGTGGTGTTGCGGACGATCAAGGGGCGGTAGCATCTTGATTTTTCGATGATAAATGAGAGTTAGATCTTATTATTTGTTCACGTAAGCACTATTTTAAGCTGCATAGCTGATAAAATTACGCGCTTAACTTCCTTTGGTGTCCTTTTGGGTATCACAACACATTCCACCTCTATTACTTGGTTAACATGAAGATCAATAAAAATCGTCTCCTTTTCGCGCTTATACCTGCATTGCTTGTAGGGTGTACGACTCCAGGTACTCACCTGTCTACCGGTGGTAAGAATGTGATTCAACCTTCTGAGGAGCAGCAAGAGTCTGATATCTCTGAAGTGGTGAATGTGTATCCGCTGACGGCGCAGCTAGTATCGACTTACCAGACGGATACATTGTCGGTGTCACAAGCCAACCCTGAACTCGACCTAGACATCGCAAAGTATGAATACAAAGTCGGCGTGGGCGATATCTTAAATATCACGATCTGGGATCACCCTGAATTGACGATTCCTGCGGGCTCTTACCGTAGTAGTACCGAAGCCGGTAACTGGGTTCATGCTGACGGCACCATCTTCTACCCGTACATTGGTACAGTCGAAGTGGCAGGAAAAACGGTCCGTGAAATTCGTTCTGATATAGCGGAACGCTTGGCGAAATACATCGAAAGCCCGCAAGTTGATGTGAACGTAGCGGCTTTCCGTTCTAAGAAAACCTACATTACTGGCGAAGTGTCTAAACCTGGCCAGCAGCCAATCACTAATATCCCACTAACATTACTGGATGCCGTGAACCGCTCTGGTGGTTTGTCTGAAGATGCTGATTGGCGTAACGTTTCATTAACCCGTAATGGCGTGGAAGAGAACCTTTCGCTTTACGGCTTGATGCAACGTGGTGACTTAACGCAAAACCGCTTACTGCAAGCCGGTGATATTGTCCACGTACCTCGTAACGACAATCAGAAAGTGTTTGTGATGGGTGAAGTGAAAGAGCCCAAGTTATTAAAGATTGATCGCGTAGGAATGAGCTTGACGGAAGCGCTCAGTAATGTCGGTGGAATAAATGAACTGACAGCGGATGCAACCGGCGTATTTGTGATTCGAACTTCTGATGATAAATCCGAACGTATGGCAGATATCTACCAACTCAATATTGAAGATGCGTCAGCATTGGTGATTGGCACCGAGTTTGATTTAAAACCTTATGACATTGTTTATGTTACCGCCGCGCCAATCAGCCGTTGGAACCGTGTAGTGGGGCAGTTGCTTCCAACCATCAGCGGATTTAATAATTTAACCGAAGGTGCGCTACGTGTTCGTAATTGGCCTTAGGCTAAGATAGAACAGTAATCAGGTCGCACTTCACGTGTGGCCTGATTTTTTAGATCTAGAAGTAAATCTTGTTTGTAAGCACGTACAGTCTAAAAATGCATTCGGTTTACGAAAAACTAACGCTATAAGTGAATTATGTTTAATAAAATTTTGGTCGTATGCGTGGGCAACATTTGTCGTTCCCCGACTGGAGAGCGAGTTTTACAAAACTTGCTGCCTAACAAAGAAGTGGCCTCTGCCGGTATCGCGGCCGAGAAAAGCCGTTTAATCGGCAAACCTGCAGACGACACGGCGATTTTGATCGCTGCAGAAAACGGGGTCGATGTTGAAAATCACCAATCGCAGCAAGTTACACCACAGCTTTGTGCGCAGTATGACTTGATCTTGGTGATGGAGAAGGGCCATATGGAGGCGCTTACTCAAATATCGCCAGAGGCACGCGGTAAAACTATGCTGTTCGGTCAGTGGATTGGCCAAAAAGACATTCCTGACCCTTATCGTCAAAGCCGTGAAGCCTTTGAACACGCTTATAAGCTGATTGACGAAGCGGCACAAGCTTGGGCAAAAAAGCTGTAATTGATAGAGAAAATCTTCAGTTAAGCTATGTTGCATAGCCACCAACAGAATCATATAAAAGAGAAGTACGCGGAGCGTATATATCGTCTCTTAAATAGCAATAATTTAGGAAGTAGCAAACAAATGACAACACAACCCTCTCAGCAATCACATACAGATAACTCTGATGAGATCGATTTAGGAAAACTGCTTGGCATTCTGCTGGACGCTAAATGGCTAATCATGCTGACCACATTCGCTTTTGCTGTGTTTGGTATTGCGTTTGCTCTGCTTTCAACGCCGATATACAAAGCCGATGCACTAATTCAAATTGAAGAGAAGAGCTCTGGCGGCATTTCATCGATGGTCGGTGACATGGGCGAGTTGTTCTCTCAAGAATCTTCTGCGACAACGGAAGTGGAGATCATCAAGTCTCGTATGATCTTAGGCGAAACGGTTGATAAGTTTAACCTCACGACGGTGACATCACCGAACTACGCACCCATCGTCGGCAAAGGCTTTGCTCGCTTAACAGGCGACATCAACCACATCGCAGTGAGCCGCTTTACTTTGTCAAGCTATGCGAGCGGTTACGCACACACGATTCAGATTCTCGATGCTGAGCAGGGTACCTACCAACTGGTTCGTGACGATGAGCGCGTTATCTTAAAAGGCAAAGTCGGTGAGCTAGCAACAGCCGACGACTACAGCTTGTTTGTGGCAGGTTTTGAATCACATAACGATTTTGAATTCTCTATTAGTCAACGTAGCCGACTAGAAGCGATCGAATGGTTGAAGAAGTCTTTATCATTGTCTGAGCAAGGCAAGCAGACTGGCATTTTGAAGCTGAGCTTTGAAGGTGAAAACAAGCAGCAGATCTCTGAAATCCTCAATCACATTAGTCAGATCTACTTCTTACAAAACGTGAAGCGTAACTCAGCAGAAGCAGAGAAGAGCCTCTCTTTTCTAGAAAGTCACCTTCCGGGCATTAAATCTGAGCTAACTGGCTATGAAGACGTACTGAACAATTACCGCCAAAAGAACGAATCGATCGACTTGGGTTTAGAAGCACAATCAACCTTAAAGGTAATGGTCGAGCTTGAAGCGCAATTGAATGAACTGACGTTTAAAGAGAGTGAAATCAGCCAGCGTTTCACAAAAGATCACCCAGCATACAAAGCCCTACTTGATAAGCGTAAAACGCTATTGGGTGAGAAAGAGCGCTTAAACAAGCAAGTGCAAAAGCTGCCGAAAACACAACGTGAAGTACTGCGTATGACACGTGATGTTGAAGTAAACCAACAGATCTACATTCAGCTTTTAAACAAAGTTCAAGAGCTAAGCATCATCAAAGCCGGTACCGTCGGTAACGTTCGTATCTTAGATGACGCTCAAGCTTATGCTCGCGCTGTAAAACCTAAGAAGTCATTGATTGTTGTGTTAGCCACGCTACTGGGTGGCATGCTAAGTGTCGCGTTTGTATTGGTAAAAGCAGCGTTCCACCGTGGTGTGGAAAGCCCAGACCAAATTGAACAAATTGGCCTTCCGGTTTACGCCGCGGTACCAAAATCTGATTTACAGATTGAGCTAACCAACCGCTTTAAATCGAAGAAAGTACAAACAAAAGGCGTTCAGGCACTGCTTGCCGAATCGAACCCTGCCGACCTTTCGGTTGAAGCACTGCGTGGCCTTCGTACTAGCTTGCATTTCGCAATGCTCGAAGCGAAAAACAACATCTTAATGATCTCTGGCCCTGCGCCGGGTATTGGTAAATCCTTTATCTCGACCAACTTTGCCGCAGTAGCTGCAAAAACAGGCCAGAAAGTGTTGTTGATTGATGCCGATATGCGTAAAGGCTACCTACAACAAAGCTTTGGTGTGAAATGGGACAACGGCCTTTCTGATGTATTAAGCAGCAAGCAAGAGTTTGCTCAATCTGTTAAAACCACACCAGTAGAAAACCTACATATTATTACTCGCGGCCAAGTACCACCCAACCCATCTGAGCTGCTGATGCACCCACGCTTTGCAGAGCTAATGGAATGGGCATCAAAAGAGTATGACTTGGTGATTGTCGATACCCCGCCAGTGCTTGCGGTAACCGACCCAAGCATTGTCGGCGCCTTCGCTGGCACCACATTAATGGTCGCGCGTTACGGCCAAAACACCATTAAAGAGATCGATGTTGCCCGCAACCGCTTCGAACAATCAGGCATCGAAGTGAAAGGCGTTATCTTCAACGCCATCGAGAAGAAAGCATCAAGTTCATACGGCTACGGTTACTACAACTACGCGTATTCGAGCGACAAGAAGTAATTAAAGCAGATACGGGATGCGAGTAGCGAAGAGCAGTAACGGGATGCGAGTTATCGAGTATCGAAAAAATAAGAGCTAAAGAGCTAAAGAGCTAAAGAGCTGAAAGGCAGATACGAGATTCGAGTGGCGAGATACGAAAAGCGCCACTCGAATCCGCTCTTAATCTCCTCGCTACTCGTTTACCCGCATCCGCTTTTAGTCTCTTCGCATCTCGATACCCGTCACCCGCATCTGCTCCTCTAGCTCCTCGCTATTCGTTTACTCGCCACCCGCATCCGCTCTTCATCTCTTCGTTACTCGTTTACCCGCTACTCGAATCTGCTCTTTTAGCTCTTCGAATCCCGTTTACCCGTTACTCGCATCCGCTTTTAGTCTCTTCGAATCTCGTTTACCCGTCACCCGTATCCGCTTTTAGTCTCTTCGCATCTCGATACCCGCTACCCGCATCTGCTCTTCTACTTTTTAACCACGCCACCCGTCAAATACAATCCAATCGCCGCTAACACCGGATAACCAAACGCTTCATTGGTCATTTCCCCCAAGGGTTTCCAATCGTAGCCGTGCATACAACCTAGAATCACCATCACATGCAATGCCACATAAGGAATGGTGAACAACAACACAATGTAGCGCTGTACCAACTTAAAAGGTTCATACGCTTTAAGCAGTGCCAGCTTGTGCTTCGCTTTTTCTTCATCAGTAAAAAACATCGCATCTCCTGTGTTGGTGAGTGCATCTAACCCTTTGTTAATGGAAGACTGGCTCCCAAATATTCTTCCGAACAATGTCATGCTTCTCCTTGGTTTATTGATGGCTATATACCGCCTTTCTCGTCACTCCCGCTCTTAAGCCTTTCGCATCTCGTTTACTCGAATCCCGCATCTGCTCTTTTAGCTTTTCGCATCTCGCTTACTCGAATCCCGCATCTGCTCTTCCTGCTTTTCGCATCCCGCTTACTCGAATCCCGCATCTGCTCTTAGTCTCTTCGCATCCCGTTTACTCGCATCCCGTATCTGCTCTTATCTTCAAAACAGGACACGCCTTATTCACGCCCCAATCTTTATGCCCCTTAACATTCTCATCTGGAATCAAGAACTGCTCTTGTAGTGCGGCCATCAAACCAAACAGCGCCTTGCGCTGCGCAAGTGTGAAGTTATCTTCTGGTTGCAGCTCGGCATTACAGCCACCGACCATACAAACCCCAATATTGCCCTTGTTGTGCCCTTTCACATGCGCGCCTGTTTGCGACAGCGGCCTGCCAAGTTCGACATCCCCATTGCGACGAATAACAAAGTGATACCCGACATCGCGCCAGCCTCTCTTTTTATGCCATCGACGAATCTCGGCTACGTCTACATCTTGCTGTGGCGGCGTGGCGCTGCAATGCACTGTAATAAAGGAATAGGGCGGACAAAAAGGTAAGCGGAGTAAAACTGAAACCAAGCTTAGAGAATAGGAAGCAGGAGATAAGCAAGGCTCTAACGAAGGGATGAGCGCCACCTTGCTAGCCTGCTCAGGCAAAAAAGAAGCCTCTAACGGCTGGTGTGGAACTCGATCAGTTGCTGGTGGAGTGTTTGACAAAATAAATCCTCGTGTTGTTGTAAATAGGCGGTTAAAGACGTTGATAACGATTCTTTTAAATTAGGGTGCAGTGCGATGTGTTGTCGCAAACTGGCGGCTACGGTTTTGGCATAACCAGAGTGGTGGTTTACATAACGTAAATACATCACGCAATAACCCAGTGGCTGGCTACGCCGCGCTCGGCTGATCATCCAACAAATATCCTCATAGCTGGGGACGTCACCGCATTCATCCTCATTTAAATAACAACCTTCAATTTGGCTTTCTTTATAGCCGCCGGCTTCATAGCTCAGTACTTGGCCAGACCCATCACTATCACTAAAAAATAACAGCTGACGCGACGGATTGAGGGGATCAGCACGGCACTCGATGCTCGCCATACCGGGTTGATACGCTGAAATAAAAAGAGAAACTATCGCCTTCATTAAGCACCTTATTGCTGCATGGGGAGGGCAATGTACTTGAAGATTCTTGATTGGGGTTGGCGGGAATAGCACGAAAAGAGAGGAACGCAGAAAAGTGAGAGATGCTTCGAAAAATTACAGATCAATAAGGCTGATGTTGCATATCTATCCGAGGCGTTTAACCAAACATCTTTTCTTACAACTTATCTCATGGGCGTTTCGCCCCTAAAGCGCCAAAAAGTGTTGTTAATGCTCTGTATATCAATGGATTTCTATACGAATGACTAATTAACAAGGAGCGTTAAGCATGTGTGTTTCTCTAATTCTTTCTTTCATCCCATTAAAAACCGGCTCGCCGATAAGCAAGTTAGTGTTATTAAAATTGGCCGATAACGCCGACGCGCGCGGCGTGTGTTTCCCATCCTTAAATTACTTAGCGCAATATTGCGAAGTGTCGGTAAGAACCGTGAAACGACACGTTAACGAGCTCGAAAAGCAAGGCTTTGTGAAGCGGATAAAGCGGTTTGACGATTCAGGACGCCAGCGCAGCAATATCTATCAGCTGCGCCTACCCAGCGACAGTCACATTCAGCAGGCCGATTTAGGCCAAGCAGATAGAGGTTTAGATCAAACTGACCATTCAGACACCTACCAGGGTGACTCAAGATCCAGCACGGAGAGTGATCATCCGGCACACATAATCTTTCATAAAGAACATAAAACAGAGCTGAGCTTGAAAAACGGCCTCTTAGATGACGCCGATGTTCTTGATCCCCCAATCTGTTCTGAACAACATGAGAGCTCCCCCTTCACCTCCAAACCCGAAATCAAAACCAAGAGCGAAGCTGTGATTCATCTGCTCACCAAAGAAGGCAGCGCGCCGATTTATCATGAGTTCACCACCATATTAGAGCGCACCTACCCAAAGTTAGATGTGTTGCAAGAACTGCATGCCATGCAAGCCTGGCTGTACATCAACCCCGATAAGCGCAAACCCTTTGAGCACATTGGTCACTTTGTGAATGGCTGGCTAAGAAGAAGCGCCCAAGCCAAGGCGAAGCGAGACTCATCGCCATTTTCCCATCAAACAAGAGCGGCTAAACCCGCAAGGACTTCTGCTTTTACATCGACCAAGGAAGCTAAAACCCAACCGGCAGCCAAGCCCATGGATCCCAAACAACCCACGCCTGTCTCTCAGGCCCTAGCGGACTACCAAGCCAAAAGTACCACCAATCCGTTCGAAGCACGTATCAAGGCCCTAGTTCAATCCAAATCGCCCTGCACGGATTCTAAAAAGTGACCATTCGATTTTTCACAGACGAAGCGCGAATACAGACAAAAAACGTCAATATACAAAAGTAGAATTAGGGAGAGGGCAAATGGACGATATCAGCCTAAAAAAACTGACAACGGAAGAAAAAGTCACCATTTTAGAAAAAGAGATAGCGCGAGTGGAAGGGCGCATTGGCGAGTTCTTGAAACTGCTGGTTAGCTACTACCCACAAGGGTTAACACGCACCGAGATTAAAGCGTTATTGGCGGTAAACAACAACCCAAGCTTCGTCTCGCTATACCGCAACGGCAATATTTTCATTGATATAGAAAAGCGCTACTGCGACGCAGCACAAGAAAACCGCTACCACATAGGGACTCAGTATCTACAAGACGTACAATGCTCCCGCTGGGTCAATACTTTGTGAGGCACTTGTCAGAATGAGGTAAATTGCAAACTGGTCAATATGCACTTGATTTGCTAGACTACGCAGCAAATTAAAACCGTATGAAAAACGCATAAACCCTGAAACATAATGAAAAATTGTGATTCATTGCCTGTAGGAGCCAAACCTAAGGGCGGTAGCGTGCCCAAATGCGACTGGCTAGCAAGTTTAAAAGTGCGGTAAGCCGAAAGGTTGAAAGCTGCTTTGGCGGCCTATTGGGGCGGTTTTTAAAAAGACAGAAAAATCTAGGTTTTATAAGGGATTGTCGAAAATAGCCTGTCTCAAAATGAATGAAAAGTGTCTCAGTACGTTTTCATTGCTGAGGTAAAAACTCACAAAAAAATCACTTCTTTAATTTCACCTGTCGGTTGGAAACTTCATTTAAATGACTAAGAAAAAAATTCTTACGGTTTTTGGGACACGTCCAGAAGCTATCAAAATGGCACCTCTTGTTCATGCTCTAGCAGCTGATGATCGCTTTGAAGCAAAGTGCTGTGTTACCGCGCAGCACCGTGAAATGCTTGACCAAGTATTAGAGCTGTTTGAAATCACGCCAGACTACGATTTGAACTTAATGAAAGCCGGTCAAACGCTGAACGAAGTGACGGCGCGTATTTTGTTAGAGATTAAACCAGTCCTAGAAGAATTCAAACCTGATGTGGTTTTAGTGCATGGCGATACGGCAACAACATTTGCTGCAAGCCTAGCGGCTTACTATGAGCAAATCGCTGTAGGTCACGTAGAAGCAGGCCTTCGTACGGGCAATATTTACTCGCCGTGGCCTGAAGAAGGTAACCGTCGCTTAACGGGCGCGTTAACCAAGTATCACTTTGCACCGACAACTACCTCACAAGAGAATCTTCTAAGAGAAAACTTCAACCCTGATGATATCAGTGTTACCGGCAACACAGTGATTGATGCGCTATTGATGGTAAAAGATAAAATTGATTCTGATAAAGGTTTGAACGCAACGCTTTCTGCTCAATTCCCGTTCTTAGATGAACACAAAAAGTTAATTTTGGTTACCGGTCATCGTCGTGAAAGTTTTGGTGGTGGTTTTGAGCGTATTTGTGAGTCGCTTGCTATTACGGCTAAAGCGCATCCGGATACGCAAATCTTGTACCCAATGCACCTTAATCCAAATGTACGTGAACCTGTTAATCGTATTCTTGCTGACATTGATAACATCCACCTTATTGAACCTCAGCAATACCTGCCATTTATCTACTTAATGAGCCGCGCGCACATCATTTTAACTGACTCGGGTGGCATTCAAGAAGAGGCTCCTTCACTAGGTAAGCCGGTTTTGGTTATGCGCGATACGACTGAACGCCCTGAAGCAGTTAGCGCTGGTACAGTAAAACTTGTTGGTACTGATGTAGAAATAATGGTTAGCAACTTGAACGAATTACTGACGGACACAGAGGCGTACGAAAAAATGAGCTTTGCCCATAACCCTTACGGTGATGGAAAAGCATGTGAAAGAATTTTGAACGAATTAGCATAATAAAAATTTAGGAAATAAGAATGTCTTTTGAAACCATCTCAGTAGTGGGTTTAGGCTATATTGGTCTACCAACAGCGGCTATGTTTGCATCTCGTAAGAAAAAAGTGATTGGTGTTGATGTCAATCAACATGCGGTTGATACCATTAACCGTGGTGAAATTCATATTGTAGAACCTGATCTCGATATGCTGGTAAGCGCCGCTGTACAGCAAGGTTACTTAAAAGCCGTTACGACTCCAGAAGCTGCGGATGCCTTTTTGATTGCAGTTCCTACCCCATTTCTTCCTACTGAAAATGAAGGTGATATTCCAAAGCCGGATCTTCGTTATATCGAAGCGGCGTCAAAAGCAATTGCACCAGTACTTAAAAAAGGCGACTTAGTGATATTAGAGTCGACATCACCTGTAGGTGCTACTGAGCAAATGGCAGAGTGGTTGAGTGAGGTTCGTTCTGATTTAACATTCCCACAAACGCATGGCGAAAGTGCGGATGTTAATGTGGCGCATTGCCCAGAGCGCGTTTTACCGGGCCATGTGGTAACAGAGCTTGTTCAAAATGACCGTGTGATTGGCGGTATGAGCAAGCGCTGTTCAGAGCGAAGTGTAGAACTTTATAAAACCTTTGTGATGGGTGATTGTGTGATCACCAATGCACGCACTGCAGAGATGGCAAAGTTAACCGAAAACAGTTGTCGTGATGTGCAAATTGCTTTTGCGAACGAGCTATCGATGATTTGTGATGAATTAAGCATTGATGTATGGGAGTTGATTTCTCTAGCAAATCGCCACCCTCGTATCAATATTCTACAACCTGGCCCAGGCGTAGGTGGGCATTGTATTGCAGTTGACCCTTGGTTTATTGTTTCCAAAACACCAGAGTTAGCAAAATTAATTAAAACTGCGCGTGATGTTAACGATAAAAAGCCAGAATGGGTAATTGATAAAGTGAAAATTGCGCTCGCTGAATTTTTACAAGCTAACCCAACTAAAACTGCACAAGATGTCACTATTGCTTGTTATGGTTTAGTGTTTAAACCAGATATCGATGATTTACGTGAAAGCCCAGCTTTGGAGATCACAAAGGAAATTGCAGATTTTCACTCAGGTCCAGTATTAGCAATTGAGCCCAACATAAAAGAACTCAAGTACGATAACATTGAATTAGTGACAATCGATGAGTCTTTAACAAAAACAGAAATTCATGTAATGCTTGTAGATCATAAGCAGTTTAAAAAAATAAAATTGAATGATTCATTTGTAATAGATACAAAAGGAATTTGGTAACCTAAAGCTTCAAGTGGTAAGTAAATTCCAGAAATAAATCGCATTGAATATTCCCGTTCAATTTGAAGATGCAGGTTGGAGACTGTCTCTTGAGTAGATCTCGGTCTAATAATTCAGCAATGTCGCAGGGAGTATTCATGAACATGCCGGAGTTTAAAGGGTTCGTGGCGTAGTGAGTTCTCAATTTTCGAATTTCACTAGTTAGCGTTATCACATCACAACCAATGAACTGTAGATCATTTTCAGTGTATTTCTAATACCTCCATAGATAAATTGGAGGTCCAACGATGAGTAACCAGCACCCATTTATGCATTTCGATGTCACTCCAGATTAGCGACAACAGGGCAAAGTCGAACACAAGTTAACTGATATCATTCTGTTAACAATTTGTGATGTGCTTTCTGGTCAAGACGACTGGAAAGCGATTAGCCTTTACGGTGAAGCTAAATTGGATGCCTTGAAACGATTTGGTGATTTTAGTCATGGCGTACCATCAACATCGACGATAGCCAGAGCGATGGGAATGATTAATGCGACTCGACTACAAAAGTGCTTCATTGAATGGATGAAAGATTGCTGTGAATTGACCAAGGGTGAGGTGGTTGCCATCGATGGTAAAACGGTGAGAGGCTCTTACGATGACTCTCGCGGACTCGGCGCAATCTACATGGTTAATGTATTTACCACTGAAAATGGCGTGAGCCTCGAACAACAAAAAGTGTACCTGAAGTCGAATGAGATCACTACCATTCCAAAACTACTTGAACTGCTTGATATATCAGGCTGCTTAGTCACAATTGATGCGATGGGTTGTCAAAAGATACTCGATAAAGACGCAGACTATCTTTTAGCTGTAAAGGTAATCAAGGTCGTTTAAAGTAAGTGCTCGATAACTATTTCGACATGAGTATGCTCCAAAGCACGTTGGTGACTCTTACAGTATACAAGAGAAATCACGTGACAGACAAGAAACCAGGCTTGCATTGACCAATAAAGATTTAAGTGTTTTAGGTGATGTTGAATTTGAGTGGTCGGTTCTGAAAAGCTTGGGTATTGTGGTTTCAATAAGGCAAGAAGATTCGGTAGCTAAAGAGTCAGAAGTGGCGGTGAAATACTACATCAGCTCGAAGGATTTAAATGCTAAATAATTGTTAAATACCACGCGTTCACATTGGTTAGTTGAGTCGATGCATTGGAGTTTGGATAGCACATTTGGTGAAGATGCGAGTCGTAAACGCGCGGAAGAAAGTGCAGAAAATTTCACAAGGATCAGGCAAGCGTGTTTAAATATGCTCAAGAGTGAAACGACACTAAAAGCGAGTGTGAATCACAAAAGAGCGATGTGTGCGATGGGTTCAGAGTACCTTTTTAAGGTTTTGGCAGGCCTTTATTGACGGGAATGTTCATGATTTTTCCTTGCCCTGAGTGCTATTGGGAGTGATGAAATAATAATTTCAGATTATTTAATCTACATCTTAATTTTTATTGGGTATATAAATTGAGCTTTTTTAAAGATACATTGTGGTTTGCAATTTCAAAAGCATCAATGGGATTAGCAAATTTTATAATTATTACATTAGTAATGGTGTTATATGGTGATAAGGTTTACTCTGATTATTCTACGACTATAGCATATGTTTTTATGATTGTTCCATTTTCTGTCGGTTGGGTTAATCAATCCTATATAAGAATCTATCAACAGAGAAAAGAAGAAAAAAGTGTAATATTTGGTAGTGCTCTTAATGTAAATATATTAACACTCTTAATATTGTCGTTTATTTCATTTTACGGTTTTAGCTTGGACAGGTACTTAAACTTAATAACATATTTACTTTTTGTGATGCTTTATGGGATTAATTTGTTTTTTATCGTTCATCTACAAGCTAGTATGCAGGCTCAGAAGGTTGCGTTAGTTGAAATTACTCGTTCAGTATCACTTCTTTTGTCTTTTGTTTGTTTAATATATGTATATGAATCACCATTCTTGCCTTGGGTTTTGTCATTCTCAATAACAAGCGTTTTGTTTATTTACTTTTTAAGTAAAGATGATATTAAATTAAAATTTTATTTTAATTTAGGTCATATAAGATTTTTCTTTAAATATGGCTCTGGTATATCATTATGGTTCGGAGCCTTTTTAATTATCCCAGTAATAGATAGAGAGTTATTATCGTATAGGCTTGATTCTGAAGTTAGCGGTCTATATTTTATAATGCTAGACTTTTGTAATAGAATATATGGGTTGTTAATTAGTCCAGTTGTCATGGCGTTACTATCACATGGCTTTAAACTTAAAAATGATGGCGTAAAAATTGAAGATATTGATAGTTTCATAATATCAAAATTAAAATTAATATCCTTGTTTGGAATACCGTTATCCTTTTTAGCTGCCGCGGCTTGTTACTTATATACATTTGTATATCTCGGTAAGGAAATAAAAGATGTATCAGAAATACTTTTAGTGATTGTATACTCATTTGTTGGTTATTTTTGGCAGGTATCGATGATATGTCAGAAATTTTTAGAGTTTAGGTCCAAAGTTTATTTAATGGCATTCTTTATGGTCATTTCAGTTTTGTCTATATATTTTATTGAAAGTTTCATGATTGAAAAAACAAATTTTTATATGTATTTTGGAGTGGTGCAAATATTGATGGCAATTATTTATTCTCTCAGTTGTTATTTTTTTAGGAATAGATTATGACGAAAGATAATGTTATCGGAACTCTATTTTTTATTGTTCTACTTTTTCCAGTAATCCCCTATATGGCATCAAAGTCAAAGTTTGTAGTGATTGCTTTTGAGTCAGTAATACTGCTATCTTTATTTATACTTTTTTTACAAAAAAAACTGACACACAAGTTTTCAAATAGTCAAGGGTTGGCATTCTGTGTGCTGTTCTTATTGGTGATTTTGTTTTTTATTTCTAATGCATATAATGTTATGTTTACACCTGCAACTTTAGAATATGTTGAGATATTAGAAGTTATTAGGATTGTTTATCAAATATCACTGCTTGTTTTTTTTATATCGGTTTTAAACTGTATAACCTATGCTAAAATAGATTATTTACTATCTAGAGCGATATTAATTTTAGCACTGTTTTGTTTCCTTTTTGGTTTTATTTCTTGGTTGGGTGTTGAACCATTTTTGACAATCTCAGAGCTTTATGGTTCTGCTGTTACGTACTCTAAAGGCTACGCTCAGTTTCGATCTTTTGCAATTGTAGGTCAACCAGGCAAGCAAGGAATATTTGTTGCAATTTTGTTGTTTATATGTACCCATCAGTTTTTTTATTCAAAAAATAAGATGGTATATATGATAAGCGCATTATTGTTATTGCCTTCGTTAATTGTTACTTTTTCGAGAATATCAATTATATTTCTGATTATATATATTATTTTTTTGAATTTCATTCTAAGGGATAAGTACTTTACAATATTTACTTCAATCGTTGTATTAATAGCAATTGCAAATATATTCATTTTCTTTTCGGATGATATTATCGAAACCTTTACGCGTGGTATTGACTTGTCACATGGCAAGATATCAACCCTTGGGCACCGAATGGTGCTTAAATTATGGGCGGTAGAGTTTCTATCAAACGATTGGATTAGAATACTCATTGGCACTGGTACCCCAAAAGAATGGATTGAAAAATTCTCACACCCATATGCACATGATTTAACTTTGAGAAACCCTGATAGTAGCCAAACCGTTTGGTTTGTTCGATATGGTTTAGTGGGGGTTATTTTTAACTATATTTTCTACCTTTTTATACTATTTAAATCGTATAAAAATGTGTATACACGTCAAAGTCTAGGTTTTGTATTCCCTATTATTTTTATTTTGATCTTTTGGTCGTTTTTCGATCCACCTTTTCACGAGTATAAAATTACTCCGCTCGTGATGTTTTTATCTGCTATGGCACTGAGACCACAAAGCTACAAATGAATGCCTAACAGTGGCTTTGTTTCCTAATTGGATCTCAGATAGAAACGGCCAGTATGGGTGATTA
>NZ_JBGONY010000019.1:0-82576 GCF_041439375.1 Vibrio crassostreae | reverse complement strand
TGTTAGGCCTGCCGCCAGCGTTCAATCTGAGCCATGATCAAACTCTTCAATTTAAGATTTTGTGACTCAACGAATACTGACTTCAAAACTAATATTTACCGAAGTAAACATGTAATTCTAAAGCTACTACCCCTCTCTTCTTAAATAAATAGGAACAGAATGGTAATGAATTGACTGTGCCGAATAACTACAAGTAGTTAAACGTATTGGTCACTCAGTTCATTGAAATCAATTTTGATTCCGAAGAATCTGTTTTATCTAACGATAAAACGTTTTGATATTCATCAACGAGTGCCCACACAGATTGATAGGTTTAAATTGTTAAAGAGCTTTGCTTATCGAAACTTTCTTTTTACAAAGAAACCCTTGAAAGCGGACGTGAATTCTAGCGATTTAATCTTAAGTGTCAAACACTTTTTAAAATTAATTTGTTTCGAACTTTCCGTCTTACTGATTACCGCTGAAGCCTTGTGGCGTCTGCCGTGTCAGTGAGGCGGCATTATAGAGATCATCGTAAACATGGCAACCCCTTTTTTGATAAAAATTCAAAAAAGTTGCTTAAGTGTCTACTTTTACGTCAAAAGCGTCTTTCACAGGTCAAAGCTCATACAATTACAGGCATATCACTTAAAATTTTGCGACTAAATCTTTCGAAAATACCTCTATATCTAGTTCAATACTCCATTTATCACTCAGCTCTACGATGTTATCTAGCGACTGCTGAACCGTTTTTATCGTCAACGTATTATTGTCTAGGTCGTATACCTGTTTTTGCGTAGTGTAATAGAAGTAAAGGATAGTCAGCGCGTCTCGGTCGCCTTGTTCCGCTTTTGGCTGAATGCGCTTGAGCTTACGATAGATTTGATTGTGGATTTGTTTCAGGTTCCAAACATAAAGCGCTTCTTTGAAATACTCATGCCCTTTCACTCGGCTTGCGATAAACGCATTCAAAGCGACAGATAAGATCACCCCAAGTACGTTCAAATGAAAGTTCCCTGTCGATTCACCAGTAATTGAAGTCGCCGAGCCAAACAATTCGATCAGAATGGTGCCGAATACAATGGCAAACAATGCAAGTGACCCAACTAATGACACCAACAACAGGTTCATCTTCTTTCTATATTCTTCTTTATTAATCTTCTGTAACTTCACCGACAGCTTCCTTATGTAAGTCACTTTATAATTTTGCGCATACTATCTATGTAAACATTGGTTCGCTTCAACCCTTACCGTCTTGTAATGTGGTCATTCTCTATTTAATACTCAAAGTTCGCGGGTTGGTGCTAAGTGCAACTCCATTTGACTTCATTAATAGAAAAGAGTTACATACCGCCACAATTTTGGTTATTCATCAATTCATGTTGATAAAGTCCGTTTCGCTTTATCACATACTGACAAGGTACATTCCATGCGTTCATTTGTATTACGCGCTCGCGCAGCCCCTACAGAGAGCAAACTTATCTTAGAAGGTGTTGGGCAAGATGCTCATACTGAGATTCTGGCTCATACTCTGATGAACACGATCTTCGTTGCTCAATCTCACCGTGAGAATGTCACCGTGCACCTTGTACTAGAAAGCACTAAAGACTTTTCACGTACGATTACATTCGATTCAAATGAGATCACCAACATTGGTGGCTTCCACGAGTCTGCATTGTTATCAGCGGTAGTAAGAGCGGTTGACGCTTCTCAAGGTATGACTAAAGAGCAGACGCGTCAGGTTGAACCGGGCATCACTGTTCGTACTATGAGTTTTGAAAAGCTGGTTAAAGAACTGGCTGAAGACCACCAGCTGTACATGATGGATAAGAAAGGTGACTTTATCCGTGATGCAGAGATTGCTGAAAACCCATGTTTCCTTCTAACTGACCACATCCCTATGCCGAAGAAAAGCTACAACAGCTTAAAACGTCTAGGAACAGAGAAAATCAGTTTGGGTCCAAATATGCTGTTCGCTTCTCAGTGCGTCGTGTTGATCAACAATGAGCTAGATATTCGCGGTTTCTAACTCGAAAACACAATTACAGTTAACAAACCACAGTGAACAAAGCCCGGTTATTCACCGGGCTTTTGATTTTGGTGTGCCGATAATCAATTGTAGTTTATCGCCAGCTTGTTCCGTCACATGAGAGCTCGCATTAACGTCTCATATTGTTCAGACACCAACACCACCAGATGATTAAGCTCTTTTGCATCTTCCTCTGCCAATAAAAGTTGCCAATCTGTCTGTTGACCACTTTCATCTCGTCCAAGCACTTTAGTCTTCCCTTTTTCAGCTTCAAAAGACAAGTGATTAAAGTCGGTATCATGATGTTCATGAGACTCTAAAATCTCAAACTCTAAGTTTCCGGTTGGCTTTACTTGAATGTGGGCATGAAAATGTTGCTGATTCTGTAACTCATATTCCCTATGTATTGCGAACATACTCCCTCCTATACACCTCAATCTAAGCTCGTAAGCGATCTGTTATAAATTACCCGAAATTCATAGGTTGCCCCTGAACAACAAGTATCTATACAAAGTGTAGGCTTCAGATTTCGGTACTAGAGCAAAATCAGCCTGCTGTTTGATACTAGACAAAATAGCGTTGAGTATTGTGACACTTCGATTGATCTTTCTTGACGGGTATAACCGAGCTCAAGAGTCCAATAGAACTGACCAAACAACTCATTTATAAAACTTGCGCTTGGTTCCATTTCTAATGCCTTTTGGTCTGACCTTTGCGAATAAATAGACATTTCTCTCCAACCTTTTGATTCGACAGTTATACTTCCGATAAATCCGGTGAATTAATTTAAGGGAATGTATGTCAATTTTCACCGTATTCTTCTGTGGAACAGGGTCCAACTCAGAAGACAATAATCATAAAAACTACGTGTCAGGCGAGTTGATTTCTACGTTAGCGAAGAATACGACTGGCAGAGACATGATTGACTACATTAAAGTGGATTGAGTTGGCAGTGGGAATCAAAACGAATGGTTGAAGCAAGGCAAAGATGACATGTACTCCGGAGTTAAAGGAACGTTGCTAGGCAAAGGTATCGACAGCGCCATGTGCTGAATATCTTGCGCGGGAGCCAACAAGATAAAAATGACTACATGAAGTGAGCCAAAGGACTGCTTAGTGAATCTCGCCCTGCAAAATCAGCTTGGCCTTTGGCAACCAACCAAAAGTATCAAGATTGGTTAAAAGATTCACAGGAATTAGCGGCTGACCTGAAACACGGTATGGCAGCGCGCCAACAAAACATAGCGATTGAGCGCCAAAGTAAACCGATTAGCCAAGTGAACATCGTGGGCTGGAGCCGCGGTGGTGTAAGTTGTTTTGAATTGGCGAACCGTATGCTCAAAGATCCAGAACTTAGCCACATCCCAGTTAACATCTTTGCTTGTGATCCCGTACCCGGAGGGATGAACGCATTCAAGGATTACAAATTACTCGGTAAAAACGTTAAACAGATAGTATGTGTTTTCGCTGAAGATGAACGCTCACTCGCTTTTAAAGCAAGAATGCCCCGCTTGTCCCCTTCAACTAAATACTATACAACCTACATGCCTGGTCGACACGGCACTTTGGTCGGTAATGCCAATACCTCTGGCGGAAGCAAAGGTGCAGGATTACTCACTGGCCCTGGCCTCGTCACACGAGACTTCATGGAAAAGGTATTAACCGGTTGGGGAACCCAGCTTAAAGCGAGTACGACATTAAACTTCTCCCGACAACGCATCATCGAGCTATACGAGCAGATGCGCAGTCACGAAGAGTACTTCAATAAAATGCACGGCATGACTTACACTGCGAAAAACCGACTGCTGTGGACAAGCAAAGATCGAATCGGTCAGCAGAGAGAGCGTCGCTACGGTATTCCAATGTATCGTTTTCAGTTTCCCGGAATCACTAACAATTATGGCGATGCGATTAATCGTCACCACTGTGATGTGTTAGCGACTAATGCTTTCGCAGCACACGGTACTTCAGCGGCAATACCAAACCCAGTCTGATACGTGGGGTTTGTTAAACTCATTTCAAGACGGATAACCTAAGCAAAAAAGAGCTCAACTAAGTGAGCTCTTTTTTGTTATCAATCGGATTATCTAGGAATCAGACCTGATTAACCAAAGATGAAGCTGTATAGGAAACCTGCACCCATCGCCATGCTTAGGATAACGAATAGGAATGCTGCAATCATTTGGTTTTTGAAGATTGATTTAAGCAGGATAACTTCAGTCAAACTTGCACCCGCACTACCAATGATCAATGCCATTACCGAACCTAACGCCATACCTTTCTGAACTAGAGCAGCACTTAGTGGAATTACTGCTTCAGCACGAATGTACAGTGGAATACCAATCACAGCGGCTACAGGAATCGCATACCACATACCTTCACCAGCGTACTGTGCAATTAGGTCTGTAGGAATGAAGCCGTAGATGAATGAACCAATCGCGATACCCATCATTAGGTAAGGGAAAACTTGTTTGAAGTCTTTCCAAGTTGAGAACCAAATTCTCATCCAACGGCTAGGCTCTTTCTTCTCTACGATTTCAGCAGTCGCGCTTCCATCCGCTGAGCAGCATGAAACAGTAACTTGTGGCTCTTCTTTTTTAGAATCGCAGCAAGATGTCTCTTTCGCCATTACTGGTGCAGGTTCACCACATGCACTTGTGCCACATGAAGATTCAGCTTTTACTGGTGCTGCTTTCTTAGGAGCAGAGTCACCACAGCTAGTGCCACAGCTTGAAGCAGAACCTGTTGATTCATACGCTTCTGCTTTTACGTAACGCTCAAAACCTAGCTTCTCTAGTGCGTAACCTGCCACTACCGATACTGTCATTGCTACTAGGAAGTAGAACACAGCGACTTGCCAGCCGAACGTAATCACGAACAAACCAATGATCACTGGGTTCAATAGTGGGCTACCGAATAAGAACACCATCATTGGACCGAAACCCGCTCGTGCACGTAGCAATCCTTTTAAGAAAGGAATAGTCGAGCATGAACAGAAAGGCGTAATCGCACCCAGTAGCGCTGCAACCACATAACCCTTACCGTTACGCGAACTCAGAATAGATTGAATCTTCTCTGGTGTAAGAAACTCTTGCAGAATCCCAACAATGTAGCTGATCGCCAAGAAAAGGATGATTAGCTCTACTGCTAAGAAAGCGAACATATCAAGTGCGTCTTTTAGCATTGTTAACATTTCATTGCTCATAATTAACTCCAAACTGGATTGAAGGCCGGACTCTATGAGGAAAGTAACCAACCCTTAATTTCGAATATTCTCGAATTATAGAAATATTTAGTAACAGATCAAGCTTTATTTCGATAAAAATCGAATTGAATTTCAAAAGAACGGATTTTCAATGACTTACATAATCACGCTTTTTACATTTGTATTTGGTTTACATTTCGACTATTATCGAAATTAAATCTTGAGGAGTTAATATGAACTTAGAAGTCGTTGCGAAAGCACTTAAAGAGTTGGGGCACCCCATCCGCCTGACTATCTATAAAAGTGTCGTTAAAGCTGGCTACCAAGGCATTGCAGTTGGCGGCCTACAAGAAGAACTCGGTATCCCCGGTTCTACCTTGTCTCACCACATTTCAAGCCTAGCGTCGGCGGGCCTAATCAGCCAAAGACGTGAGGGAAGAACCTTATTCTGCGTGGCAGAGTATGAATGCCTAGAAGGCGTGATTGATTTCTTACAAGACGAGTGTTGCGTGAATGAACAGTGCAACTAAAGCACCTTTGAATAAGGCACCTTTGAAGCTCGAACAAGTCTGGGCCGAATATCAGCAAGCATTAAAGTCATTCCTACATTCAAAGGTCAACAACTCTGCGGATGTAGACGACTTGCTCCAAGATATCTTAATTAAGACCTATCAGAACTTAGACAAGGTACAAGATGCGAGCAGTGTGAAATCGTGGCTATTCCAGTTAGCCAACAACACCGTTATCGACTTCTACCGTAAGCATGCACGCCAACAGCGTGACAGCGAAATTGATGCTGAAGATCTTTGGTTTGCCGATTTAGACCACGATTCTGAGTTTAAACAGAAGCTTTCGTTGTGTATTGAGCCGTTTATTCAGGCGCTACCAGAACAAAGTTCATCGCTACTGCTTGCTGTTGATATCAAAGGCCAAAGCCAGAAAGAGATCGCAGAGGCACAAAACATAAGCTATTCAACGGTGAAATCTCGCGTTCAGAAAAGTCGTGGTGATCTTAAGAACTTATTCGAACAGTGCTGTAACTTGTCACTGGATAAGCAAGGCAATGTGATTGATTGTGAGCTTAAGTCGGACGCCGATTGCGGTAAGTGTTAATAGAAGTACTGATAGTTATTAGCTCAAACCTCTTATTTAAATAGAACAAAGCCAGCAATTGATGCTGGCTTTATTGTTTTCATAATCTGTAAGTCACTTTGCTTAAGCTAGCTTAGTACTTGAGCGAACCAAAAGCTTGAGCGAATCTAATGCTTGTGCGAACTCAGCTACGCCGCTTCCGCTTTAACGACTGGTTGATAGCGCCCCGGTTTATGGTTCATCGCCAGAATCAAGTTGGTGACTATCGCGCCCAGTACAGACAACAGAACCAATGACACATCAACGATAAACAGTGACAGCACAACAATCGTGCAGTCTAGTGCCATCTGAACCTTACCCGCTCGAATTCCAAAACGTTCTTGTAGGAACAACGCCAGAATGTTGAAGCCACCCAAGCTCATCTTGTGACGGAAGATCACCAGCATGCCGGTACCAATTAAACCACCGCCAAGTAACGCTGCATACAGTGCATGGATTTCGGCAATCTGAATCACGTGATACAAATGATCCACGGCGAACGAAACAATCGAAACGGCAATAAAGGTATTGATAGTGAAGCGCCACCCCATACGAGCGACCGACAAAATATAGAAAGGTAAGTTAAGTGCGAAGAACACTTGGCCAAAGCTCAAGTCTGTCACTTTGGTAATGAAGATCGCTAGACCAGCCGTGCCTCCGGTGAGCAAACCGACCTGATTGAAAAAGATAACGCCGAGTGATACCAATGCGCTACCTAAGATCAGCGCCAGTAAATTTTCGCGAAGGTTATGATCTTTATCCATGTGAATGACTCTCCCTGAATCTTTTAACATCGCGTTTCAGTCAGTTGAAACGATTTACGCCCAAATTTACGATGTTTAGCAGATAAGTCGAGCGAATAGCCAATCTTGCGAGGTGATTAGTTTGTATATTAGTTTTTACAGTTTTGTGAAATACCTCAATAAAGCAATCAGTTACGAACATGAAATTAAGTATCTATTCTGAATTATAGGCTTCTATAGCTGAATCAGTTAGCTTAGCGTTTTCCTATTTATTGGTCATGTTTCATCCCAATTCCAGCGACACATAAAACCATGCATATATCTATGCATAAAACGCATAGACTAAATCACAAAAGGTCATTTGATACATACCCTACTCGTCATTATGATGCGCGACTTCTTACAACATTGAGCGCATGTAAACACCTTATGTTTTCACAATCTCTTTTTGCCCAACTGGCCAGAATGACGCTATTCCTCGTCATTAGTTTGGTTATTGTGCATCACAGTCAGCCATTGATTGATCTCTTGGCGCAGCATGCCGTGAGCAGTGGATGCCACCAGCAGTCAGCGCATGAGCACTCTGGACACGAGCATCACCATAAGATGACTGACCAACACATGTCAGCGCAAGACCACTCACATCACCACCATTAATTTAAGAGTATTAGAATGAGCATTTTCCGTTTTCCTTTACTGGTATGGCTTGGGATCGGCACACTTATTATCAGTCTAGGGATCAGACAATCATTCGGCATTTTCATGATGCCAATTTCAGATCATTTCGGCACTGGCCGTGAGTTTTTCAGCTTCGCCATTGCTCTACAAAACCTGCTGTTCGGTGTGTTCCAACCTTTTGTGGGCATGGCCGCTGACAAATGGGGAGCAAGACGCATCATTATCGCTGGTGCATGTGCTTACGGTTTGGGTTTACTTCTTACCTCAATTTCTACCGAATCAAGCATGCTTTACGTTTCATTGGGCGCATTGGTTGGCCTTGGACTAAGTTCAACAAGCTATGTGATTGTATTAGGCGCTGTCGCGAAAGTAGTGCCAGCAGAACACGCAGCTAAAGCATTCGGTTTAACCACGGCTGCCGGTTCATTTGGTATGTTCGCGGTGATTCCTGCCGCGCAATACATGTTGAACGAATTCGATTGGCAGAGTGCAATGCAAGTGTTTGGCGTATTGTGTTGCTTGATGATCTCTTTTGCACTGTTCATGCGTGCGCCCAAAGCGGCATCAAGCAAACAGGCTCAAGCAGAAGACAATCAAACATTAAAAGAAGCGTTGTCTGAAGCGTTCTCTAACAAAAGTTACTGGCTGATTCACGCAGGCTTCTTCGTGTGTGGTTTCCACGTGATGTTTATCGCAACGCACTTACCAAGTTACTTAGCAGACAAGAACTTGCCTGCGAGTAGCGCAGCGATGGCACTGGCTTATGTCGGTATCTTCAACATCTTCGGATCTTACTTCTGGGGTGTAATGGGCGATAAGTTCAGTAAGCGTCATGTAATGTCGGCATTGTACTTAGTGCGTACTGTGGTTATTGGTGCGTTTGTCACTCTGCCAGTCACTGAATCAACCGCAGCAATCTTTGGTGCGGCAATTGGCTTCTGTTGGCTAGGTACGGTTCCACTAACGTCTGGCTTAGTTCGTCAGATCTTCGGTGCCCGTTACCTATCAACGTTGTACGGCTTGGTATTCTTTACTCACCAAGTGGGTAGCTTCTTAGGCGCTTGGGTGGGTGGTCGTATTTACGATTACTACGGTTCTTACGAGCCAATCTGGTGGTCAACGGTGGTGCTGGCATTTGCAGCAGCACTTATCCATTTACCAATCAATGACAAGCCCATTGAGCGACTGAAATTGGCAATGGCTTAACGTTTTATGCTGACTCCCCCACTAGCGTAAACAAGTCGTTCCAATAAAGCGAGTGAGTATTGAAAGGAAGCATCCTGAGATACTCACTCGCTTTTTTGTTGGTCGTTATAGTAGAAATTATAACTAGCGAAACTGGCATAAACCTCACTGAATAATAAGACTATTCCTGCTGTTTTACTTTATAGTATTCGTTCGCTCCTTTAGAACTTATCCGCAGGCTTATGGAATACATAGATCAGACCGCTCTTATCGCGATGGCACTCATTTTTGTCGGCTCGTTTGTGCAAACCGCAATCGGCTTTGGCTTGGCTATTGTGGCTGCCCCGTTGTTGTTTTTGGTCTCGCCTGACTATGTACCCGCGCCTATCTGTCTTGTTGGTCTTTTCATTTCTGTATTCAACGCGTTTAAACACCGAGCAAATATCTCTATTGGCGGATTGAAAATCGCACTATTGGGCCGAATTCCGGGCTCATTGGCTGGCGGGGCTTTGTTGGTAATGGTATCAACAAGCGTTTTGTCACTGTGGTTAGGCTTATTGGTAGTATTTGCCGTGATTATTAGCTTACTTCCGTTTAGGTTAGAACCGACGCCTGCCAAAATGGGCATCGCGGGGTTCTTCTCAGGCTTCTTCGGTACCAGTTCAGGCATTGGTGGGCCGCCAATGGCACTACTGCTTCAACACCAAGATGCCAATCAGCTTCGTGGTAACCTTTCTGCGTTTTTTGTGTTTAGTTCTATCATTTCATTACTGGTACAGATCCCGATTGGCTTCTTCACTGTGCACCATTTGATCATCACAATCCCGTTGCTTCCTGCGGCTTGGTTGGGTTACAAAGTGGCGTTATTGACTACGCAAAGCATTCCTAAAGAAAAGATACGTATCGGCTCTTTGTTGCTATGTTCTATCAGCGGCTTTACTGCCATTTGGCAAGGCTTAGCTGGCTAACTCGAAGCAGAAACATCGATAAAACAACAAACACACAGATCCACCACCAAACTATTGAAAGGGCGTTCTATGACATACGATGAGTTCAATACATTCTGTGAATCACAAACCGCCACCAGCTATGTGATGCAGTGGAATAACTCTCACGTTTGGAAAGTGGGAGGGAAAGTGTTTGCCATTGGAGGTTGGGGGCCGAAAGATGAGCCTGCGTTTATCTTCAAAGCGTCCGACCAGAATTTCGATTTTCTCAAAGAAGAACCGGGCTATAAACCCGCGCCCTACTTTGCTTCGCGTGGCATGAAATGGATTCAGCTTTTTGAGAGCACGTCAGAAAGGGATGAGGAGCTGAAATACTACCTCACAGAGTCACACCGAATTGTGTCCTTAGGTTTAACCAAAAAGAAACAAGCAGAACTCGGGCTCAATCAGTAACCAGAATTTCTGCTTGTTAAATATAGATTTATGCACATCTTAAAAACTTAGGCAGCTCTTAAAACCTTAAGACTCTCTTAAAAACTGCGGCAATAAAGGTTCTATCTTTTTCGTTGGAATCAGTGGCACCAATAAATAAATTAACCCCGCAAAGGCGATAGACGCCGCTAAATCTTCAGGTCGATGCATACCAAGCCAAACACGGCTATAGGCGACACCACCAGCCCAAACCAACAAACCGCCGACTAGGTAAAAGCGTTTCGCCTCTAGGAACAATCCGCCAAAGAATGCCAAACACACACCGACGAAGATCATGTGTCCAGACGGGAAAGAGTAGTCCGTTTCACCCAACCAATGACGAGTTCTCCAATCGCTGACCTTCTCTTGCACAGATTCAATCGCGGCGTTTTTTTCTACCAAAGGCAGCTCATAAAACAGCTCTGGCATTTCAACTACTTCTTGGGTAACCAAATACTCAGTATATGGGCGTGGACTCTCTGTTGATGATTTGAGAAATGTCTTCGCTGCAAAGCTTAATACCAACAAGACACCGAGCTGCAGACAAAGGCTGACTAACTTTGCTTTTGAGAACTTTAGCGTCAACACCAATAAAGAAAGTACCGCGAGTGTGATTAGGAAGCCCTGATTACCCGCAGAGTAAGTCACAAATGTCATCACAGCACCATAGAAAGGCAAAACCGCACTTCCTAGGTCGAAGTCGGATCCAAAGATCAAAAATGGTACGAGGGAATACAAGCTAAGAACAAGCAGTAATAAGCCTTTGGATTTGTTAGAGAACAGAGAAGTCATGGCTAAAATCTTTTAGATGAAGTGGTCGGATGCTATCGCAGCTTAGCATCGCCAATATCAATTTTATGTCAAAACGGTCAGTCAGCCGTCATGGTGTAACAATATTCGATTAGTAGACCTATCGAGTATTGATTCGGTGAACAGCCACGCCAACACCAATAACATTTAACATCCACTTATGTTCATAGAGCAGCAAAGGCCACTGAAACCAGACGAGACAAAGGCATCACCCCACTAAAGACTGCCTGACACGTTCTGCTGATAAAGTGAACACTTACTGGGTTATACGGCCAGAATCTTAAAAACTTTGCTGTCAGTCCTTTAAATCCACTATTGAAAGGATTACCATCTGGTCTGCTTTCAAAAGCAAAACAGATTATTAATTTTTATTCTCAGGGCGGGGCGAAATTCCCCACCGGCGGTATGTCCTTAGCAAAATCTAAAGATAAGCCCGCGAGCGCTCGATTCGTCGAGGTCAGCAGATCTGGTGAGATGCCAGAGCCGACGGTCATAGTCCGGATGAGAGAGAATGAAAACACACTCGTTTACGTTGGAAAGGCGCGCCCATTTATTGGGTTCATGCCTCCAGCTTAGACGGGTGCATTTCGTTTTGGATAAAACCATAATGAGCTAAACCCTCTTGTAATGAGTAGGCTTTGTTGTGCTCGGTTGAGATCCCTCATACAGCCCTGATTCTGGTGATATTTTAGGAGTTTAACCATGAATCAGTCTTCACTACTTGCCGAATTTGGCGAACCAATCACTCGCGTTGAAAACGCACTGCAAGCTCTACGCGAAGGTCGTGGCGTACTTTTACTCGATGATGAAGATCGCGAGAACGAAGGCGACATCATCTACTCAGTAGAACACCTGACGAATGCTCAAATGGCGCTTATGATCCGCGAATGTAGCGGCATTGTGTGCCTGTGTCTAACTGACGAGCAAGCGAACCAACTTGAACTTCCACCGATGGTTGTTGATAACAACAGCGCAAACCAAACTGCGTTTACCGTAACTATCGAAGCAAAAGTTGGCGTAACGACAGGTGTTTCTGCCGCTGACCGTGTAACAACGATCAAGACAGCTGCAAACCCAACAGCTAAGCCTACTGACCTTGCTCGCCCTGGCCACGTATTCCCACTACGCGCTCGTAAAGGTGGTGTACTTGCTCGCCGCGGTCACACCGAAGGCACTGTGGATCTTATGCAAATGGCTGGTCTTCAATCAGCAGGCGTACTATGTGAAGTAACCAACCCAGACGGCACGATGGCAAAAGCGCCAGAGATCGTGGCTTTCGGTAAAATGCACAACATGCCAGTACTGACCATTGAAGATATGGTGATGTACCGCACTGAGTTCGACCTCAAGCTTGCTTAACGTTTAACCCTCAATGCTAAACACTTAGCAGTTAAGGTAACTACACTGCGAAATGAACACTGAAAGGCCTCACTCTTACTGCTTTTTATAGTTAAAAGCATATAAGGGGTGAGGCCTTTCTAATTTCTGCAGCTTGAAACAAGCCAGAGGTGGATCGTCAAAGTGTCTCTACTTATCGAAACCTCCCCAACCTAATCGTTAGAAAAGCGTAACCTCTCAAAAAATCCTGCAAAATATGAGAAACATTCACCCGAATGGTGAAGTCATGCACCATGATTGATCATCCATGATTAAAGTAAAAACATAAATCAATGAAATATAACACTTATTTATTTTGGCACGGTGTCTGCACTACCACTAAGTAGGTATACAAATGTTAGGAGTTGAATATGTTTGTAGTTATTTCAGTGGGTTTATCCCTATTAGTACTTGCAGCCCTGTTTCATTTCTCAAGGAAGAGACAAACTGCGTTATCACACAGGTTTGAAACCTTAGTTCTACTTAGAGAGCTATTGTTGTTATCACGTAAACATCGCGCTGCAACGCATTACGCTCTGGCGTATAAATTGTCTAGCGACTCGATTCGTAAAGTGAACGAGATTTACGACAACATACTTGAGGTCTCTGAATTGCTTCAATCTCATGTTTCGTTTGATAGTCGCCCTATGTATCGCATCTATCACCTTAAGCTCATTGCCATGCACAGCGACTGGCAAAACCGCAGCTTGGTGCGTAACCAATCGATTCATGGCAAAACAATTCGCCACAGCATGTTCTTAATGGATGAGGTAATGATCATTTGGTTGATTCAGTCTGAACGAGAAGACATGAGCCGTGAGTACCACATGAACTGGCAACAGATCTTGGATTGCATGGAGATCCTGACCAAGTTACGCATGTGCATACCTGATATGGAGAAGCCTGAGGAGTATGCGAGATTCAAATTCTACGCATCTCAGACACACAGAAAACTCAACCAATTATCGATTATCTGCCCTATCAGTAGTGGCTCACCAATTTGTACACGTGCGATGCATGCACTCACAGAGATCGCATCAAGCAACGAAGCGACCCAACCGGCAGATAGCATGTACGAGTTAACCAGTGATATCTCTAGCGTCGTGTCCCAAGTCTATGACCAAGTATTATCCGACATTACTAGAAGCTTGTATCAGCCTTTACCAGACACCAATGAAACGGTCATAAATACACGATTATCCGTACATCATTACATTTAAAGACTTCGTGAGAGGAGAGCGTGCTGGAACTCTGAATTATTGAGTTCAAATCCGATATCACCTTTGATATCGGATTTTTGTATTTATGGGCTTTTAAATTTCTATCGCTATGTATCATTGCCTATGAAGTTTCAAACATCACCAGACTTGATATCGCTAGCCCAAGCTTGTGCCGCAAAATCAATGAACTGACGAACAATCGGAAGCTGGTAACTGCGAGATAGATACACCGCCCAAAGAACGCTGCTTGGCGAAACAAAATCATCCAATATGCGTATCAATTTGCCATTAGCGATCAGTGGATTGGCTAAGTCACAAGGTAAACGAACCACCCCTTTTCCGTGCTGTGCGGCGCGAGTTAGCACCCCAACATCGTTAGCCTTAATGGTGCCAGACACCTCAACCGAATAGTGCTGGTTATCCTTAACAAAATCCCACTTAGAAACATTCAAGTGACGAAAACAATTGTGTTGTCGAAGCGCCTCGACCGTTTCAGGTTCACCATGTTTGTCTAAGTAGGCTTGCGAGGCACACACTACTGAATCAATTACCATTAGCTTTCGTGCAATCAAACTATCGTCAGGTTGATCCGTATAGCGAAGTGCAATATCGATCCTTTCATCCACTAGCTGGGTAAAACGGTCTGAGGCAAACAGTTCGACCGTGATATTAGGGTGGCGGTCGGTGAACTGTTCGACCACATCCAACAACATGTGCTGAGTTAAACCAATGGGGGCAGCAATTCGAATGGTTCCGGAAAGATCATCGGTTTGATTGAGTGAAGTAACTTCTAGCTCAGCGGTCTCATGGAGGATTTTCTCACAGCGCTGCAGAGCGATTTCCCCTGCCGCCGTCAAGCTCACCTTTCGAGTCGTCCTATGTAATAGCCTCTGCTTCAACCACCCTTCTATCTCTTGAACATGACGTGAAACCTGCAACCGACTCATGTCCAAATGCTCAGCCGCTTGAGTGAAACTGGCACAATTCGCAACTTCGACAAAGCTACGCATTGCCGTCAACCTATCCATCACACTCTCCTTGAGCTGTTTAGCTGCTAACCTAACCTTATTAGATCACTATATGGATACAATCTACATCATTTTGCGATATTTATCGCAACCTAGTGAGCTATTAGACTGCAATGGCTGTCGAGAAAACGACTCAATAAATTAGATAATTGGAGAGACATTATGAAAATTGCAGTATTAGGCGCATCAGGTTGGATTGGTAGTCACATCGCTCAAGAAGCTCAATCTCGTGGTCACGACGTGGTTGCTGTCGTAAGAGATGAAAGCCGTGTAGAAACCAATGATGTTGAAGTTCGTTCATTTGATTTACAAGATGAAGCAGCAAGCTTAGCGGCCGCGCTAACAGGCGTTGATGCGGTTATCGCTTCGATTGGCGGACGTGCTCTAGGTAATCACGACATCGTAAAAAACACTGCGACTAAATTGCTAGCCACATTACCAAGTATCGGTATCGAGCGCTTGTTGTGGGTTGGCGGTGCAGGCTCATTAGAAGTAGCACCAAACGTACCGTTAGTGACCGTTCCTGACTTCCCAGCAGATTACAAAAACGAAGCACTAGCACAGGGTGAAGCGCTTGAAGTGTTCAAACAATCTAATGACAAGGTTAACTGGACATTCGTTAGCCCTGCTGCGGAAATCTTCCCGGGCGATAAGCTATCAGCCTACCGCACAGGTGGTGATCAACTGCTCACTGACGAAGATGGCAACAGCAAAATATCCGTCAGCGACTACGCTATCGCGATGATTGATGAACTAGAAGCTGGCAAGTTCCCACGCCAACGTATTGGTGTCGCTTACTAGTCAGCTCACATATAAAAACTAAAAAGCCGCTTGTTCAAAACAATGCGGCTTTCTCATCTTTTTACTGAGCATTCATTTAATCCAATGGCAGATGCCCTGTTTTCACTAGGATAACGGTCTCTTCTTCCACATAAGGAAAATGCTCGCTCATGTGCGGGCTGCGCATCCATGTGTGTTTTGGATACTCGCCATGCTCATCTTTAAAAGTGCCAGACAACACAAAGATCTCTTCACCACCAAAGTGACGATGCGGCTGAAAACGTTCGCCAACGGGCCATTTCACCAAGGCAACATTTTCGTGTTCAAAACCATGCAGTGGCATCACTTGTAAACCACCAATACCCGGAAGCCATTCCGTTTCTTGAGTATTGATACGAACTTGAGTTAAGTCTCTCACATCAAACTGATTAAGCTTAACCAAGATCGTACAGCCATCTTTACTCGATGGAGAGTGCGCACTGCCAGGAGGGTTGCGAATGTAAGTGCCTGCTGGGAAGTCGCCAGTTTCATCTGAGAACACACCGTCTAACACGAAGATCTCTTCTCCTTGCGGATGTGGGTGTTCAGAGAATGAAGATTGAGGATCGTATTTCACCACGCTAGTCGTGTGACCCGATTCTTTCTCTTCTCTTTCTAGGGGCTTACGCCATACCCCTTTGGCAGGGCTCGCAACCCAATCTAGCTTCTCGGTTTCGATAACCAGTCTCTTTGAAAAGTCCATGTTGAACATAATGACGACCTTACTCTAAGTATTGTTTTAATTATTATTGTCTTGCTAATGTCTATTCTACGCGAATAACGAGCTAGGGGGAGACTTCGCTGTTAATTGCTAATTGCTAATTGCTAATTGCTAACAAAGCATCCCCCCATATTGAAAGCTAGGCTTGATTAATTGCGGCCAGCGATCACGCCACCATCAACATCCCAGATTGCGCCCGTTACCCAATCGGCACTGTCAGACAACAAGAAAGAGATGCTGTTTGCGATGTCTTTCGGCAAACCTACTCGACCAATTGGATGGAAAGCATTGAAGCCTTCTAGCGCTTGATCTACTTCTTCCGGTTTAATGAAAGATTCGTAAATTGGCGTTTTAACTACGGCTGGAGACACCGCATTCACACGAATGTTGTGATCCGCAAGCTCCATCGCCATATGCTGTGTTAAAGCGTGTAGACCAGCCTTTGCCATTGAATAAGCAGAAGATGGCGTCGCTTTGATCGCTTGTTTCGCCCACATAGAGCCTACATTTACCACGTTTCCGCCACCGTTTTTGATCATCAACTTGCTGACAGCTTGAGTGATGAAGAAAGTCGCTTTGTTTAGCTGCATGTATTGCTCGTAATCCGATTCTTGGTGCTCAATAAACGCTTTAGGGTTAAAGTAACCAGCCGCATTAACAAGGTAACCAATGCCCTCTTCAAGTGACTCTAAATGCGCAATAAGATTGGCTACACTCGCATCATCATAAAGATTAGCTTGCCAGCCAGTCGCGCGGCCTAGTGATTGAAGTTCTGACACCGCTTTATCTAACTTAGTTGGGTTATTGCCGACAACCAACACATAGATGTTTTGAGCGACTAACTGCTTCGCTGTTTCAAAGCCCATACCACTTGTGCCACCGATTACTACTGCAATACCATTTTTAGTGAAGTTCATTTTGTTATCTCCTAAGTCATGTGAACGTGGTAATCTTAGGCTTTGAACTAACACTATGAATAGTAAGTACAAATCGGTTAGGTAGGTACTTATTGGTACATCTTTATGAAAAATCAGGAAAACTTTTTTTCAAGAAAATCGGCACCAGAGCGTTCCGCTCGTATGGTCGAAACCATCTACGGCTGTAAATGGTCGCTAACGGTTTACCAATTATTGGCAAATGGCATTAATCGCCCCGGTGAAATGGTGCGTTCGGTCGAAGGGTTATCGACCAAGGTACTGAATGAATGTTTGAAGCGAAATGTGGAGTTCGGGATTTTAGATAAGCAAATGTTCAACGAGCTGCCACCAAGAGTTGAGTACCAAGTCACTCCATTTGGTGAGAAGTTCTTACTGATTCTCGATCAGCTAGAAAGCCTACAAAACGAAATCGACGAAATTTAAGTCTAAGCCAATCCAACTATTGTCAAAAAACGGAAGACAAAAAAAGGAAGACGGAAGACAGCAAATATACTTAGCTCACTGGCATTTGCTCAAAGCGACTTTTCACGAAATCAATAAAGGTTCTAATACGGCTTGGTTGATAGCGGTCTCGATGGTAGATCGCTGAAAAGTCCACTTTAGGCACCACCCAATCATCAAACACCTGCACTAATTGCCCATCATTCAGTTCTTGTAAGCAATAGATTGTAGGTACACGAATAATCCCGTTACCCGACTTCGCGCCCTGTACTAGCACTCGACCGTTTTTACATTGCAACCTTCCAGTCACATGCACATCGACCGTTTTCTTGGTGTCGTCAACAGCTTGAAAGCTCCACTTGCGCACTGACCCCGTTAAGCAGTCATGGTGAATCAAATCTTTGGGGTGATTAGGCTTTCCTTTACGAACGAAATACTCAGGGCTCGCGAGTGTTCCCATCTCAATATCCAATAGCTTCCTCGCGATAAAGCCCGCGTCTTCTAAGCTTCCCATGCGAAAAGCGATATCGAAAGCATCTTCAATCAAGTCGACTCGGTTACTACTGAAATCAAGGCTGATGCTGATGTCTGGGTAGAGTTGCATGAACTCATTGACCAGATCCGCGATGATCACCTCGCCCAGATAACCGCCAACACAGTTTACTTTTATGTCGCCACGTACTTCTTCGACGTCATCCACAGCAGCAATCAAGGCTTGGTCTATATTATCTAAGGCTTGTTCACATCTCGCGTACAGATCTTGCCCTGCGTGAGTCAACCTTAAGGTTCGAGTGGTGCGGATAAACAGTGTCACACCCATCTGCTTTTCTAGGCTGCTCACTTGGCGTGATACGTGGGAACGAGACACATCCAACTCCTCCGCCGCTTTGGTGAAATTACCTAAACGAGCGATCAGCACGAAAGAACGAATATCAGACAGGTTAATTTGATTAAGCATAGTCGCCAGCTTACTAATGGAGTTATGAGATAGACACTTTTATTGTTGCACCACAGCAACAGTGTTTCAAGTAAAGCGCTATATATCAACAATTCTATTTTCCTTAATATACCTCCATCGCAACGAAGCAAGGCAACAAGCACTTGATTCGAATGCACTTAAACAACCCGTCGTAGCCAACCGACGCAATAAAAGTACAGAGGAAATAAAATGAAAAAACTAATCGTAATTACAGGTGCAAGCTCTGGTATTGGTGAAGCAATCGCTCGTCGTCTAAGCGATGAAGGTCACCCTCTGCTACTTTTAGCTCGTCGTGTTGATCGCCTTGAAGCGCTGAATCTACCAAACTCACTGTCAGTAAAAGTAGACGTAACAGACAAAGCGTCTTTTGATGCAGCAATCGCACAAGGTGAAGAGAAGTTTGGCCCTGTAGATGCACTTATCAACAATGCTGGTGCAATGCTTCTTGGTCAAATTGATACTCAAGACGCACAAGAGTGGAAGACAATGTTCGATGTAAACGTGATTGGTCTTCTAAACGGCATGCAGTCTGTACTTGCTCCTATGATGGAACGCAACACAGGTACTATCATCAACATCAGCTCAATTGCGGGTAAGAAAACATTCCCAAGCCACGCTGCTTACTGTGGTACTAAGTTCGCGGTACACGCTATCTCTGAGAACGTTCGTGAAGAAGTAGCAGCTTCAAATGTTCGTGTTACTACTATCGCACCGGGTGCTGTAGAAACAGAACTTCTATCTCACACAACATCTCAAGAGATCAAAGACGGTTACGACTCTTGGAAAGAAGACATGGGCGGTGTATTGGCAGCTGACGATATTGCTCGCGCTGTATCATTCGCTTATCAACAACCACAGAACGTATGTATCCGTGAGATTGCTCTAGCACCAACTAAGCAACAGCCATAGGCCTTTGCTATCGCGACTAAATCAGCGATGAACTAAAAAAGCGCCACGACTTAACAAGTTGTGGCGCTTTTATTTTAATTCAATCTAATTGCTAGCAGTAAGCGAGATTAGAACTCAACGCGGTAAACTGATGTGCTACCGCTCACTTCATTGCCGACAGCGATAAAGTGGCTACCTGAACGCGTAAAATACTTAATTGATTCAGGACCTAGGTCACCCGCTTTAAAGTTGTAAGTATCGTTGTCGCAATCACCGTCTTCATCAACCTTAGTGCACACTGGTTGTGTGAAGTCTCGGTTGTTCAAGTAGCTGATGAAACTTGCGTTCTTAGGCTGTGTTACGTCGTAAACCATGATGCCACCTTGGCGCTCAAGTCCAATAAAGGCATAGTGCTTGCCGTTGATCTCAGCCACTTCGATCGCTTCAGGTTCTACGCCTTTATCATCACTACGATCGTCACCGCTTTGGTTGTTATCATTGGTGCTGTTGAAGTTTGCAGGATCTTGCTCAAGTACGATTCGAGCAAAATCATCGCCGCTATCAAACACTAGCTCGCCTGACTCATCCCAGATAGAGAACGAGCGGCTGCCGAATGCTTGAACCTTTTGGTCAGCAGCGAGTGTCCCTTGTGGCTTAATCACTTTAAGACGTGCAAGTTGCTTGTTGTCTTTCAATGCGCCATCTAATGGGTGGTTAGCGTCAATATCTAACTTCTTGCCGCGTACTTCATCGACATAAGCGATACAAAAGTCTTTTTCTGTGGTGTAGTTTTCGGTGCCTTGATAATCGTCACCGTCCCACTCAAAACCTTTCTCATCACACATTTCTTGCGTAGTCTTGATGCCATATTCACGACCATCACCTTCGTTCGCAGTCACGATGTAGGTGTTGCCATCAACACTGTAGCTAGTGATGCTATCTGGCATGTAGAGGCCTTCTAACATCGTGTAGCTTTGCAGATTACCGATATTTTTGTCTTTGTTTGACGCATCTAGCTTAGCGTTATCCCAAGGCTTTCCGCCTAGTCCAAGAATCGCATCCACATGTGCACTCGCCACATCAATCGCTGCCAACGCGTTGTTCTCTTGGAGGGCAACGTAGAGTTTTCCGTTATCCGCAAATGTTAGGTATTCCGGTTCAAGATCTTGAGCAACCGTTGCATTCGGCGCAGAGATTCGAACCTTGTCGGTCAGTTCTGTATGGCGAGACTGACCTTGATTGAATACCTTGAAATCAATCTGCGTGACTTTCGCTTGCATCGGCCCATTCGCTAAATCGACCAGCGTCACAGAGCCTTCAGGGTCAATGCTGTAATCTGCATTCGGCTCACCTTCATTTGCAGAGGCAATGTAGCGACCATCTTTCGAGAAGCTCACCATGTCCGGTAATGCACCAGCCGTATAAGTAGTAATCAGCTCTAACGTGTCTGAACGATAAAGGGCAATGATGCCGTTTTGTTGCTTGTCAGCATTTTCAATCGCGACAGCAACTAATCCTTGATGAGTCGACACACTGTTCGCTGCACCAATATCAATACCAGAAGCTGCAGCCGCTGATTGAAGATCAATCGAACCCGAAGATGTTGGTTCGCTAGCTGAGTTCATTGATAAAACATCAACTTTCTGAGCTTGAGCGTTCACAACATAAAGCTTGTCGGTACATGAATCGTAGCTGACGATTTCGGCTGCTGAGGTATCAAACGGGGCGTCGGCAATAGCACGACCAACCAGACTGATTCCGGTTACCTCAGCATTGGAAGCGCTTGGCTGCTCGATGGATTGGCATTGAAGGCTAAAAGCATCAAGTGATGTTTGAGATGGCGTAGCAGTCGTTGGTGATGTTGAAGTTGATTGAGAACACCCAACTAGAGCAGAACTTACCGCGATAGGCAGTAATAGTGTCAGCTTATTAAATTTACGATTCATATATCCTCCATGATTTGAATCGCGATCATAGAAGGCTTTGATGACACTTATCTTTCTCTTTTATTAACAATAAATGATGACAATAGGTTTCTTTCACTCATAACAACAGAGAGTTAAGGCGAGCACTCTATTAACAAGTAAGAAAAAAAAAGCGCCCAAGCTGGCTGATGCTTGAGCGCCTTTAGTAAACTGAATAGGGAGATTAGAAGTTGTAACCACCACCGATCATGAATACCCATGGGTCAATATCAACGTCTGTTGAGTAGTTGTTGCCATTTGTATCAGAGTATTTTGCCGTCGTTCCAATATCTGCATACCAAACCGATGCGTTCAGAAACCAGTCTTCATTGATCATGTAGTCCATACCAATATTTGCTGCCAAGCCCCAAGAATCATCTAAAGACACATCTGTTAGGTTAGCGTCGTTCTTACCCGTACTCGTTAGAGACTCATCAAAGAATACCGTATAGTTGATACCAGCCCCTACATAAGGTCGGAAATCGCTATTCGCTTCACCGAAGTAGTACTGCACCATAAACGTTGGTGGGAGGTGCTTAGTTTCAGCGACTTCACCAACACCGTTTACAGAGATACCGTGAGAAAATGGAGTTGCTGCTAGAACTTCCAAGCTGATGTTATCCGTAAACATATAACCAAACGTTAAGCCTAGCTGTGTATTTGAGTCTACTGAGAATTCTAACGATGAATTACCTAAAACGTCACCGCTGCTATCGTTCGGAGATACAATCGCTGCGCCAGCTCGGATGATGAAGTCACCCTCTTTATGAGCTAGAACATTAGTTGAGATAAGAGCCGCAATAACCGCAATACCACATACTGTTTTTTTCATTATAATTTCCTTTGTAGGGCTTTCTTTACTTGGTGAATGAATAATCATTTCTTATTTTGCGTGCAAGGTAACATACAATAACCCTACTTTATTGATGGAAATCAATTTGTGAAAGGTTATGATTATTTGTGTAAATTTATATCGACCCGATCACTTTATTTCTTCATTTTATTGACAGTTTTGTAATGCAACTTTTCCGTGCATCATTTTGTTAACTCTGCCTTTTCACTTTGCTCTAATCTCTTTGGATCAAAATAGAGCAACCCAACATCCCGTACGCATCAATTTGGTGCAGTCTCGCAGAGTTCATTATCACCTCGTTTAATATTCAATGAGTTACATTTGGCGTGGTGCTTGCAAGTCTATGTTCATAATCATAAATACATTGAGGTTCTGACTATGCAAGACACTCTAACAATCGTTCTGGCCGGCGGTGTTGGCTCTCGGCTTTCCCCCCTCACCGATAACCGCGCAAAACCTGCGGTCCCGTTTGGTGGCAAATATCGAATCATCGATTTCACACTAGCGAACTGCTTGCATTCTGGGCTTCGCCAAATACTGGTGCTGACTCAGTACAAGTCTCACTCTTTGCAAAAACACTTACGTGATGGTTGGTCTGTGCTTAACCCCGAGCTCGGCGAATACATCACCAATGTTCCCCCGCAAATGCGAACAGGTGACAGCTGGTATAGCGGTACGGCCGATGCGATTTATCAAAACTTGTATTTGCTGTCGCGTAGTGAAGCTAAGCATGTAGTGGTGTTATCTGGCGACCATATCTATCGCATGGATTACGCACCAATGCTTAAGCAACATAAGCAGAATGAAGCTGACTTAACGGTAGCCTGTATGGAAGTGTCGATTGATGAAGCCAAAGAGTTTGGCGTGATGGAGATAGACGAATCTCTTCAAATCAATAACTTTACCGAGAAGCCACGTTACCCCGCGTGTGTACCCGGTAGACCGACCCGAAGCATGGCTTCAATGGGGATTTACATCTTTGATAAGGAAGTACTGACACAGGCATTATTAGCAGACGCAGAAGATCCAGACTCAAGCCATGATTTTGGTAAAGACATCATTCCAAAGTTAGTCGGTAACAACAGTGTTTATGCGTATAAGTTTGGTGATGAAGAAGGACGCGTAACCCAAGACGCTTACTGGAGAGATGTAGGTACGATCGACTCTTACTACCAATCGAATATGGACCTGTTGAAACCAGCCTCACCTATCGATTTGTACCAACCGGATTGGGCAATTCGTACTTATGAGCCGCAACTGCCGCCCGCACGAACCATTGCTTCGGTCGAAGGTAACCAAGGGATCTTTATTAACTCGATGATCGCGAATGGCGTAGTGATTGAAGGTGGTTCAGCGCAAAACTCTATCTTTTTCCCTAAGGTGAAAGTCAGCAATGCCGCGATTGTGATTGATAGTATTCTGTTTGAAGACGTCGAGATCGGACGAAACTGCCACATTCAAAACTGCATTATCGATAAGAACGTTAAGGTGCCGGATGGAACCCAAATTGGCGTAGATAGCCTAGAGGATACCAAGCGCTTCCACATATCAAAACAAGGCGTGATTGTGGTGCCGTCTTCTTATGAGTTTAATGAGTCTTAACTCTAATACTGGTCACTCAATATTCTTCAGTAACAACCCCTTTACCTACAAAAAAGCGCCCCATAAAAACAGGGCGCTTTTCTAAATTGAATCGAACTACTTAGGTGCTAACTCGTAGTTTTCTTGCATCTCATGAGGGGCAATCCCGTACTCATAATCCCCTAAGTAGCCATCCTTATAGACCTTCATTCCCTTCTCATCCCAGCTCACTTTGATCATCGCTGTATTGCCATCTTCACTGCCTAACAGCTCAAGCATTTCTGCATCAATCTTAATGGCTTTGATGGTTTTAATACGCTTAAACGGCTTGAACTCAGTGGTCGACGTTGGCAGTGAGCCATAGCTACTGATCCACGTCTCTTTGGGCACCAACCATTGGTTGAAAACATCATCAACAATCGCTTTCGGCATGCTTGCAATAACCACATCGTCTGTCATTACATTATTGGTTTCTAAACTGTAACCACCCTTTCCATCTGAAACGTAGGTAGGAAAATCATCGCCAATTTCAGAATCAGCAGGCAAACGGCCTAACGTCACCGACTTCTTAACGTAAAGTTCTGCAGTTTCAAATTGCTGCATGATCTCCGGAATTTTCTGAAACTCAACAGGTGCAGCGAAAGCATTAAAGGCAAAAGAAAGTGAAGCCGCGATCGCAGAAAATTTAACAGGCATTTTCATGGTAACGAATCCAAGTTTAACGAAGGCGTTAGAGTACCCCGCACTAAAAAATACCTCAATTAACCACTGCAGCCTATATTAGTAATTGTGATAATGAGTGACGAAATCATCAGTAGTTAGTGTGTTACTAGGATCTATTTGAGTTTAGAGACAAACCTCAATATGAAGTGGGCTGCTGAGTGTCTATAAATTAAAGTCTATCGGTAACTTATTTATCAAAAACGAAAGAGGTTAGCCAAGTGACAAGTTCGGAATTATAAAACCGATAAAGAGAGATTCACTGGAATTGAGCGCTACGTTAGAGCAAATTATCAAGGATGGAGTATTTTTGAACATGTCTCGAAAACACGAAACATAATATGCGATCAGTTATTCGGACTTTCAAGGGAGGAAGGAGAGATTATTTGATAACACTGAAGTCAATCACACATGTGTACTTTCTCTATTGGTTAATCTATCCGATGTTTGCTACGTTTAAATGACACAGTCATTGGAAAGGTATGATTTATGAAAATAAACGTTCAAACACATCACGTATCAATTAACGACGACTCACGTAAAGACATCGAAGGTAAATTCGAAAAGATATCTAACCATTTTCCATCACTGATTAGCTGCGACATCATCATTACAAAAGAACATGGTCAACATCAGGTTGAAGTATTCACCAACTACGAAGGTGTACGAGTAACAGCAAAATCTACAGACGATGTTATGTACCCAGCTATCGCTTCAGCACTCAAGAAACTTGAAGCAGGCCTAAGTAACCGTAAGGGACAATTGAAAGCCGACCTACACGAGAAACCAACAAGCACCAAGCCAGAGATTGCTTCGGACATCATCCAAGAGATGAAACTGGTATAATTACTCAAGTAGCTCGAGCTTACTAACGAATAGAAGCTTATCAAGAATTGCAAAGCCAGCACACGTTGCTGGCTTTTTCGATCTAAAAGCCAAATAATTATTCCCTCTTTGCTCCTCTCGAACTTAGAGCAAACCCACATCATTTTTGATTCCGTTAAGTTCTTAGCAGCTATAACAATCACTTGTAGTATTTGATACAGTTATAAACTGAAATTTAGACCACAACGGAGTGTTTATTATGAAAAAAATCGCGCTAATTGTATTTCTGGCAACTCAACTAATGGCTTGTACAGAAGTGGGCAGTGAAGCTTGGTGTGCCGATATGAAAGAAAAGCCGAAAGGTGACTGGACAGCCAATGAAGCCGGTGATTTTGCTAAGCATTGTGTTTTCTAAACACTGCTAAGCGTTAATTGACGACACTAAGTGAAAGACGTGCAACGACGAACTGAGCACTCCACGCAACACAATAACCCCGAATAAGTGAGTTTGAGGATGGAACACCAACTAAGTAATGACTGGAAACGTATCGAATGGCTATTAACCGACGTTGACGACACCCTTACTTGGCAAGGCTCATTGCCTCCAGAAACCCTAATTGCATTACAAAAACTACGAGATAATGGAATTAAGGTGGTCGCGGTGACGGGCGCCTGTGCAGGTTGGTGTGATCATATTGCGCAGCTTTGGCCTGTCGATGCAGTACTTGGAGAGAACGGCGCTTTCTTACTAGAGAAACAAGATAATGCATTACAGCTCTCATTTGAAACGCCGCTAGAGCAAGTACGCCAGAATCAAGCCAAACTCAAACAACAAGTTGAAGCTATCTTGCTGAGTTACCCAGACCTATCCCTAACTCTGGATCAATCTTACCGCTTGTGCGAGGTCGCAATTGATATCGGCCAAAACCGTAAGCCTGTTGATCCTGAAATAGTGCAAGCGGTACTCGAAAGAATACACGCTTTAGGTGCGTACGCAACGGCAAGTTCGATTCATATCAACGCTTGGTATGGCGAGCACTCAAAGAAAAACGCAGTGCACCGGTTTCTGACTAATAAAGGCTTATCGCTCGAACAAATCCACAATCAAGCCTGCTATGTCGGCGATTCAATGAATGATCAGCAGATGTTCGAATCACTTCCACTTACCGTTGGCGTGGCAAACATTAAGCATTATTGGGATAAACTAGAGTATCATCCAAGCAAGGTCATGTCGCAGCCTGGTGGCTATGGGTTTGCAGAATTTGTGGATGCGCTACTGGCAGTTAAAAAGCTAACCCCTTAAAAACGAGTTACGCCCTTCTAACAAGGTCTCAGGTCACTCAATAGACATAAAAAAACGACCGCTAGGTAGACCGAAGTACCTAGGGTCGTTTGAGCTTCAAAATGCTAGATAAGCTCTTAACTTTGACGCATCACACAAAACACGCTGCATTGCACCATCTGTCTAAATAAGCTTGTTACGGATGTGGATCACCGCCGCTTCTGCAACGATAACCACTGCAAAAATACTCACCAATACCATCGACACTTTTTGCCACTCGAAAAGGTTCTGCGCATCGTTTAGCACCACACCAATACCACCAGCGCCCACCAAACCTAGTACCGCAGACTCACGCACGTTGATGTCCCAACGGAATAACACGATTGAGTAGAACGCAGGCATCACTTGTGGCCAATACCCTTTCAGCAGAATACTCATCCACGAAGCGCCCGTTGCGCGTAAAGCTTCAACAGGCCCCATGTTCACTTCGGCAATGGCTTCCGCTAACAGCTTCCCTACAAAGCCGATACTGCGAATTGCAATTGCCATGATGCCTGCGAGAACACCGGGGCCAAACAGTGCGATAAACAGTAGTGCCCATACCAATGAATTCACGGAACGTGAAGACACGAGGAAGAATTGAGCAACCCAGTTCAACGCTTTATTTGGAGTAATGTTTGGTGCATTCAACAACGCCAAAGGAATCGCAAACACCAAAGTAAACAGTGTGCCCAACGTCGCGATATGTAAGGTTTCAATCATTGCAGCGTGGATCGATTCTGGGTAGAAGCCGTAGTCCATTGGCACCATTCGCTCGAACATATCCGCAAATTGAGCGGGCGCGTCATAAAGGAACTCAGGAATCACTTCCACCGTCTGCCAAGACCACACGATGGCACACACAAGACTAAGGTAAACGGCAAATCGAGCCACACGTTCGTTGGGTGTAAAGCGCTGCCACTCTCTATCGATAGATGCAGTTGTCATTAGAAGATTCTCCTAACAATGTTGGAAAGAAATTCACCGACCAGAATCAGTGCGATAATGGTGATCAAGATAGCGGCAACGAAGTCGTAATCGAAACGTTGGAAGGCAGAGAAAAGTGTCCCGCCAAGGCCGCCCGCACCTACGATGCCCACCATGGTTGAGTTACGTAAATTCGAGTCCAACTGGTAGCTAGCGAAGCCAATAAAACGAGTAAACACCTGCGGCATCACGGCATACAGAATCACACTGATAAAGCTAGCGCCGGTCGCTTTAATTGCTTCAACCGGTTTAAAAGAAATCTCTTCAATCGCTTCTGCAAACAACTTGGCGATAAAGCCAATCGATGCGAACACCAAGGTCAAGATCCCAGCCAGAGCACCAAAGCCCACCGCTTTCACAAACAAGATGGCGATGATCACTGGGTGAAAAGAACGGCACAATGCAATAAAACCACGGATTGGTGTTGATACAATTGACGGCATCATGTTTCTCGCAGCAAGCAAGCCTAAAAATAGCGAGATAACGATGCCGAAGAAACTTGAGATAATCGCGATCTGTAAGCTCTCTGCTAAACCACTTAACAGCAAACTAGTACGCGAAAAATCAGGCGGAAACATTCTAGATAGTAATCGCTCACTTTCACCAAAGCCGATGATCAAACGATCAAACGTTAGCCCTAATGTCGAAAAGCTGTAGAACAGGTAAGCAATAATGCCAGCGATAATCGCACGGTTCGTCCATGACACCTTGAACGGGTTTTCGTGCTTCGCTGGCGACTGGTTTGACGGTACGCTTGGCGATGAACTTGGGTTTAATCCAGCCATGATTCACCCCCATAGATAATTTTTAGATCTTCCTCAGAAATACCTTCAGGGCTACCGTCATAATGTACCTTACCATTACACATGCCAATGATACGTTTAGCATAACGCTTAGCTAGGTTCACATCGTGGATATTCACCAATACAGGAATGTTTTTCTGTTCTGCAAATGTCTCCATCAACTCCATGATCTCAACCGCGGTTTTCGGGTCAAGTGATGAAGTAGGTTCATCAGCAAGAAGAATATAAGGGTCTTGCATAACTGCGCGCGCAATGCCAACACGCTGTCTTTGACCGCCCGACAAGCTGTCTGCACGTTGATTTGCAAAGTCTTGCAGTCCAACAAACTCCAGTAACTCAAAAGCCTTCGCTAAGTCCTCAGCAGAGTAGTTACGGCGCCACGCACTCCAAGCGGTCATATAGCCTAAACGGCCACTTAACACGTTCTCGATAACCGTTAAACGCTCTACCAAGTTGTACTCTTGAAATACCATGCCGATATGACGGCGCTGTTTACGAAGTGCTTGGCCTTTTAGTTGAGTCAGGTCTGCGCCATCAAAAATGATTTCGCCTTGGCTTGGATCGTTAAGTCGGTTGATACAACGCAGAAGCGTACTTTTACCAGTACCCGATGGACCAATGATCGCGATAATACCCGGCTCATCGATATCTATATTAATGCCTTTAAGGATTGGCTTGCCTGCCACATACTCGTGGAAAAGGTTGTTTATCTTTATTCCTTCATAGCTTGCTACGGCCATACTGCATTTCCTTGTGCGAATTTTAGAATGATCTATGCCCTACCCGCGAGGGCATAGATTTTTAGTTGAGGTAAGTGTTTTTAAAGGACTAAGTCTTTCTAAAACCTAATCTTTTAACAGAGAGAAGAATTAACCGTTGTTTGCTTGTTTCGCTAGCTCAGCGGCTTTTTTCTTTGCGCGTTTAGCGGCGTCTTTTTCAGCCAGTTTTTTCAGACCTGCTTTGGTATAAGCCGTACCTGTCGCATGGGCAATGTCACGAATCACGTCCCACTCTTCTTTGTAGCTGATTGGCGAGAAACGGTCTGCACCTTTGAATGATGCACTCATCTCTGGAGTAAAGCGGTAGCTAAAGAAAGCTTCGTTAATCTTCTCTACTAGCTCTGGCTTTAAATTATAAGCGTAACCGAAAGCAGACGTTGGGAAACGCGGGCTGCGGTAGATGATCTTCAGTTCAGAATCGTCGACACGGCCAGCAGCCACCATACGATCGTATACATCAGATGCCACAGGTGCTGCATCATAGTCTCCGTTGAATACACCGAGAATCGACTGGTCATGCTTACCCGAGTAAAGTACTTTGTAGTCTTCATCTGGCACTAACCCTTTAGCAGGGAATAGTGCACGAGGAGCTAGGTTGCCAGAGTTTGATGATGCAGAAGTGTGTGCAACCTTTTTGCCTTTTAGATCAGCCATAGTATTGATACCGCTGTCTTTGCGCACAATGGTGATCAGGTTGTAGCCTTGGAAGCCAGACTCATCGCCCTTCACAGCAATAGGAACGTAACCCGCTAGGTTAACCGCGTAGCCAGTTGGGCCCGTAGAGAAACCAGCTACGTGCAAACGACCAGAACGCATCGCTTCTACTTGTGCAGAGTTCGAGTGCACCGTGTAGTAAATCACTCGCTTACCTGTGATTTTACTTAGGTGAGCTTGGAAGTCGGCAAACGCATCTTTGTATAGCGCAGGGTCTTCTACTGGTGTGTAGGTGAACACAAGCGTACTTGGGTCATTCCACTCGTCTGGATTTTTTGGTGAATCTGCCACCAAATCTTGGTTTTCATCACAGTATCGATCGTCTAACACACCACGGCTAGAGCAGTCGCTTGCCATAGCCATTGAAGGAAGTAGCAATGAGCTAGCGATTAACAGTCCTTTAACACTGATTTTCATATTCAAACCTTACTTTTACTTATTGTTGAAAGTCGCCTTCACTATTGCAGCCTTTATGCCATATTTTTATTTATTTAAATTCAACAACTTAATGAAGAAGTCAAATTCAACAATCTATTTTGAGTCATTCATGTCCAACCCAAAAGATTACATTTGGGTCATTTCTGTCCCATCAATTTTAACGGTAAAAAAAGAGCCCGGAGGCTCTTTGGTTCACTACTTTTTCTCTTATTATTCTTCAATAATCCAGATAACTTAGGCGTCGCTGTCCATGCAGTTTGCGTAGTAAGTTACCGTTGCAGGCCAGTCACTGAATACGCCCATCACACCTACATCTTGTGCCAGTACATCGAGCATTTTCATCATATCGCCATCATTGTTTATGCCATCTTTCACACTCTTGTAGTACCAACCGCCTCCTTGCGCGAGTGGGCCTGAACGCTCAAGTGTCCATGCGATAATCTCAAGATCTGCATCCTTAGCAAGCTTCGCGTAGTTTGACGCAACCAATTCGTTATTCTTGTCTAGCTCAACCAAAGCAAACAGAGGTGGCGCGATGATATTCACACCCGCATCGTGCAGCTCTTTCATGTTCTCCACAGACGCAACAAAGTCCGCTTGCTCATAAACACGGTCATCAAGATAAACGGCTTGTTTTCCGAACTTCGGTGTTTCTTTGATCCAATACTTCACATCATCCAAGTTGAATGACTGTAGGTAAGTCTCTGAAGGCTCAAAACCTGCCTCTTTCAGTTCATCCACTAGCTTTTGCGCGTACATTTCTTGGCTGAAACCATTGAAAGGCATTTCGACCGCTGCTGATTTCAATTCAGGCGTTACCTTCACGCCGTGCTCTTTAAATAGTGCTGCACTTTCTGCGTGCGTCATCAGTGTCCCTGTTTGGCTGTAAAGGTCAGTTCTCCAACCCGGTGTGCCATTCATGTACTCTTCGACAGTGGTCGCTTTCGGATTCGCGCCATCCATTTTCCCTTTGAGCGTCTTAAACTCTGCCAACGTGAAATCAGAAGTACGACACTCAACCTGAGCATCTTCACCTGTCGCTGGGTTCGCTGGTTTAAATGGAACTGAACATTTCTTAGCGAGATCAGGGTGTGCCAAGACATCTGTTGTGGTGTGCAGATCACTTTGCGAGTGACGGCATACCAACGCTTTATCTTTAGTAAAAGTGACATCACACTCAACGACACCCGCCCCCATCTGAATCGCCGCTAAGTAAGATTCCTTAGTGTGCTCAGGAAACTGCATTGCAGCTCCGCGGTGCCCAATAGAAAAATCGCTACGATGAAAAGGCCCTTCGCTACAACTCAGCAGCTTGGTTTTCAAAGGGCTCTCATCCATATTGTTGACTAAAAAGAGGGGACGAGGTCCTAGGTTTGCTGACTCTGTAGCTGCCCATGCTGTCATTGAGCTAACGCCAATTATCAGAGCAATCGAACCTTTCAGTATTTGCTTCATGTTTATATCTCCTTGCAACAAGCAATTATTTTTCCAATTTCCTGAATCCGGTCATTTCTACTTTCTGTTAGATGACCTCATGTGGGCTGATGCCACAATGTAGGGATTGCACGCTTTGTGCCAAATATTAAAACTCTTTTATTACAATTACTTGAAACCGTTAGTCATTCAACTAAATGATAAATGGGTCATTGTTGTCTTGTGCTTTTTTCTTCTGGTTTTGGCTTTAATTTGCTACTTGATAACCAACTTCGCGAGTTAAGCCTTGAAGCTCTCTTTATCTAATTGATGTTTCTTCATTTTTCGATAAAGCGTTTTACGTGGTAGATTCAGCTTGCTCGATACCTCATTGATATTGCCAGCACTCTCTATCAACGCTTCGGTCAGTACATTTCTCTCGTACTGCTCCATCTGCTTTTCAAAGGCGAAGTCTTCTCCTGTTGATTCACAAATTGGCGATTGAAGATCAAAGCCATCTCCCACAATACCGAGCACAAATCGATCGGCAACATTGCGTAATTCACGTACGTTCCCAGGCCATTCGTGTCGACACAACTGCTGTATCTGCTCAGGGTAAATCGTTGATGGGCGTGTCTTGTATTTATGGCTCGCTTGAATCACAAAATGACGGAACAACACCTGAATGTCCTCCTTGCGTTGGCGCAGCGCCGGAAGATTTAAGCTCGCAATGTTGAGGCGATAGAAGAGATCGGCTCTGAATTGACCGGATTCACTGAGGCTTGCGAGATCTGCTTTACTCGCGGCAACCACCACAATATCGACAGGTATCAATTCATTACCGCCCACACGCTCGATCACTCGTTCTTGAATCACGCGTAGCAACTTAATCTGCACTGCAATCGGCATACTTTCAATTTCATCGAGAAACAGAGTGCCACCATTGGCTTGTTCTATTTTTCCGATGCGTTTCTTATTGGCACTGGTAAACGAGCCCGCTTCATGACCAAACAGCTCACTCTCAATAATGCTCTCTGTCATGCCACCACAGTTTATTGCGACAAACGGCTTTGCCTTGCGACGACTAAACTGATGCAAGGCGCGAGCAATCACCTCTTTGCCAGTTCCAGTTTCACCATTAATGATGGTATCGACGCCAGTATAAGAGAGCGCAAGCACTTGCTTACGTATGGTGTCCATCGCTTGGGATTGCCCGATAACCACAGATTCAATCGGTAGTTCTGTATCCTGATCGTCGTCTAACGTTGCAGGGCTGTTGTGCTGACACTGTGCCAACGCCAAATCGAGCTTTTCCACCAGCTCACTGGCGTTAAGAGGCTTTTCTAGAAAATCGAACGCACCCAACTTCATCGCCTCGATTGCCATCGGAATATCACCATGCCCGCTCATCAGTAATACCGGAATATTGGCTGCGCGATGTTGGATTGAGCTCAACAACGTAAGCCCGTCCACTTGTGGCATCCGCACATCACACAACACCACCGACTGACTGTTTGCTTTGAGGGACTTTAGGCCAAGGTTTGGGTCAGTAAAGCTCGTGACACTAAAACCCTCGAGTTCCAACATTTCACTCACGGCTTCAACGACGTCGGTTTCATCGTCGATAAGAACTATGTGTTTTTCTGAAGTCATGAGTCTGTGCCTTTTGGTAGAGTGACGATAAAAGTGGTGCCTTGGTGTTCAACCGATTCGACGTGAATCGAGCCGCCAAAGTCTTTAATTATGTTGTATGCAATAGACAAACCGAGTCCGAGTCCTTTGCCTGTGGTCTTGCGGGTATAAAACGGATCAAACAGGTAAGGAATATCTTCTTCAGGTATCCCTAATCCATTGTCTTTAACTGATATCTGAATGGTATTCAGGTGCTCTTGAGTGGAGATGTTAAGCTGAGGCAGAGCTCTATGTTCAACGGCATCCAACGCATTACTGATCAAATTCACCAACACCTGCTCCAAGCGAATGCTATTGGCTCGAACCATTTGATCGCTTTGTGGCGTATAATGAATCAACACCCTACTTTGCCGAGTTTCAAAGAGGTCGATCGCATCACCAATAACCGTATCCACCTCGACGTTATCAATTTTGCCGTCACTCTTGCACGAGAATGCCTTCAAGTGACGTGTAATCGCAGCCACTTTATCTAGTAAGATCTCGATCTTTTTCAGGTTCTCTTCTGCTCTGTCTGGCCTTTGCTTACCTAACCATAATTGAGCACTTCGAACGTGACTGTTCACGGCCGTTAATGGTTGATTGATCTCGTGAGTAATACCCACACTTAACTGCCCCAACGCGGCCAGTTTTCCAGCTTGAATGAGCTCGTCTTGAGTAACACGCAGCTTGGCCTCGGCTAAGGTACGCTCTTCCACCTCAGCCTCCAATTTGCGGTTGGTTTGCTTTACGACTTTGGCTGTGGTTTGAAATACCTTTAGGTACTTCGCCATTTGCGTCACTTCATCTTTGCCACGAATCGCGACTTCGGTATCTAAGTGGCCAGTCGAAATCGCGAACATGTTGTCTTTCAGCTGTAATAGCCTTTCTAAAATACTCTTGCGCACGTAGAACCATGAGATAGCTGCGGCAGCTAACACACTAAAAAGAGAGAGAAAAAGTGACAAACGTTGGTTCGATTGCAAAGAGTGTTGCGCCTGCTGAATCGACTGATCAATATTGCGGTTCACTTGGCTGGTGTTACGCTCGATTTGCACTGTTAACTGATTCAAATGCTCACGGCTGTTTTGCAGGAAATACTGCTCTTGGTAAAGATGATCGAGCGCTTTGTTTTTCAGCCCATACAAGCTGCTATCACTTGAGGCTAGGTTGTAAATTACGGTGAGTTGGTGATCTAATTGGGGAAATTTGCTTCTTAAATCACCATTTACCCAAAGCTGCCACCACTCTTCTCCAACCTGCCCTAGTCGTAAGCTGGTGTAATCCAACTCATTAAAGCTAGAGTCGTTATACAGCTTTTCGACCAAGCCTAATTGGTAATACAGCAGGGATTTTAACTGCGTGTATTGGATCTGGTCTTTGGCTGATTCAGGTAAACTATCGAGTGAATCACTGGCTTGTTGCAATAGAGGATAAAAGCCTTCAAGCAAATTACGAAGTTCTTGATTGAGTTGTTCTGACTCAATCTCACTTTGATACAACAGGCTCAGACTATTATTAACTTGGGCGATAAGATCTTTAAAGTAGGCGTGATAATCAGGGAATTGAACCATAACGCTATTCATTACTGATATAGCCTCTTCAATTTTAAGCATCGCCTGTTTGCGCTCTAAATTGGATTCTGCGTCACTGAGTTGTGATGAGGTGGTGATAATCACTCGCACCATGTCGTTCAAGCGAGCAGCGTTATCTAAAGCAGGGATTTCACTCTCTTTTAGCTCAACAAGGCGTTGATTTAGGTTATCAAAAGTGAAACTGGAGACGACCGAAAGGAAGATGGTGGTCATCGATAACATGGCCAACGCCAACACCAAACGCAGCTCTATGCCTTTCCAGCCGAACCACTTACGACGCGGAATCTTGATCGGAAATGGACGTTCAAAACGGTCCTTGTTGTCTATCACCTCTGAGACACGACTACTCACTCGCCCCACCTTCTTCTCATCAAAAACCAACAGTAAAGGTCAATGATTCAATCAGTTAGGTGGTTAGCCCGACTTAAAGCCACTTCAAATAGTTTTAGTGAAACTATGAAAACAAGAGTAATCATTAACATTTCACATAAAACACCATAACAATTATTTTATAAACCCTAGGTTGTCTGTTTTGAGAGAGAAGAAAGTGACTTCGCCGACAGAAACGTGATTACTCTATCAATACAAAAAATCGCATAGGCATTCACCTATGCGATTTCATCAGTATCACTTCAATTTAGTGGTCGAGACTCAACGAGTTAAAGAATGATCATCCCATCTTGATAAGTCAGTGCTGGCGACACGTCTTGACCAAGTAATACAGGGCCATCGAGGTCGACGATTTCCGATTGCACCGCGATAGGCAGCGCTGCACGCATTGCCAGTGAAGTGCCAAGCATACAGCCAGACATCAGAGTAAAGCCAAGCCTTTGCGCTTCTTCGGCCAGTGCTAATGCTTCTGTCAAACCACCGGTTTTATCAAGCTTGATGTTGACCATTTCATACTTACCCAACAACGAAGACAGTTGAGAAGTGGTATGGCAGCTTTCATCAGCACACAGTGGGATAGGATGCTTGATGTGTGCCAGCGAGGCATCATGCTGTTGTGGTAAAGGTTGCTCGATCATCGCGATATCAAACTCAGTCAGCTGATTGAACAACTCTTCGAGGTTCAACCCTGTCCAAGCTTCATTGGCATCCAGTAAAATTTTAACTTCTGGTGCTGCTTCTCGGACAGCGCGTACACGCTCTACTACTTGCTCACCATCAAGCTTAACTTTTAGAAGTTTCGCACCGTTCGCTACATAATCTCGAGCTTGAGTTGCCATCGCTTCTGGTGTGCCAATCGAGACTGTCATTGCGGTAACAATCTGCTTAGGTAACTCGAACAAGCTATTCGGAAAGATCTGGTCGTTCTGCTGCGATTGATAATCCCAAAGCGCACAATCGATAGCATTACGCGCAGCGCCTCCGGTCAATGAAGACTGAAGATGATCTCGTAATTCTTCAGGGTCGCTCATGCCACGCTCAAAGGCCATTTCAAGAGAGCTAGCAGCTTGTTGAATTTGCGCCAGCACAGACTCCGATGACTCGCCATAGCGTGGGTAAGGCGTACACTCACCTTGCGCTTGTTTGCCGCCATGTTCAATGTAAACACGAACAACGTGACACTCAGTACGGCTGCCTCGAGATATTCGGAAAGGCGTTTGCATCGCGATAGTAATGGGTTCTGCTGTAATCTTCATAATTTCACTCGGTTGATGTTCGCTTTAACAAATGGAAACGTAGAAATGATGAAACCGTTAAAGTGAATGTCGCAAATGATCAGTAATATGTTGTACACCAAAACGAACTGGATCCGTCACTGGTACTTGATAAAGTGTGGCCCATTCTTGGCACAATACCTCAGCATCTTCAATGCTAATTGCTGATGTATTTAAACAGATGCCAACCAGTTGTACGTCCGAGTTCGTAAGTCGCGCAGCTTGCAAGTTAGCTTCAATGGTCTGTTCAATCGTTGGCAATTTCGCATGAGGAAGGTTGCGAATATGTGGTCGCCCTACTTCGTGACACAACACCAAAGCATCGGCTTGTGCACCATGCAATAAACCCAAACTCACGCCCGCAAAAGACGGATTGAACAATGAACCTTGGCCTTCAATGATGTCCCAATCGTGATTGGTAAATTCAGGGCTAATCGCTTCGACCGCGCCGGAAATAAAATCCGCAACCACAGCATCAATCGAAATTCCGCTGCCTTCAATCAAGATACCGGTCTGTCCTGTCGCTTTGAACTGAGCAGATGTTCCCGCTTGTTTAAGCGATTTTTCAATGGCCAACGCCGAAAACATTTTACCTACTGAGCAATCTGTTCCTACTGTTAGAAGACGCTTACCTTGGCGAGACTTGCCATTACCAACATTCAGGTCACCATCAAAATGGCGTACATCATGAAGCTTAGTCAATCCTCGCTGTTGCATGTCAGCAAGCGGTGAAAATTCACTCAGTCGTTGGTGCATTCCAGATGCAATCTCAAATCCCATTTCTGCTGCTGCCAATATGGTTGGCTGCCACGAATCAGGAATAACACCGCCAGGGTTTGCTGTACCAATCACTAGCGTTTTCGCTCCCTGCGTTTGTGCCTCTTGTAAGGTCATATCCGTCAAACCAAGAGAAACTGTCTCTACTGTTAAACGCAGTTGGCCGAGACAGATTTCTGGTCGCCATTGGTGAATACCACGGGCTGTTTTTGCGGCTAATGGGTCAGTAACATCCCCAAGAAAAAGAAGGTAAGGTTGAGCGATAGACATGAGCATTCCTAATTAATAAGTCCTTGTATGGAATTACTTTAATTAAGAAGTTAAAGGCTGCCGAATACCTATTTATCGGCACCCTATAACCTTAGGTTATAGGGTAAATATTGCTCTTGAATGAAGTGATGAACTGCTTAACAGAAATAGACTGAGGAGTGTGCTCTGCGCAAAGTATAGAAACCGAGAATTGAATATCAGGTTGCAATGGCAACACACAAATCGACTCATCGTTTTGATAGTGCTCCGCAGTCCAAGGGTCGACAATCGCAAATCCCGCTTGGTGCTTGACGAGCTCTGCCGCTGCGCTATAGCTACGAACTGAAATAGGGTGATGATAACGGCTATCACGAGCAGAAAGATTCTGATGGAGAAGCAAACCAATAGGGTCCCTGCTATCAAGCCCAATGATAGGCAAAGAGTGTTCGATAAGTTCTTCGAGGGTCGGCGCTTCAGATAACGATTCAACCATACCTGCAGGAGCTAGCACCTTAAGAGATTGAACCAACAACACTTCACTTAATATCGCGGGCGGCGTTTCATCGCCAAAAGCAATCGCAATATCAAGTTCATGCTTGAGTAAACCTTCACACAACTCATCTCGGTTTGCGGTCAGCAACTCAAACGAAAGTCTTTGTGTGCCGGACTGTTGATCCCGTGACATCTGGGCTACTACCGGAGTCAGCAATTTGGTGGCAAGGATAGGAGGCGCCCCAATACGTAAGTGCTGTTGCCCTTGTTTAACTTTATTGGTCAAAGAGCGAAATTGACCTAATTGCTGATACACCTTCTCGGCTTCTGGCAGTAGCGCTTTGGCTTCAATGGTAGGAACTAAACGCCCTTTCACCCGTTCGAATAATCCAAACCCAAGCTGCTGCTCAGTATGAGCAAGAATACGAGTAACGTTGGGCTGAGAAACATGCAGATTACGTGCAGCACCAGATACCGTGCCTGTCTGCATAATGGCGTAAAAGACTTCCAGTTGTCTTAGGTTCAAATTAATGTCCTTATAGCTCGCGAAACAAATATAGGAGTTAGATTTTTTGGTATTGGCTAAGCTGTCTATCTGTTTAATTAGCTACTTTACATGAGTTTATTTTAATAACTCTTCTATCGTAGATTGAAGTACCTCAGCCCAAGCTTGATAAGCCTTAGCATTCAAATGCAAATCATCACACGAGTATTCATTAGAAAGAAGTCCATTCGGCGACAATACTGAATTCACATCTAAGAACGCGATACCTTGCTGATCGCAGTACTCGCTTATTTTTCTATTGAGCCGTTCAACCGACGGATTCAACCCTTGCAGTTTAGAGCCAACATAAAGCGTTGATTGCACCAAGATTCGAATATCGTTTTCTTGCCACACTTCAAGCATATCAATGTAGTTCTGGTAGATATGGTCGACATCATAACCTTGCGCTAAATCGTTTATCCCTGCCATAAAACACACTAGCTTTGGATTCACATTCAACGTGGTGTCAATACGTCGCAACATACCTGATGTGGTATCTCCAGCCAAGCCGCGGTTAACCATAGAAATATCACGGAAAATATCAGCCCATGGCGCCCACTCAGTAATCGAATCGCCAAACATCACTAGATCGGCTTGAGGTGAAAAATGGCGATGATTGTCGGATGTCATGATGTAACGACTCATACTATGACCACGCTGTTGGATCTCAGATTGGATAGCGACAGCGCTTAGAATCTCACTATCCGGCGTTGTGTCATCAAATTGAGCTAGCAACCCTTCGATATGTGGCTTTAAAGGGCTAAGACGAGTACTCAGCTGATGGTGTTCTTTAAGGGAAGATAACCTCTCTAGTAATACGTACAGAGAGCTGTTTTGACCAACTTCTTGAAATAACTGATATAGATCGAGGACAGGGTGTTGCTGCAACGCGGCAAGTAATTGCTTGTCTTCCATGGTGTTATCTAACCCTTCAATTATCTAGTGATGAACTCAAGATAATATCCGATTGCGTACGGGATAGATAACACTAGAAGCAGAGATTTACTTTTCTTTGATTAGCAGATGATTACGATTATCACGGCTTTTCTTAATCAGCTCGTTGCTCTCATCCATTTCATCGGATTTCGCAAGGCGATCATAAAGCAACACGTTCACCGTCGCAGCCAAGTTCATGCAACCAACTGTTGGTACGTACACCACGTGATCCGCTCTATCGGCAACATCTTGAGAAATAGAACCATCTTCAGGGCCAAAGATATAGATAGCGTTTTCTGGGTGTTTAAAACGCGGCAGTGGTGTTGCACCTTCTGCTAGTTCCACACAAATGATCTTAGTTTCAGGATCAAGATTGTCTAAAAACGACTCAACACCGGTCAACGGGATGGTTCGCGCAGCACTCTTGGTATCGGTGTGAAATTTAGCGGCTTTTTCGTAGCGTTGCCCTGTGTATTTAACTTCGTCGACTTGGTAACAACCAGCCGCGCGCATAACAGCACCAACGTTTGTCGGGCTCTTTGGGTTAGTTAAACCAATAGTCACATGGCTTTTGTTCATGAATCTTTCTCACTTAACGAATAGACATAGCAGGGTGCTACAAAGCGTCGCATTCTAACAAAGCAGAGTCGAATTCAAAAGCATCGATACAAACTCACTTTTTCGCCCTTAAGCCTCTAGTTGCAAGGCTTCTCACCAAAAAAATCTAACCGTCATCATATTTATAAAACAAAAACACGCTAGGGTAACAATTAAACAACAAGCCCATTTACATTTTGAAACCACATTAATAATGTGTTGAAAATTGCATGAGACAATCACACAGGAAGCGTGACATGACCCTAACCATCAAAAACCGCCTTTATATTCTCTCTTTCATTCCACTGCTATTGATGGCAATCGGGATGATGAGCGTGACGTATATGAAGAGTACCGAGCTAACCGCACAACAAGTAGAATCGACGCGTAGCAATATGATGGCGATGAAAGAAAAGGAACTCAAAGCGTATCTGCAAATGGCTCAATCTTCTATCAGCCCGTTCTTGGAAAGAGGTGCAACATTAGAAGAAGCCTTACCGACATTAAGAACACTCGAATATGGCGAGTCTGGCTACATCTTTGGCTACGACTCTAAAGGCGTTCGAGTGGTTGTTGGACAAAATAACGATGGCATTGGTAAAAACTATTACGACCTACAAGACAAAAAAGGCAATTACCTGATTCGCGACCTAATCAAGAACTCGAAGCTTGGCGAATTCACCACCTACTACTTTCCTAAACTTGGTCAATCTGAAGCCCTACCAAAACTCAGCTACTCGATATTCATTCCGCAGTGGGACTTAATGCTTGGTACGGGGTTTTATACTGACGACATCGATGCGGTCATTGCAGAAATGAAAGAGAGCTCGAACGCTGCACTACAAAGCTCACTGACTGCCATCGCTATTTTCTGTGGATTAATCGCCCTTGTGGTTGCCGTGTTTGCAGTAGCAGTTAACCGAACAATTATGAAGCCACTTGAGCAGTTTGACCGTTCAATCAGCGCATTCGCGAGTGGCGAAGCTGACTTAACCGCTCGAATGGAAACCTTCAAAGCGCCAGAGTTCACTAAACTGAGCGAGAACTTCAATGCCTTTGTAGCAAGCCTGCAAACCATCATTCGCAGCGTAAGTGATGTGGGTCAGCAAGTAGTAGCCGAGACATCTAGCATGTCTTCGCGCGCTGCGCAGGTTGACGAAATTGCCACAGGGCAACGTGAAGAGACAGAACAAGTTGCAACGGCGATGACGGAGATGACCACAACGGCGCAAGAAATCTCAAGCAACGCAAGTCAAGCGGCCGATTCAGCGAAACTTGCAGAGGGCAACGCAAAAGAAGCGCAGCAAATAGTGAACGCAGCTGCCGATTCGGTTGCAGGCCTGGCGAGCGAAGTATCAGAAGCCAACACCGTGGTGTCTCGTTTAGAGGGCGATGTGCAGAATATCTCCTCTTCGTTGGCGGTAATTCAAGACATTGCAGAGCAAACCAATCTACTCGCATTGAATGCAGCAATTGAAGCAGCCCGAGCAGGTGAACAAGGTCGTGGGTTCGCAGTTGTTGCGGATGAGGTTCGTAAGCTTGCAAGCCGAACTCAAGAGAGCACGGGCGACATTCACAAGATGATTGAGCAGCTCAAAGCCGCTTCAGACGCCGCGGTAAAAGCAATGGATTCAAGCCAAAACCGTAGTGCTCAAACGGTGGAAGAAGCAAACGCTGCTGCCGCGGCGCTGGCGAAAATCCAAGAGTCAATCGATACCATCATGGACATGAACTCGCTTATTGCTACAGCAACTGAACAGCAAAATATTGTGGGCCAAGAGATATCTCAACGCATTGTGGTGATTTCAGATCAAAGCTCGCAATCGGCTGCACTAGCAAACCAAAACCGTGCAGGTAGCCAAAACCTCAACAGTCGTGCCAATGAGCTGTACCACTTGGTGGATCGCTTCACAGTCTAATGTCGAGCAGGTGAACACTCCTCAACGTTCAAAGCTATCCTCTCTAAAGTAATCGGGCTTCAGAATCTCTATTCTGAAGCCCGTTTTTTATCGGTGGAGGCTTTAGGTCATAAACTAATCCAACTGCTCAGAAAGGAAGTCCACCAGCAAGCGCACCTTAGAAGATAAGTTACGATTCTGTGGATAAAGTGCCCAAATACCCTCTTTGTCATCACGATAATCAGACAACACTTCAACCAACTCACCAGACTCAAGGTCTTCACTCACATAATATTCTGGTAATTGCACTAAACCGATGCTTTGCTTGGCTGCATCTAGCAAAGCCAAACCACTATTGCACTTGATACGTCCATTAACTCGCACTGCTCGTGGGCGTTTGTTTTCTTTAAAACGCCAATGCTCAAAGCCACCCACTAGACATTGGTGGTTACTCAGCTCCGAGAGTGTATGAGGCTCACCATAGCGTTCGATGTACTCAGGGCTAGCACACACATAAAGTTGTCGTTGAGATAGCTTTTTGGCTACGAGGCTAGAATCTTCTAATCGACCGAGACGAATTGCTACATCAACACCTGAGTCGATAAGATCAAGCTTTTGGTTTGTTAACATAAGTTCTAGTTCAACTTGCGGATACAATTTTAAAAACTTATGCAGAATCGGAGCCAGTTGACGTTCACCATAAGTCACTGGTGCCGTGACTTTCAAAAGCCCTTTTGGGGTGGATTGCATTTGAGTAACAGCAAGCTCAGCAATTTCTAATCCTTCAACCAATAATTTACATTGTTGGTAATAAAGTTGTCCGGCTTCAGTTAGAGAGACTTTACGTGTAGTTCGATTCAATAGTTTGACCGCTAGGCGCTCTTCTAAGTTAGCCACTCTTCGGCTGATTTGAGCAACTGACGTAGCAAGCTTCTGCGCCGCTCCCGTAAAGCTTTCACGCTCCGCCACGGCAACAAACTCACTTACCCCTTCCCAATTGGCCATACTTTTACCCTATGTTTAACGATGGTTACCCATACAGTGTATTGAAGATATATATCAGTGTCACCTTACTTGATATGCGTTACGCATAAATATTCGCTAGCCACAACTGATTAAAATAACGCCAACCAATACCTGACATTTCTCAAAACTCCTTACTGAACACTAACAAAATCGTATTGTCCTCTGACACTCATCCAACCACTTAATTGGTAAGTTGGTTCTGTACCGGAACACAGGTACTTCAATAAAGTAAGGGGTACTCCTATGAAAAAATTAATCATACTTGCGTCAACTCTTGTTCTCAGCACTACAGCGTTTGCAGCAACTAAAACAACGATTCAAGAAACAACGCTAAAATCTGATACATTTGTTACTGAAGCGGAAGCATACGATGCAGGCACGAACCTTATGGATGAGTTAAGCGCAAAAACACCTTTTGAGCTTTCAAGAGAACTGCCACAGTTCCAACAAACAACCAAATACGATTCGTTCAAGATTGATGATGCGAATATGGAAGTGAAGAAAATCACTAACATGAGCGGCGACACCCACTACCAAGCGAACGTAAAAGTTGACTACCGTTACACATATAAAGACGGCCGTAGCAGCTAATACCGAACGATTAATTAGGTCTCAAAACCGACCTAGCATCTAAAAGAAAGCCCGTACTCATTGAGCACGAGCTTTTTTGTCGTTCAGCGCTGATTAATGGAATTCAAACGAACAACCAGTATCAGCTCATATTCGTCTGTTTAGCTTTGAAAATTAAACTTCAAACTGAGAAACAAGGCTATCAAGCGCTTCACACTGTTCTGCCAACGCCATACATGCGTTCTCAGCACTGCTCGCCATCTCTACCATTTGCATTGTGCTTTCTGCGATACGTTGGACGTTTTGATTCACTTCTTCCGACACTTGAGATTGCTGGGAAGCCGCTGTGGCAATCTGCGTGTTCATCTCATTCATCTTGCCAATTGAGTTACGAATCTCACTCAAGGAAGACGCCGCCGTTCCGGCTTGAACAATGGTTTTCTCGCCACTCACTTTGCTTTCAGTCATCACGCCAACCGCATGTTTCGCACCCACTTCTAAGCGTTCAATCATTGATTGGATTTCACCGGTGCTGTCTTGAGTTTTGCTCGCAAGCGCACGAACTTCATCGGCCACAACCGCAAAACCACGACCTTGTTCACCCGCACGTGCCGCTTCAATCGCCGCATTCAATGCCAACAAATTGGTTTGCTCTGCAATGCCTTTGATAACTCCCAAAATAGAAGCGATGTTCTTCACATCGGTATCCAACTCTTGAACCACACCACCCGCATTTTCAATATCTTGCGCTAAACGCTCAATTGAAGTGACAGTTAAACCTAATGTAGTATCCGCAGATTCCACTTCATGGTTTGCTACATTGCTTGCTGTGGCCGCATCCAGTGCGTTACCGCTGACCACTTCACTGGTCGCTTGCATTTCATGTACTGCCGCAGCCACTACTTCACTTTCTTGTTGTTGATTAGCAGAGAAAAGAGCAACACTTTGAGTCAATGATTTGATGTTTTCCATCTCTGAACGAACCGCATTTGACGCTAAGATAACTTGCTCAACTGTCACGTGAATCTTACCGACAAATTGATTAAACGCAGAGCTCAAACGTGCAATTTCGTCATTGCCCTCAACATGCATACGCTGTGATAAATCGCCGTCGCCAGAAGCAATCTCGCTCATCGCTTTTTCGACATTTTGAATTGGACGAATAATAAAACGATTCGACAGCCACATCGCAAACAACGCTGCTAAGATAGCAACCGCCATACCCACTTCAATGATCAACTTACTTGATTCAATCGAATCGTCGGCTTGTTGGCGAAGCTCTTTCTGCTTCAGTTCAATCAGAGTTCGGATATCACGCAGTTGCTTACGAATAGTTGCAAACTCAGCATCTAATGCAGGTGAGTAATCAATATTGTATTGGTCTGCGTTTGCTGGATCAGCGAACATTGGCTCGTGCAGTGCCACCCACTTGCTCATCGCATTAACAAGCTTTGATAACTCATCACGTGAAGATGGATCCAACACGCCCGCTTGATATAAGGTTTCAACACTTTGAAAACGAGGAACCGCTTTGTAAGCGTTGTCTTTAAATTCAAACTTTTGGTACTCGATCGCCGCTTGGTCTTTAGCAAGCAACAGACCTTGTGCCGAAGCGATAATCTGGTAGATATCTCGGTAGCCATCTTCTAGGTTATCTAGGACTGGCTGAACCACATTATTGAGCTCGTTATTAATCGCAGCTTGAGCATTTGATCTGATAACGTTGAGCACAGTAACAGTAGAAAAAACAATCACAATCACAAACAGCGGGATCGCGATTTTACTCTTAATCGAAAGATTATTGATATTCATTGGGATTAATAACCACACTTCAAATAGGGATGCGCGCGCAATATACAGCACACATATGAAGTCTCGCTAAGGATTTGTGAGCCTCATCTCATAGCAAACGATATCGTCAAATTTCGTGGTGATTATTCGACCATAGCTCAACTCCCAAACGTTAAGGCATGCTCTGATTTAGACTTATTTTCCGCTGATACACGCAAATACTGGAGAAGTGTGAGAAATAACACCATAATGTAGGGCTCTAAAATAAGTAGGTAAGAACATGAAAATTTGTGGTGTTGAAATCAAAGGTAACGATGCAGTCATCTGTCTTCTTTCTCTATCAGATGGTGTATTTAACATTCCTGATTGCCGAGTTTCTAAAGTTTCAATTAGCGACGCAAACGACACACAGAATATGAAAGACTTTCAATTCTCTTTTGCAAAGTTAATGGAAGATTACCAAGTAGATAAAGTTGTAATTCGTCAGCGCCAAACTAAAGGCAAATTTGCTGGTGGTGGCTTTGGTTTCAAACTAGAAGCAGCAATTCAACTGATCGACGGCCTAGACGTAACCGTTGTATCACCGGCTGACATCAAAGAGAGCCTTAAACGTAACCCTCTAATGATGAAGTTCAAAGAAACTGGCCTTAAACAATACCAAGAAGCGCCGTTTACTACGGCATACGCTTGCTTGATGAAGCGCTAATAAAAAGTCGCTAGCCAATATTTGATACAGAAAGAGCCTGAATATTCAGGCTCTTTTTTGTTTCTAGTAATCAGCTTTAAGTAGAATTAGTTTGCTATACAGACTACCTCTCTAACGCTGTTCGTCTGCGGACCTTAATTAACTCCGGCTTCCTCACCACCAAATACACAGCTGTTGCTGACAACGCGAAGCCCATTGCCCCGTAGAAGTCGAACGATTCCCCAAAGATGAGCCAGGCTTGAATTGCTGTCGTCGGTGGCACCAAGTAAAACACTGATGCCACACTTGAAGATGCACCGTGCTCTACCATGTAAAGCAGCAAAAGGATTGCAACACAAGACAGAACAACCACCAGCCAGGTTAGAGTCAACGTGAATTCTACAGTCCAGTTCACTTGCATCGTTTCGTAACGCATTGCGAACGGTAGAAACAGCGCAGCAGAAGCCAAGTATTGGACCATCGCACCGCCGACCATATCTGTCCCCTGACAAAAACGCTTCTGATACAGAGTGCCGCAGGTAATACCCACTAAAGAAACCAAACACAATAACGTTGCCAAGCCTTTTTGGTCGTCTGACTGCCATTCAATATTGCCCATCAACACCAAACTGATACCCGCAAAACCAAGCGCTAATCCCAACCACTGTGCAAAATTAAAACGCTGAGAAGTACAGCTGATCATAATCAATGCGGTAAGAATCGGTTGCAAGCCAACAAGTAGAGAACTCAGCCCGGCGGGCATACCCATATCAATCGCCAGATAGGTGCCACCAAGGTAGAAACCATGAATCAAGATGCCGACCACACAAGCGTGGAAGAATGCTCGACCACGAGGGATACGACGCTTAAGGATTGCAATCAAAACCAAGAACAGCGCCACGTTGGCTGCCATCCTCAGTGAAAGTAATGTTGCGGGTTCGGCGTATTCCACACCAAGACGTGCGCCGACAAAGCCTGACGACCACAATATTACAAACACAAACGGAATCATTTTAATCAGCATTACAAACCTCTAGTCAACTCTTCATCAATGCTGCTACCTTAGTTGGGTACAGATAACTAATAAAGACACAGATATAACACTTTAAATGGTTACAGATTAAAAGTGAGCAACGAGGGAGAATAACGTGGAAGCAGAAGTCAGCGGCAATAAATACCTTGCTACCGAACAACATATTAAGGCTCAGATCGATAAAGGACTCTTTCATCCAGACGATCGCCTTCCCTCAATTCGTCAGTTAAGCGAACAGCTTGGCGTGAGTAAAAATACCGTGATTCGTGCCTACCAAGAACTGGAAGCGACAGGCTGGGTTTACTCAGTACCTAAATCTGGCTATCGCGTGAAAGCACCCAACACCACAAGCTGGGATTCGCCAAACCAACCTCAAAAAGTTGACCTGTTGTCGGTCACCAAGTCTGTACTCTCTCGTCCAAAAGGTCGTCTGAAGTTGCTGGCAGGCTCAGCACACCCGAACATCAATAACCCTGCGATTCGTAGCTTGTACGCCGAAATCGGTCGGCATAGCCGTTTGCAAACTCAGCTTCCCGGTTATTACCAACTGCCTCCTGGAGATGAGCAGTTAGTAAAGCAATTGTTAAAGATCACCCATGATCTTGGTGTGCCTGCGGGATCGAAAGAGATTGCGATTACTCATGGTGCTCAACAGGCGATCAGCCTGGCTCTGCGTGCGCTCACCAAGCCCGGCGACATAGTGGCCGTCGAGTCACCATGTTACTTCGGTAATCTACTTTTACTTGAGTCGCTTAGCTTGCAAGCCCTTGAGATTCCAAGCAGTGTTAGCCACGGTATTGATATTCCATCACTACAGAGCGCGTTAGACAAATGGGAAGTGAAAACCTTACTGCTAACGCCAAACTTTACCAATCCGACAGGCTCTAGAATGCCTCTTGCTAATCGAAAAGCCTTGTTGGAGATAACCGGATCTTTGCCTATTATCGAAGATGATGTTTTCGGCAGCTTAGCGTTTGACGCACCAATTGCCAGCCTCAAAGAGCTTGATGATCAAGATAGAGTTATCTACGTCAACTCATTGTCTAAAACCTTAGACTCACGCTTGCGAGTCGGCTGGCTACTATCCGGTCGTTACCAGCCTTTGATCGAAAAGTACCTCTTGTGCGACAACATGGGGAGTTCCAACCTAATGCAATCGGCAGTGGGGCAGTTCCTCACCACAGGCAAATACCGCAGTCACCTTTCGAAAATGAAACGGCTTTACCAAACCAATCAAAAGCAATTCCAAAGCCTTTTAATTCAAGCATTGGATAGTCACCCTCACCTTGTCGAGCGCTACCACTTATCAAGACCTGAAGGCTCTTTTTTAAACTGGATAACACTGCCTGAGTCAGTCGATAGCTACGCGGTCTATCAAGACTGTTTAAAGCATAAGTTGGGGATTTTACCCGGCACAGTGTTTGGGACGAATGACCAATATAAACATTGCCTTCGCTTCACTGTCGCCAATATTGAAGAGAGCAAAGAGTGGAAAGAAGGGGTAGTGACACTAGCGAAGATAATCGCTAAGCATACACACTAGAGAGTGTCAGGCCTGCCCTAGATACCGTGATAATCATGAATAAGGTTTGACCTTATTAACATTTTTAACAGCAAAGATTCGCTACACTCTCAGCCTTTCTATGCCTAGCGGAGTCCGACGTGGCAACTATCAAAGATGTAGCGGCACTTGCCGGAGTTTCAACAGCAACCGTTTCACGAGTAATGAACCGTACCTGCTATGTCGAACCAATCACGTTAGAACGTGTAGAACGAGCAATCAAAGAACTTAATTACCATCGTGATGCACGAGCAACCGCTCTGGCGAATAGAAGTAGCAACACCTTAGGTTTATTAACCGGCAATTTAGCTGACCCTTTCTTTGCACTAGTTGCAAAAAGTGTTGAAGAAGTTGCCCGAACCAACGGCTATCAACTGGTTGTAGTTAGCGGCGGCCACAATGCTCAGCGCGAGAAAGAAGGTCTCGACTTTCTTATCAGCCAAGGCTGCGAGGCGATGGTGGTTCACTCAAAAATGCTCGATGACGCGACGCTATTACGCTACACCGCTCAGTTACCCGCGATGGTACTGCTCAACCGCACCATCGCCCAAGTATCGAACCGCTCAGTATGGGTAGACAATAGACTAGGCACTCAAGTATCAGTGCAACACCTGATCAAGCTTGGGCACAGAAAAATAGCTTATGTGTCCAGCGACCTGCCCATTCAAGACAGAACCGATCGATTGGAAGGCTACCGAGAGGCCATGAAAGCGGCCAATATCGAAATACAACCCAACTGGATCATCAGCCAAAACTTTAGTGAGTCAGGCGGTGAAGCGGCTGGCGACATTTTGGCGAGTCAATGTCCTGAGGTTACCGCAGCTGTCACCTTTAATGATGTGATGGCCGCAGGCTTAATGACCAGCCTGCAAGACCAAGGTATCTCTGTACCCAACGATATTTCGGTGATCGGCTTTGACGACGTCTTACTCGCTCGCTACCTTTATCCTCGATTAACCACAATGCACAATCCTATTGATGAAATGTCGACCTACGCAGCCAACCTCGCAATTAAGTTAAAGTCAGCGGGTTACGTACCGCCAACACAACATAAATTCGAAACAACCTTGGTTGAAAGGCAGACCGTTAAGCCAATCAAGCGCTAAAATTAGACAAAACGTGACCGAAATCTCATGTACGAACCTCATGTAACCGCTTACATGAAAACAGTATTGAAGTCTCACTTTCAATGCTAGAGCCCACTTATTATCCACTCCGAACAAACCCTACATTCACCTGAGGACAACAAATATGAATAACTCAAAGCCTCTACCATCGTTCGGATTAGCACTAGCACCTATAGCCGTTATGTTTGCGTTGCTTGCTATTGGATACGGTGTTTTAGGACTTCGCATTGAAGTGCTACTACTGATTTCTGCAACTTTCACTGCATGCATTGCTTGGAAAATGGGCTATAACTGGGATGACATCATCAACGCCATTGTTGAGAAACTTGCTAAAGCCATGCCCGTCATTTTGATTTTAGTTTCCGTAGGCGGCCTCATTGCCAGTTGGATGATCAGCGGCACCATCCCATACATGGTTTACTGGGGGCTTAAAGTCATCAGTGCTGAATACATCCTGATCGCCGCATTCTTCGTAACTTCTATCGTCTCGGTATGTACTGGTACTTCATGGGGTTCTGCAGGTACGGTTGGTGTTGCATTGATGGGGGTTGCGGCAGGTTTAGACGTGTCACTTGCTGCCGCAGCGGGTGCTGTTGTATCTGGTGCTTACTTTGGCGACAAGATCTCGCCTCTTTCTGATTCCACAAACTTTGCACCTGTCGTTTCAGGCACCACACTGTACGAACACATTCAGCACATGCTTTACACAACACTACCGGGGTTTGTGATTGCTTCTGTTGTCTTCTTCTTTGCAGGACAAAGCGCTGATGTGGCAAACATTGGTCAGCCAGAGAAAGTAACGCAAATCCTTGCGGGGCTAGATAGCCTTTATAACTTCAGTATCTTCCTTATCATCCCACCAGTTATGATCCTATGGGGTGCATTAACTAAGAAACCCGTTCTACCACTAATGTTAGGAGCTTCAGCACTAGCGATTGTACTGGGAATGGTTCTACAAGGATTCTCTCTACAACAAGGCTTCCAAGCTTATGTCGACGGCTTCAATGTTTCATTGTTTGAAGCAAAAGGAACAGTGACTGATGGGCTAATCCCAGACGTATCAAAACTGCTTAACCGTGGTGGCCTGTTCTCAATGATGAGCACCATTCTACTGGTGTTCTGTGCCTTCTCTTTCGCTGGTATTTTAAGCCTGACGGGCGCGTTGAATGTGGTACTGGGTCGATTCCTACATCTCATCCACTCAACAGGCCAACTTATCGCATCAACTGTGATTGCAACCATCACAGTAGTCTTCACGACCTCTGACGGTAAATTAGCACTTCTTATTCCAGGCGAACTGTTCCAAAACGCTTACCGCAAGATGGGGCTCGACACCAAAAACCTATCTAGAACCATCGAAGATGCAGGCACAATCATCGAACCACTGGTTCCTTGGACTGCGGCAGGTATTTACATGGCAAGCACACTAGGTGTTGCGACGCTAGATTACCTACCTTGGGCAATCCAATGTTACACCGGTGTCGTTTTCGCTCTGATTTATGGCTTCACTGGGTTTGGTATTGCACGCGCAAAGCCTGAACAGTCAGAAAACTCCGTAGAAACTTTTCTAGCTCACAGCACTAAATAAGGCTCACATCCTATGAATTCTTTCGACAATACGATTAACCGCCGAAATACAGGGTCGGTAAAGTGGGACTTTATGGAGCAGAAGCTTGGCTTAGAAGGCTCCGAGTTGCTGCCAATGTGGGTGTCTGACTATGATTTCCAAGCACCTCAACAAGTATTAGATCGCTTAGCTCAAGATATTTCGCATGGTATTTTTGGTTACTCAGAACGTCAAGACGACTACTACCAAGCCGCGATTGATTGGTTTAAAAAACAACATCAAACAGAAATCAAACGAGAGTGGATCACCACGGTACACGGCGTTTTGCCCGGTATTGCTATGGCGTTGCAAATGCTCACACAAGTGAATGACCAAATCGTTATTCAAAGCCCGGGCTACGGTTCATTCCGTAAGATCATCGAACTGAATGATCGTAAGGTGCTGAACAACCCATTGATTGAATCAGAAGGTCATTACCAGCTTGATATCGCACATTTGGAAGACTGCTTTGCGAGTGGAGCCAAAGCGTTGATTTTCTGCAACCCACACAACCCAACAGGCCGAGTATGGAGCGAACAAGAGATCCTGCAAGTTGCCGAGCTTTGCCAAAAACACGGTGTATGGCTAATCAGTGATGAAATTTGGAGCGACCTAGCGCTAGCATCCAACATATTCCATTCAACATTGAAACTACCAAGTTCGCTAACCGACAAACTTATTGTGGCGACTGCGGCCAGTAAAACTTTTGGCTTGTCATCATTAAGAATCTCTAACTTCATCATTCCAAATGCAGAATTGAAAGAGCAGTTTGTTCGCCGTTTAGATGCTCATGGCATGGATTGCTTCAACAACCTATCAATGTCCGCTGCGACCACGGCATATCAAGAGTGTGATACTTGGCTAGCGGACTTAAAGCAATATTTGCAAGGCAACATCGAAACGCTGCATGGATTCTTGAAAGCAGAACTACCTCATGTTCGCTTTGTAAAACCTCAAGCGACTTACCTCGCATGGCTTGACTGCCGAGCAATGGAAATAAGTGACACTGAGCTTGAGAAAAAACTCATTGCAGCCGGAATTGTACCGAGTATGGGTTGTGCCTTTGGAGAGGAAGGTTCTGGGTTTATCCGTTTGAACCTAGGGTGTCCTGCTGAAGTATTAAATGATGCATTGGCACGACTTAAGGCAGCATTACACGCCAATTAATAGGCAATCAAATTACTTAATCCGAACAATACAACAAAGCCCAATAGGAAACACCTATTGGGCTTTCTCTACTTCTCAATTTTTATTTCAAGCAACTACCAATATTCAGCATGAGCCAAGCCTTTAACGCAATTCGATTTTTCACTTGTTACTTTAACTTCACCGCCAATCAACGACTGAGCCAACCAACCGTGAGGGAAACTCAATTTAAATGGCGCAGGGATCTGCTCAACGGTAATTTGCCCAAAGCCAACTTTGGAATAGTAACTAGGGTCACCGTATGTCACAGCAAGTTCAACGCCCTGCTCCTTAAGAACCTGTAAACCAAAGTTAATCAGCTTTTGGCCAATACCACGTTTTTGAACCTGAGTACTCACCGCTACTGGTGAAAGCAAATATGCCTTCGTTTCATCGTCAAATGAAAGTGGTGTAAAGATAATCGCGCCTATAATCGTGCTATCCGTATCTGACTCACTAGAATCATCTTCAGCAACAAAGCAAAGTAGCTCTGTCGAATCCGTGATCGTTAAAAGATCGTTGGCAAGCTTACCCACTGTTTTACCTTCGTTCTCGCCTTCTGAATCCGTAAAGGTTTGAGTAAAAAGGCGAGTGATAGTTTCGATCTCGCTTGAATCATATTGTCTAAATTTCATGGTGTTCTTCACTTAATGTACTTTCTTCAACACAAAAAAATGATAATCAAAATCACGCAGCCCAGAGCCTTGAGAACCTTCTGAAAGATCACTCTTAGGTTTACTGTTATTGAAGAATTGTTTAATTTCATTGTCGCAATCTGCGAGCGCTTTAGAATTCGGCATCGTCGCTTTCAAAGCCTCGACTTGCTTTTGTAAAGGCAGGTAATAGGCGAGCCAACCGGCGTCGCTCATCGCGAAGTCATCCAATACTTGATAACCCTCTGCTTTTGCTTGTTTAATTCGCTCAGGTACCGTCGTCATGTCTGGGTATTCTTTCTGCCAGAATGCTTTGACTGGTTCGCTCGGGTTCTCGGTGTTCCACACCAAATCATTCACGACCAATATGCCGTCATCAGTAAGTAACTTTCGCCACTGTTTAAGTGCTTTCTGGACACCCATGATGTAGGCACTGCCTTCTGACCAGATCAGGTCGAACGACTTCGCTTCAAACGGTAAATCCATCATGCTTGCGCACACGGTTTGAACATTACTTTCTAAGCCAGATGCCTGTGCTTGCTGAGTCAGAATATCTAAACTAGGTTGATCGTTGTCTACCGCTGTTATCTGCACATCCGCTTGATGTTCTTTAATGGCTCTCGCTAACACAGTTGTTGCAATGCCTTTGCCACAACCAATCTCAAGTACCTGTTCCGGTGAACTAGGCACTTTGACAAATGCCTCTAAGGTATCTTCAGCCGTTCCAGGTCCTAAGCGATCTAAACCCTCGAAGATGGCGCCAAAATCCGCCATATATTGTTCATGTTCATTCATGTCTTTCGATAACCACTTCAATCGCAGCGCCTGTTTCTCATCAAAACCCTGCTTAATTAACCAATCGAGGTGTGCATCTGGCGCAATCTTGTCCATCGACTCATGCCACTCTTCTAAGCCGCTCTCACCCAGCATTGCTGCTAATAAATCTCGTGAACGTTGTTTTTGCACAAGCTCTTCGTCCAGTTGCTTAAGACGATTTTCCAACAAGCCACGTTCTATCTTTGCATCTAAACAGGCTTGGCACTCTTTAAGCGTTAACCCGCCCGCTTGCAGCTGCTGTAACAAGCGAACACGCTGCAGATCCTTTTCAGAAAAAAGGCGATAACCATTACTCTGGCGTTGAGCTTCAATCAAACCTAGCTTGCCGTAATACAACAATGTGGAGCGACTCAGGCCAACAAGTTCAGCTAATTCAGATATGCGATACATGCACTTCTCCCTCATTTCTATCTATAAGGTAAACTATGAAGCTATAGTCAGGTCAATACGAAATTATACTTCATGCCCCTCTTTTCCTAGTTTCCCGCCCTTAAGCTCAAATTGGAAAGGTCTCTAAGTACCTATTTCAACCATAGAAGGCTAGTTACCAACATTACCCAACCAGACTTAGAAAAAGTAAGATATGAACTTGATGAAATAAAAACAAACCACTCAAAAAACATACTTTTTACTAGCTAAGTGGATCTACTTCTAAATCGTTCAATAATTAACAAATGTTAACCAAGCGCTAAATAAAATCACCAGACGAATACATACAAGGAGCACCAATAACAAGTAAAAATCTCTTCGTAACGTTTTTAGAAAAAATCAAAATTTATTAGAAATTAACCCCTAATTTTACTGAGTAATTTGTTAGGCTTGGCAACAAATATTTACAATCCAAATAAAAACTAATTGGATAGCTAGAGGTTGTTTTTCTTGAATATGAAATTATTCGGCAGTTCCCTAATCCTTTCGGGAACTGCATTAGGGGCTGGTATGTTAGCCATCCCAATGGTGTTGGCCCAATTTGGGTTCATGATCAGCTCGGTGCTGATGCTACTTATCTTTATTGGCACCACATACTCAGCACTGCTACTCGCAGAAGCCTGCACCAAAACCAAAGACAACAGTGGCATGAGCAGTGTTGCTTACCTGACTTTGGGCAGCAAAGGGAAACATTTTATCAATGCACTCTTCTACCTGCTGTTGGTATGCATGCTCATCGCTTATATCTTGGGTGTTGGTGACATCATTCACAAGCTACTACTCGATGTTGGCGTAGACATATCTTCATCTGTTGCCTATACCATTTTCAGCCTATTGATGGGTGTGATTGTAGTATCGGGTAAATCCTACATCGACAAACTGAATCGCGGACTATTCATCTTGATGGTAGTCATGTTGTTTATTGTGATTGCTTCTCTATTTAGCAACATTCGTTTGGATTACCTAACTCAAACTAGCAACTACACAGCCAACGATGTCGTTCAATACAGTGCGGTTATCTTTACCAGTTTTGCCTCTATGGTGGTAATCCCGTCACTGGTTATCTACAACCGAGAAGCCACTCAAAAGCAGATCCGCAATATGATTTTGCTAGGCTCTGTGATCCCGCTAGTGTGCTACCTAACTTGGTTATTCGCGATTATCGGTAACCTTGGCACAGATGCGATCAGCCAGTTCCACAATATATCTGAGTTGATCTCTGCGTTTAGCGGGCAATCTGCTTGGCTAAAAGTAGTTATTGCACTGTTCTCAGCTCTAGCGTTAGTGACCTCTTTCCTTGGTGTATCTATGGCGCTTTACGACCAAAACAAAGATGCCGTCACCAACAATAAAGCGTTGGCTTATGCTCTAACCTTCATCTTACCTTTGGTATTAGCCGAGCTGTTCGCTAGCCAATTTGTAAGCATGTTGGACTACGCAGGTATGGTGCTGGTGTTCCTAGCTATCTGGGGCCCACTCGCAATGGTAGTTAAAGTTCGTAGACCTGACTTCCCTCATCTACAAACTGAAGGCAGCTATACCGCAGCCGGTGGCGACACGGCATTGATGGCAACATTCGGCTTTGGGGCGTTGATTTTTATCTCTTGGTTTATGGGGTAGAGCTTATGGGTTAGCCCAAACATTGCTGATAAAAAAGCCCGTGAATCCTAAGATTCACGGGCTTTTTAGTTTTTACTAAGGCGGCTCTAATCGAACCGCCGTTGGCTGTTTTTAAAAGGTTAACTCTTAAACGTATTCGAGAGCTCTTTCAGCGATGTTGCCAATTCAGCTTGTTCTTTCGCTGTCGCAGCAATTTGCGTTGCACCGGTCGTAGATTCTGTAGACTTCTGCTCTACTGCCATGACGTTTTGAGCAATATCTTGAGTCACTACCGCTTGCTCTTCGGTTGCAGTCGCAATCTGCTCTGTCATACTGAATATCTCGCTCACAGCGCCTGAAATATCTTGCAGCGTCTGCTCTACGCCTCGAGAATCCTCCACCGCTCTTGAAGACATCTTCTTGCTATTATCAATTACATTAAACGCAGTTTGTACATCTGATTGTAGAGAACTAATGAAGCCTTCAATCTCCAAGGTAGATTCTTGGGTACGTTGTGCCAAAGTACGTACTTCATCTGCAACCACGGCAAAACCACGGCCTTGTTCACCAGCACGTGCTGCTTCAATCGCTGCGTTTAGTGCGAGTAAGTTGGTTTGGTCAGCAACCGACTTAATCACATCAATCACGCTGTTAATGTTATTGCTACTTTCGTGTAGATGAGTGATTTTTTCAGCGAGGCCGTTAATCTCAGAAGCCAAGATCTCAATCGAGTGGTAAGAGTGCTGAACCGTGCTCAAACCTGCTTGTGATTGTTCATCAGCCAATTTAGCTGAGCTTGCTGTTTGCTGAGTTTTAGCCGCGACCTCGTTCACCGTTGCCGATAGCTCCTCTGTTGCTGTCGCAATCAAACCAATTTGGTCTTGCTGCTCAACCAAGGTGTTGGAGTTGTATTGGCAAGTTTGCGCCGTCTCTTCAGCTGCAGAAGCAAGTGTCAAGCTAGACTGAGACAAGTTATCTATTACCTGAGAGAATTTCTCTAACGTTTCGTTGAGAGACGAAGAGATATGCCCTAGCTCACTCTCTCCTAAATACTTAGCTCTCACCGTTAGGTCATTATCATCACGAACAACAGAAAGTACTGAGGTTAGATTTTTTACTCGGAGCGTTAGGTCTGTAATCACTTTAAAGCTAACAAAGGTCGCAAAGAAAGTAATTGCAACAAATACCGCAATACTTGCAAACATCGCAGATTGAGCTTCACTCGCCTTGTTTTCAGTCAACGCGATAAGTGATTCAGCCAGTTGATTCTCCGTTTTCTTTAACTGAACAATACGAGCAGTTGATTGCGCGAACCAATACACAGGGTCTACATCAAAACCTCTCATTTTTGATTCAGCCACATCACGAAGCTTCTCGACTTCCGCGACCGAACGGTCATTTAATTGTTGTTGAAAGAAGCGAACGTTGTCTGGGTTACCCAGAACTTCAAAGTTCGAGAAATACGTGTTTTGCTGTGTCACCAAAGAGATGAACTTAACCAGCATACCTGGACCAAACTCATTTTTAGAAAAAGTGTTATTTAGGACAGCACGCTCGATACCAGCTCGCTCTTTGCCTTGCAAGAAGTTGTAATAAGCGATGGTTTCCGTAGTGATGGTAGCATCGGAGCTTAACTCAGCAATTAAAGCTGATACGCTGAGCAGTTTTGCATTCAGTTTAGTGTAGTAACCTAAAGCCTCTGAAAGTGGGATCGACTGAGAATCAACACGATTACGAATAGACGTAATTTGATTTAGGCTTTGGCTGATTTCAGTGTTCAGACGGGAGATCTGGGGTAAGTCGATTTCTGCAGACTGCCAGTACTCAGCTCTCTGATTGCGTCTGTTATCCGCACTTGTTCTTTGCGCTCGCAGCTCACTAACAAACTTCGTACCTTGTGAGCCGATAAAACCTGCCGTCATACCGCGTTCTTTTTGTAGCTCATGTACAAGTTCGCTGTACACAACCGACAAACGAGTCAGTTGGTTTAATGACGACATTTCGCTGGTCGTTTCTACGCTTTTAGAAATCGTAGAAGCACTCAGCCATAGAAACCCTAAGATCGGTAAAATAAGCAAAGCGATGATTTTTTGCTTAAAAGACATATCGGTTAATTTCATTGTTATTTCCTAGCAGCTAACGAATCTTTATCTGTAATGTAATTAGACACACTTCTAAAACGGTGTACTTTTACTAAGATCATATAATCTTTAGTTTTATCAATTACCGTGCCATGTTATCGGCAATCGATAACGCTAGCATTTAACCTTATAAAATTCATTGGTTTATTTATAAATCTGTTAGCTATGCAACCTTATCGAACACAAAAACCGTGCAACAACATATTCCCGACGCAAGTAACTGAAAAATTACGCTTTTTATTAATACTAAAGGGGTAGGGAAACACTCAGGTTCGGCTGATTACTCACTACATATTGAGCAGCAACTATGTATAATGCCGCCCCGAAAAGTTAACAATTCAATCAACTAAAAAGCATAACCTGAGGTATTTATGGACTGTCCAGCTTGCGAAGAACACATTGGATGGGAGTGGGTAGAAGAGGAAGCCATCGAGCCCAATGAAGAGTTCGACTGCCCTGAATGTGAAGCAACTTTGATGTACACCATCGACGAAGGCACCTATTACGGTGCGCAACATAAAACCGTCGAAGTTGTCGACGACTAGCCTTCATCAGACATTGAGAAATATTTCACCGTAGAAGCTGTCAAAGCTCGTCATAAATTGCATTCAATCAAGCGCCTTATGCACCAGTAAGGTGCAAGACCGGCAATTAAGTCGAGCAAAACATACCTTTACTGGAACGAGCGTTCAGCATAAAATATTGAACATATGTTCAGATTAATGAAGTAGATGTTATGGCCAAGACCGCGAAATTCGATAGACAGGATGTAGTAGATAAAGCAACGAACCTGTATTGGGAAAAAGGCTTTCATGCGACTTCTATGCGTAATCTGCAAGACGTGATTGATATGCGTCCGGGTAGCATCTACGCGACTTTTGGCAGCAAAGAAGGTTTGTTTAAAGAGACGCTAGCTCGCTATACCGAACTTGGTATCCTCAATCTGAACCGTTTCCGCAGCGAAACAGACTCGCCTATCAAAGCGCTGGAAAACTTCGTAAAACGTGCCGTTGTCGAATCAAAACAGAGTGCGCCAAACGGCATGTGTATGCTGGCAAAAACGGTCGCAGAGCTGACTAATGAACACGCAGAGCTATTAGCAGAAGCGAAGAAATCACTAAAGGTAATGGAAAGTGAGTTCGCTAAGTTGATTGCAGAAGCGCAAGAGCTAGGTGAGATCAGAAAAGATCGAGAACCTGCTCAGCTTGCTCGTCATGTTCAAGTTCAGATCGCAGGTCTACGTACCTACGCAAAAACCTGTGACGACATCGATTTACTTAACTCAATGGTTGAAGACGTATTTAAGTATCATCCTTTCTAAAAGCTGAGCTTGTTTTAGAAGCCATACAAAAAGACTCCACTGTTAGCCAAATGCTAGAGCGGAGTCTTTTTAGTTTTGATCTACTTAACTTTATAGATGATTAACTTTAGTGTTTAAGGGTTATACCTTTCTCATGATCAGCGCCTGTGCATTAAGCATCGCCTCTTTGGTGCTGACATCTAAGGTTTTCACATTTGCAAAGCGCTCGACTTCCTTAATCGCCACGTCATGAGCAAAGATCACCAACCTCGCCCTTTCAATATCTTTAGGTGTGATGCGATTGCCTATCCCGCTGGCGCCCTGCGTTTCAACTTTTATTCTAACCCCGAGATGATGTGCCGCCTTTTCCAAAGATTTAGCCGCTAGGAAAGTGTGAGCAACACCAGACGGACAAGAAGTAATCGCGAGTACATCCGCTTGCCCTTCTTCCGTCACCGAACCACCCGCAAACTGATTAGAGCGAGCCTCACCTTCGACCACATTCTTTTTCAGCAATATTACGATTAAAGCCGTGGTAAGAGCCCCCGCGAGTGTTCCAATGATGTAGCCAATCTTGCCATCAACCACAGGCAGAACAATCCAGCCTCCCCATGGCGCATGGTTTACCACATGAAACATAAAGCCAACTACGTTACCGACAATGCCACCAGCCACGACAGCAGGCAGAACACGTGCAGGATCGGCAGCAGCAAATGGAATAGCACCTTCGCTAATGCCGATCATTCCCATGATGCCCGCCGCTTTGCCCGCTTCGCGTTCGTCTCTTTTAAACTTCTTCGGCGATATAAAAGTCGCGAGAGCCATGCCCAGTGGTGGCGTACAAATCGCAATGCCAACGCCACCCATCAACCAAGGCTGAGTATTTACCTGCGTTTGAGCAAACAGCGTTGCGACCTTGTTGATTGGGCCGCCCATATCAAAGGCCGTCATCGCACCTAAAATACTGCCGAGCACCATTTTTCCAGAACCTGCCATACCTGTTAGCATTTGGTTCATCTCAAGCATTACTTGAGCTATCGGAGAGCCAATCACCCACATCACAGCACCACAGGTTACAAAGGTGCCGACAAGCGGATAGATAAAGATAGAACTCAGCGAGATCATGCTATCTGGTAATTTGATCTTCTTGAGTAGATTAACCACAAAGCCAGCGAAGAAGCCGACTACAATAGCGCCAAGGAAACCGGTGTTGTATTGATTCACCGCAACCCAAGAACCGATCATGCCCGGTGCTAAACCCGGTTTGTCGGCCATTGAATACGCGATGTAACCACCTAGTACGGCAGTAAACAGGGTTAAGCCTGCGATACCCATCTGTGCGATGTCTGCCAGCACGCCACTCTCAGGTACTGCGCCATGACCCGACATCATCACCGACAAAGACAACAACACGCCACCCGCAACCACGAATGGGATCATGTGCGAAGTGCCGTATAACAGGTGTTCTTTGAGGCGATTGAGAGATTGAGCCCAAGGACTGAGCGGCTCAACATACACTTCATGATGGCTAGAGGCATAGCTGTCGAAGGAATCTGAATTGGCTTCGAGAAACAGCTCTTGAGCTTCCTCGACCGACTCAACAGCCTTTAATTTTGTAACAAAGTCATCTTCAATCAGTTTGGTCGAGATCTGAGCCAACACCTCGATATGATGGTCATCATTGTTGTCAGGCGAAGCGAGCATGAAGAACACATCAGACAGTTCACCGCCATCAGCGCCATAATCAATACCCGTACGGCTAATCCCAACCGCAACGGCAGGCTTAGTAACGGCGGTACTTTTCGCGTGTGGAATGGCGATACCATCATCAAAGCCCGTGTTACCTATGGCTTCGCGCTTCCAAATGTCATCAAGGAATTCACTTTTATTGGAAAGCTTACCAGCACGGTCGAGCAGTTCGACAAGCTCTTCAAATACCGCCTGTTTTGAGTCTGCTTTTAATTCCAAGCAGATAATCTCGGGCTCGATAATGTCAGTGATATCCATGTGCTGCCTCGTCCGAGTACCAATTTGAGTGAATGAGATAAAGAGGTCAATAAGATGAAAAGATTAACGGTGTGGGGGAACTCAATATATAGGACGAAAGGTGCATTAACTGGATTATTGTAACCAAGAACTCAGAGTGTGACGTCCACCTTAGAATAAAAAACGCCAATCCATAAAATCCACAGAGTCCATAAACGTATCGCCCCTACTGTATGCTCCCGGTCTATACTGGGTTTTCCCATACGAGAGAGTAAAGTGGCGAGATTAAGCCGAGAATAATAATGAAAATTGTAGCGGTAACTGCGTGCCCTACAGGCATTGCGCACACCTATATGGCAGCTGATGCATTAAATAAAACAGCCCCTAAATTCAACGTTTCAATCAAGGTTGAAACACAAGGCGCTATGGGTATTGAAAACTTACTGACTGCACAGGATATTACCCTCGCAGACAAGGTATTGATCGTCTCTGACATCGACATTGAACAGCCAAGCCGCTTCGACCCAGCAAAAACCTTATTCATCCCTATGGAAGAAGTATTGTTGAGTGTCGATAAAGTCTTTATTAAGCATTGTCGCACCTAGACCTTTCATGAACGAATATCAAATCACCTTCTTCGTTGACGATCCTGCCGCGAACTCACACGTCGCGCAGCCACTTAGCCGCTTGGCAAAGAAATTCAAAAGTACCATCCGTATTATCAACATCACTCAAAACCGAACCGCTGATCTATCCAAATCCGTCGCGATGCTGCAAGTAGGTTTACTTCGTGGTGATTTGTGTCAGATAACCGCAGTAGGGATTGATGCAGAGCTGGCCTGTTTCGTTCTTAAAGACGTCATTGCTGAGCATTACGCCATGGTTGGCTCACAAGTGAACCATGAGTTCTCAAACGATTTAATCCAGCGCATGCCGCAGATATGCCCACCTTGCGACATCAAGTGGCACCATGCCAAAGCACAAACCCAACTGACCAAGTTTGAATGCCTAAAAGGGCTCGCTCATTTGGTGTATCCAGAAGATCCGGATGAACTGATTCTGGCGTTTATTAAACGAGAGGAACGCTCGTCTACGTGTGTATCTCCAGGGATCGCCCTGCCGCATGTGATGTTTGAATCGACCCAAGACCTCTCGATCGCGGTTATCGTCAGTGACGACCCAATTGACTGGGCCTCACGCATTGGCGAAGTACACGTTGCCATTGCTTTGGTACTGCCTACCAAGCCACAGCGAGAGCATATTGTGGCGGCTACCAACCTAACCAGAAATCTGCTTCACGACCAAGTCAATGAGCGTTTACAAAAGACTCGAAGCAGTGTCGATCTACAAGCTCTGCTCATGTACATCTCTTCACGTCTTATTTAGTTACCAGCTCGTTAGAGCTAGATTGAGCCTCGATACTCGGTCGGTGTTCTTCCGGTGCGGTTTTTGAAAACTCGACAGAAGTAGTTCACATCCTTAAAGCCGCAACGTAATGCCACTTCATTGAGCTTGAAGTTGTACTTCTTAAGCATGAACTTAGCACGATCGACTCGCACGCGCGTGATGTACTCGGCCAGCGTCATATGGCCTTGTTGGCGGAACATTCGTGACAAATGGTTCGATGAAATGCTAAAGCGCGAGGCGATGCTGTCTCGGGTGATTTGGCGGTGGAAGTTCTCTTGAATGTAGATACAAATCCCCTGATACACATCCTGAACTCGGCTGTGAGATTTTTCGACAGGCGCTTCCAACATCGCCTTGCTGTATTGCAGCAGAGCTTGCAGCAATAACTCGTCCATTGGCTGCTTGTTGCTCTCTCTCGCTAACGAGCTGAGCGCCTCCAAAATATTATCAATCGCGAATCCAGAACGAGTCTGAATACTGTGCTTTTGAATATCGTAAAAACTCTCCTCACCTTTGCGTTTGCTCACCAAACTTAAACCCAGCTGACGACGACCAAACAACATACTCAACACCGAACAGTCAGTGTCCCAATTGGGTTTATTCCAACAGTTGGGTGGGATGAAAATCGCGTCTCCGGCTTTGGCTATAACGTTGGTGATCTTGCGGTCATGGCTTTCCATTTCATTAATATACTCTCCGTCTAGCACCAGCTCTAAGCGCGAAAAGTTCACCTGATAGCTGCACGCTGAAGGTGTATGAAAATCTCCAGCAAACCAGATGTTATGAAACGGTTCTCGCTCATTTAACACGGACGAGATTAAGTCATGAAATATCATTATACGAACTCTAGTGGGCAGCAATAAGGCTACGGGAATAGATATACCCCTTAGTGAAACATAGCGCTATTGAGCAAAATCACAATTTGAGATCTAGGTTACAAAAATCCAGTCGTGGAAATAAATCTCCAGCCACAAACCTGATATAGCACGTAATCCCCCTGAGAACCCAACACGCTGCAGCCCTTATAAATAAAAGCCTAAGCTCCTCAAAATCGCTGTCAACAGTAACCGAAAAACGCACCACTAACCGATCAAAATCACACTCCATTTAGAACGCATCAATCATCCAGTAAATGCATTTTTTCTTCACTACAGAAGGTAAGCAGTAGATTCCAGAATACCCCTAACAAAATAAAAAAGAGTAGGGGTTCATTATGATCACAACATTGATCAATCAAGATTTGATTAAACTTTCGCTTAGCGCTGATTCAAAAGAAGAAGTATTCAAAGAGCTGATAGACGTGCTTTATGCACAAGGTCGAATTTCAGACAAAGCACAGTTCCTTGCCGACATTAAAGCGCGAGAAGAGCAAGGTAATACCGGGTTTGAAGAAGGCATTGCTCTACCACACGCGAAAAGCAGCGCGGTGATCAAACCCGCCGTTGTTATCGGCGTCCACAAGCAGGGCATAGAGTACGGTGCCGATGACGGTCAGCCATCAAAACTGTTCTTCATGATCGCTTCTCCTGATGGCGGCGATAATCACCACATCGAAGTACTGGCAGAGCTTTCTTCAAAACTGATTGAAGAAGGCTTTATCGAAAGCTTCATGAATGCTCAATCTGAAGAAGAAGCACTAGAATTACTGCTTAGCAAACCTGAGCCTTCGGAAGCGGAAAACAACGTTGAGAAACAAGGCTTCATCATTGGTGTGACAGGCTGCCCAGCCGGCGTTGCACACACTTATTTGGCAGCTGAAGCGCTAGAGAAAGGCGCAGCGGCTCTTGGTTACGACATCAAGGTCGAAACTAACGGTTCTATTGGTGTTAAAAACAGCCCTACTCAAGACGAAATCGAACGTGCAGACGCGATTGTCGTGGCTTGTGACAAACAGGTCGACATGGCTCGCTTTGCCGGAAAATGCGTTATCAGCACCAACGTAAAAGCGCCAATCAAAGATGCGCAAGGCTTGATTAAACAAGCACTCAACGCACCTAGCTACCAAGCCGAACAAACGCCGACCAATCAATCTGTTGTAGAGAAAGCATCACAAGCGCGTTCTGACCTTTATCGTTACTTGATGAATGGCGTATCACACATGATTCCATTCGTGGTGACTGGCGGCCTATTGATTGCCCTTGCACTGGCGATTGGCGGCGAACCAAGTGAATCTGGCATGGCAATTCCTGCTGGCAGCATGTGGAACCAAATTCTAGAAGTGGGTGTGGTTGCCTTCACCCTGATGATTCCAATCTTGGCTGGCTACATTGCTTACGCGATTGCAGACCGCCCTGCCTTAACTCCAGGTTTAATTGGCGGTTGGATTGCCAACAACGGTTCTTTCTACGGTGCTGACGCAGGTACAGGCTTCATTGGCGCAATCATCGCAGGTCTATTAGTGGGTTACTTTGTTAAGTGGATTACCTCGTTTAACTACCACAAATTCGTTCAACCGCTTGTGCCTATCATGATCGCTCCGATCACTGGTTCTCTATTCATCGCAGGTCTATTCATCTTTGTTATCGGCGCGCCAATCGCTGGGTTGATGGATGCTCTTACTGCGCTGCTAACCAGCATGAGCACAGGCAACGTGGTTCTGCTTGGTATTGTCCTTGGTGGTATGGCCGGCTTTGATATGGGCGGTCCATTCAACAAGGTGGCGTTCCTATTCTCGGTCGGCATGATTGCCAGCGGTCAAACTCAATTCATGGGTGCGATGGCGTGTGCAATCCCTGTGGCTCCACTAGGCATGGCTATCGCAACCAGACTTGGCCGTAAGTTCGACCTGTTCGAATCTTCTGCAATCGAAGCGGGTAAAGCAGCAGGTGCGATGGGCTTGGTGGGTATCTCTGAAGGTGCGATTCCTTTCGCGGCTCAAGACCCTATGTCAGTAATCCCAGCCAACGTACTTGGTTCAATGACTGCAGCGGTTATGGCGTTCTCATTTGGTATCACCAACAGCGTTGCTCACGGTGGTCCAGTTGTTGCTCTACTAGGCGCAATGAACTACCCATTGCTGGCACTTCTGTGCATGGCATCAGGTGCGGGTGTGACTGCGGTGACTTGTATCGCGCTTAAAAATCTACGTAAAGCCAAGCTAACAACAGCAGCGGCTTAAGCCATTTCAACTCCAATGGCTTGAGCCCCTATTCTACTCAGACATTTCAGTAGGTCGAGTAGAGCTCAAGCCATGTTTCCCTTCATGGTGATTTCGATGTCTGATTTTTCTTTAGCGAATGATTCGTTCGTACAACGCTTTTTCTACCCTATGACCAACGTGATTCAAAACTACGCATGGGGTAGTCCTTCCTCGTTTAGCCAACTGTTTGGTATTGATAACCAGTCTGGTGAGCCGCAAGCAGAGATATGGATGGGCGCTCACCCGAATGGTTGCTCAATGGTGAACGACAACGGGCAGCAAACCACATTATCGAGCTTGATTTCCAATAACCTCAACCTATTTTTAAGCGAGAAAGTGGCAAGTCGCTTTGGTGAATTGCCATATCTATTCAAGGTGTTAGCGGCTGAGAAAGCGCTGTCTGTACAAGTACACCCAAACAAACAACAAGCTGAATCTGGCTATGCTCTAGAAGAGCAGCAAGGTATTCCGATGACAGCTGGCAATCGTAACTACAAGGATGCCAACCACAAACCAGAACTGGTGTATGCCCTAACCGACTACACGGCGATGAATGGTTTTAGATCGATTAGCGAGATCCTTGAGCACTTCCATTACCTCGATATTCCAGAGCTTCATTCGATGGTCAACGATCTCACGGGCGATCAAACTCCCAATGGATTAGCCTGCTTTTTTGCGAGCTTATTGTCTTTAGAGGGCGAGCAAAAAGGAATGGCGCTTACTATGTTGATCATGAAGGCCAAGCTTTCTGATAAACGTGTATTCCAATTGATTTCAGAACTGGAAGATCAATATCCAGGTGATGTCGGCCTATTTGCACCGTTACTATTGAACGTAATTACCTTAAAGCCGGGGCAAGCCATGTATCTGGATGCCGAGACTCCCCATGCTTACATCAAAGGGACAGGGCTAGAGATCATGGCGAACTCAGACAATGTGTTACGTGCCGGGCTGACGCCTAAATACATGGACGTGAATGAACTGGTTTCTTGTACTCGATTTAATGAAAAGCCCGCGGATAGATTACTGCTAAGCCCGATAGAGCAAGGTGATGTGATGGAATACGAAATTCCAGTCGAGGATTTTAAGTTCTCTATCGTGCAAAACTCACATCAACGCAAGATAACTACCGAAGGCGCAGAGATCCTACTGCCACTCGACGAATCCATGGTGCTCACTCACCAATGCGGTGAAACCTGCGTGATAGAGAAAGGCCAGTCGGTATTCATTCCTGCTTATGCTGAGAGTTACAAACTGGACTGCGTTGGCCGAGTAGCGCGCGCTTACAGCTAGCTCTCTAACAACTCAGAACACACTCTTCATGCCCTGCTTTTGCGGGGCATTTTTGTTCCCAGTACTTTTTTGTTCCTAGAGCTTTTTTGTCCCTACAGCTCTTTTATTCCTAACGAAAATTATTTCAGCATCGAAATACACTATCAAATATGCCCCATCTCACACTGGATGAATGATGCAAATCACACTTAATTTTGCTTGATACAAATGTACAGTGAAGGGCTTTTATTTGCTATTTCGCGAATCGGGTTAATCCATTAATTTTAATTCAAGAACTTCAATAGTGAATGAGTTAATAAATGATCACACAGCTAACTAACGTCAACTTAATTAATAACAACCTTCAAGCGAATAATAAAAAAGAACTGTTTGAAGAGTTGGCAGGCATGTTATTTGAGAACAACCGAATCAGCAATAAAGAAGCCTTCTTGGCAGACATCGAAATTCGTGAATCTCAAAGCATCACTTCAATGGACGGCATCGCTTACCCACACTCAAAAAGCAAGGCTGTAACTGAGCCGGCAATCGCTGTTGGTGTTAAGCGTGAAGGTATCGAGTATGGCGATGAAGACGGCATCAATCCAACCGTGTTTTTTATGATTGCCTCACCCGATAACGGTGCTGACCATCATATTTATGTACTACAAGAACTATTTGGAAAATTCAGCGATGAATTTATTAAAGATATCCATAACGCAAAAGACGAACAGCAAATCCTTAATATTTTAATTAATTCATAAGGCGTAGAAAATTATGAGCACCCTAACAACTCAAGCTACGAATACCAATAATAAAAACAGTAGTAGCGACTTTAAAAAAATCCTTAGTACCATGAAAGGCCACCTGCTTTTCGGAACCTCACACATGCTGCCTTTCATTGTAGCCGGTGGCGTTCTATTGGCTTTAGCGGTCATGGCATCTGGCAAAGGTGCGGTACCAGCAGACGGCTTGCTGGCAGACATCTCTAATATCGGTATCAAAGGCCTTGTTCTTTTCCCAATCATTCTTGGCGGCTTTATTGGTTACTCCATTGCAGATAAACCAGCACTAGCGCCAGCGATGATATCTTCTGGCATCATGGCTGACATGGGCGGCGGCTTCCTTGGTTGTATCGTAGCAGGCTTTATCGCCGGTGGCGTGGTGTTCCAACTTAAGAAGATCCCACTTTCTGCGAACATGACGGCGCTAGGTGCGTACTTCATCTACCCGCTTCTAGGCACGTTAATCTCTGCAGGTATCGTACTGTGGGGCATCGGCGAGCCAATCAAACTGTTCATGTCTTCAATGAACGAGTTCCTAGCTTCAATGGCGGGCGCGTCTAAGATGGTTCTGGGCACAATCCTTGGCGGTATGACAGCGTTTGATATGGGCGGCCCTATCAACAAAGTCGCGACCCTATTTGCTCAAACTCAAGTAGACACGCAACCTTGGCTAATGGGCGGTGTAGGCATCGCGATTTGTACTCCACCTCTAGGTATGGCTCTGGCGACGTTCCTATTCAAAAACAAGTTCTCTAAACAAGAGCAAGAAGCAGGTAAAGCAGCAGCAATCATGGGTTCTATCGGTATCTCTGAGGGTGCTATCCCGTTCGCAGCAAATGACCCAATGCGCGTACTTCCTTCAATCGTTGCCGGTGGTATCGTGGGCTGTGTATTCGGCTTCATGACAGACGTTCTACTGCACGCTCCGTGGGGCGGCCTAATCACTGCGCCGGTATCAAGCAACATTCCAATGTACGTCGTCGGTATTGCACTTGGCTCGCTAACCACAGCCGTTATCGTAGGCTTCTGGAAACCGGTAGCGGTAGAAACAGAAGAAGACATGGTTGAAGCACCAGTACAAGCTCAAGCAGCTCCTGTAGCAGGCGAAGGCGAGTACGACATCGTAGCAGTTACATGTTGCCCTTCTGGTGTTGCACACACCTTCATGGCAGCGAAAGCACTAGAGAAAGCAGGCTTAGCCGCAGGCCTTAAGATTAAGGTAGAAACTCAAGGTCAAAACGGTATTCAGAACCGCATCACTGACCTAGATGTAGCGAACGCAAGACTGGTTATCTTGGCTCACGATATTCAAGTGAAAGACGCACACCGATTTGCCAATGCGAACGTGATTGAGTGTTCAACGAAGGAAGCAATGAAGAGAGCTGCAACTATGGTGGCTATCTAAAGCCAAAAGCTATCTAAAAGAATCAATAAATTAGTGAATGCTCACTATTGATAAAGTAACTAACCCCTACTAAGAAAAATCCCCATTCGTTTTGTCAACGAATGGGGATTTTTATTTTTACTAGCTCAAACCTTCCGTCATTTTACGGCCTAATATCAAGGCTAAACGTATTTAAATAGCGCTCTAGCCTAACTGAATAAAAGTCTGATAATTCTTCGTCTTCTTCATCATGACAGTCGGTACAAGTGTCCTTAGGATCAAATTCTTCATGGGGAAGATGACACTCGACGCACTCCATCTCTTCGCTCTCTTTGTGCTTTAAATTATGCTGGCGCCCTTCGAGGTGACCAAAATCATCATGACACTCCACGCAGCTGTTATATTCAAACTCAAGATCGTCAGAAGGCTCTTCGTCTAGATGGCACTGACCCGCACATGTTTCATCCTTTAGGTGAATATTCGCAAGGTTATGCTCATCTGGATTAGGTAAATCTTCAGCGACCACCAGTGCGCATACTCCAGCAAGTAACACACTAATTAAATATCTAGTCGTACTCATAAAACTGGCTCCTTCTTACCGATGCGACTTAAGCTCTTTCTCACGCAGAATAGCTTCATGGCAGGTTGCACATAACCCAATACGGAACTTCTTACTGATACCGATAATCGGGTCTGAATCGCGATGTAAATTATGACAATTGGAACATGTCAATTTGGTGGCATGTACATCGTGAGTCCACTCACTGACCCTCAAGCTTTCAGGAGAATGACAAGCGATACACTTTTGGTTTTGCTCGAAAATTGGCAAGTCGATATGATCATCGAATGGAATCACACTTACCACATCAGAATCTTTGGGATGAGAACCTTTTCTGCCATGACAAGCCGTGCAGTTGTTGTAAAACTCAGTACTGGCATGTGCGCCTACAGAAGCGATGGCATCAATATTTTTAAGCAGACGCTTTTTTTGATGGCACCGTATACAACGCTTATTTTCCTTTATTAAATTCTGCATTTCCGCTTCATTGGTAATTTGGCTAGAAAACGGTTTGACATTATGCACAGCGGGATTCTGAACTGTTGACTCAGAACAGAGTGGTAGCGGCATAAAGAATATGCTCAACGTGGTCAACACAAATAAATAAGAAACATATTGAGTAACTGTTTTGACCATAATAGTACTCTTCTGTGAAGAAATGATTTGAGCCGATTACTTCGACACAAATCATTTCAGTTAGTTACGAGTGTTATACTTATTTAAACTCAAGGTTCAACACACCACGATGGTATATGTGATTAATTTGAGAGTTATCAAAAACCGCAACACCAAATGGATATAATTGGCTCAAATCGTCAAATTGCACATCTTGCGTTTCTGCATTTTCACCCGTAGTTACAAGCTTACGCTTCATTTCCAGAGTCCAAATACCCTCTTTCCAAACGGCACCGACTTCGATATCACCACGAGAACCGGTAAATGGCTTACCTGTTAGCCCTGGAATTCGGTCTAACTTATTGTAGTCAGTTGTAAACGGCTTCTTCTCTGAGTCTAAAATAAGTAATGTTTCATTGGTTAAGTTATCTGATACATATGCTGGCTGGCCGTCTTTTACGTTATTAACGTAGCCCCCCCCCGTTTTGCTGTCTCCTTTACGTCCCCAACCTTTGTTTTGTTTTGGATCGGTATTACTATCAACATATTGGTCATCGAGCTGATTATGTACCGCAGTTCTCACACCTTTCCAGTGCCACATATCAATAAACTCGCCTTCCTGCTTGGTGTATTTACGTGCTGGGTTCTTATCATCACGCCCTGCGTTTTTACCCTTTTTAGCTCTGTGACATGCAGCATTACACCCTTTCTCAGAAAAGCCTTCAGCATTGATGTCCCAATAGACCGCAAATTTATCTTCGTAGTAAGTATTGTCGTGCCCAGTATCATCTTTATTTTTCAACTGCTTCCATGACCCATCCTCTTGCTTAATCCAAGGAAAGCGGTCAATACTTTTGGTCGGATCGGCATAACTAAACAAGAAATAAATGTATTCATCGTCATACATTGATTTCATTTCCACGCTGGTTTTTTTAATACCCTCATAGCCATTATTTGGCTTATACGGTAATTTATTCACCTTCTGAGTCAGCGGTTTAGCTTGATCCCAAACGGCATCAACGCTGCCATCGATAACTATATTTGAGGCAAGCTTACTGCTCTCTAGTATCTTATCTTTTGCGTGAACAGCACTGACTGGAATGATCATAAGTACAGCCACGGCTGATAGCGTCATCATTGAGTACTTCATTATTACCCTCCTAAATCCCATTGCTCTATTTATATAACTAAGCGTAGGAATGAATTAGGCTTTTTCAATTGATCGATATCAACTTAAATACAAATAGAAAAAATATAAAAATAGATATTTATAACTTAATAAATAGATAATGATTTTTACAGAAACCTCAAATATTATAAATATCAATAGCTTTAGAGTGGCTCTCCGTAACGAATTCACAAATAATAATGGTTAGTATCGAATTCGAGCCTCAACGTTCATTTATAGGCAGCTAAAGTTGCCTATAAATAGCCTTGTCTAAAAAAGAGATATAATAAAGGGACGTTAATCATATATTTATGTTCAACGTCCCTCTTCTTCTTTTTTTGATCTTTATGCGCTATTTCTTAGATCCGTCATGTCTTCAAACCGCCATATCAGATCTCACAGTTAATCTATCTATTCTTTGATATAAAGATCCTTAGAATAGATGCGCCCTTCAACATTGTTCTTAGCAAAACCACCGACACTTGGTCGCACTAGGCGAGCCTGCATGTAGTAATAGATTGGCGCGATAGGCATATCTGCAGCCAGTAACTGCTCCGCTTGATCATAGAAACCTTGGCGATCTTGCTCATTGGTTGCGGCTAATGCGCTGTCCATCGCTGAGTCGTACTTGTCGTTGTTGTAACGCGCAAAGTTACCCGAAGACTCAGAGCGCAGTAGGCTCAAGAAGGTCGACGCTTCATTGTAGTCACCACACCAAGACGCTCGCATTACATCAAAATCACCTTGGCGACGTGATACTAGGTAAGACTTCCACTCTTGGTTTTCTAACTCAACTTGCGCGTCTAGATTGCCTTTCAGCATGGAAGCAATCGCCACCGCAATCGACTTGTTCGACTCACTGGTGTTGTAGAGCAATTTGAAATCCAATGGATTAGCTGCATCGTACCCCGCTTCTTTCAGTAGCTCTTTTGCTTTTTGGTCACGTTCCTTTTGAGTCCATGTGCTGTATTCAGGCTGAGTCGCATCAAAGCCTGCTGTATATTCATGAGCAAAGGTATAAGCCGGCAAGTTACCCACCTGAGTGACGCCATTGGTAATCACATCACGCATCATTGAGTAAGACACAGCTTTACGCACTCTCGCGTCATCAAACGGAGGTCGTGTGGTATTGAATGCGTAGTAATAAGTACACAGTAGAGGGACGGCGGTATAAGCATCTTGATACTTTGTTTTCAGCTGTTGCGCCATATGTGTTGGTACATCAGACGTGATATCAACCTCACCCACCGCATAACGGTTAATCGAAGAATTTTGGTTCTCAAACGGAATGTATGTCACTTGAGTTAGGTTCGTATCTGAACTGTCCCAATAGTTAGAGTTCTTCTTCAGTTCAATCCGTTCGTTAACCACCCACTCGTCTAAAACAAAAGCGCCATTCCCCACAAACTGCTTAGGATCGCTCCACGGCTTGTCGCTGTTTTCTAGCGTTGTCTTGTGAACTGGCATCATTGAGGTGTGGCCTGTCATCGCCACAAAGTAAGGCACTTTACTATCAAGCTCGAACTTCACCGTGTGTTTATCGACAGCAGAGACACCTAACTCTTCAGCGGGCTTCTTACCTTCCGCCACGTCAGCAATATTGCTGATTTGAGTAAGTTTAAGATACCAAACATTCGGCGAAGCCAGTTTCGGGTCGACCGCTCGTCTTATCGCATACACGAAATCATCGGCCGTCACTGGATCACCATTCGACCATTTAGCATCTTTACGCAGGTGGAATACAAACGTCTGGTTGTCTTCGGTTTCCCAAGATTCCGCGACACCCGGGGTGATATTGCCATCGCGATCTTGGATCACTAAACCTTCAAATAGGTCACGTAGAATGTGCATTTCAGGCAAGCCTTCTGCCTTCGCCGGATCGAGTGTCGCAGCTTCTGCATCATTGGCACGCACCAGGTGTTGCTCTTTCGCCAGAGAAGTTCCGGCAGGCAATGTGTCAGCAACGGCAGTCACTGATATAAAAGGGGTCAATAAAAATGAAATGAGTAAAGCCGTTGAATGTTTTTTAAAATCCATGTTTGTTTGCTCTCCTAGCCTATCTTTGAAGCAAGTAATAAAATTAACAATGCGACTGTTGACGAGTTTTAATGCTTTCGTTTATCTAAGTAGTTTTTGTAATCGTTAATACTTGATAGTACTTGATCAATCAGGAGATAAAGGTGAGTTTAATTCCAAGAACGGAAAGAGCTGCATTTTCAATAAAGCCGCTGCCATATGGAAAGTCGGTATTGGGCGCACCCTTGCTCTACTTCCCCGCGCAAGTAGAAAGTGAGTCTCGCGGGCTGCTTTTAGCAGGCACACACGGCGATGAAACTGCTTCTATCGCAGGTTTGTCTTGCGCGCTAAGAAGTTTGCCTGCCCCCAACTTACGACACGATGTAATTTTATCGATGAACCCAGACGGCAATCAACTCGGCACTCGCGCCAACGCCAACCAAGTTGATTTAAACCGCGCTTTTCCGACTCAAAACTGGACAGAAAACGGTACCGTCTATCGCTGGAGTTCACATACACCAGTCAGAGATGTAAAAGTAAAAACGGGGCAAACCGACCAGCTAGAACCTGAAGTACAATCACTGATCGACCTCATCGAGCAGCGCCAGCCTAAGTTCGTCATATCTTTCCACGAGCCACTCGCCATGGTCGACGACCCAACTCAATCAGAGCTCGCCATTTGGCTAGGCAAGCAATTCAACCTACCGATCGTCGAAGACGTCGACTACGAAACCCCAGGCTCATTCGGTACCTGGTGCCAAGAAAGAAACCTACCGTGCATTACCGTAGAGCTGCCACCCGTTTCTGCGGATTTAACTATAGAACAGTATTTGGATGCGTTTGTGGCTGTGTTGGGGTGTGAGGGAGTTGTTTAAAAATTGCTAACTCATTTTTGGACAAAAGCTTGTTAGCGATTCTTCTGAATTATAAAACCATTAGGAACTAAAAGTATCTCAAACCACTAAACTTAGAGCACTGTCTTGCCAGTGCGTAGCCGTTGAGTATTATAATCATCACTCAAACGGTACAGGCGACGATTCACCTTTACCATCAAACAAAACAACCACTTCAGTTGTACTCGATGGGTTCATCACTACCCATCCATTTGGATCCGCATCTTCACTTGGTGAACAATCCATCCGGTAAGAATAACAGCCAACAGTAAACATAACTTGGATACGCTCTTCATCTACGATGACCTGCATTGAAGCTCGAGTAGGCTGGTAGTCTTTATAATAATTCTGCAAAGTACGTATTTTCTTCTCAGCTAATTCAGCGTCAATCGGCGCATCAATACGGTAGTAGACCAGTTCATCATCATAACTCCAGCCTTTACTCCACACCCCTTTGATATGTGCGGGGACGCCCATTTTTCCGATGTCGGCACTCTTTCCAGGATAACCATTGACTGCCCCATAACTAAAGCCGGTCCAACCGCCTCCTGTAGTTTGAATAGATACGTCACTCATAATATAGAAATCACTAAGGCTTCCTGCGTTACCAATGGTCGCTTTTATTAACGGCTGCTCTTCTTGACAGCCACTCAAGGCGACCATTGTAATGAGGATTGTCGCTATTACGTACTTAGGCATTGTCCCAAATTCTCCGCTCTGGTATTTTCTCTGTTTGTTTATCGGTTGTAATGCTGTTTACAAGCGTTTCCTTGACCGTCTTATATGGGAGGTTTATCACCGTATCATGGGATCGGTGGATATAGTTGTCAAAAATAAGCGTTGGTTGAAGCGTTGTCTTCCAGTCTTCACTGGTTAACTCCCCCAATGGCTTGGTTGATAATTTTGCCCACAAAGATTGGCAGAGCTCATCGTTCACGTAGTCAGGAGTTAGATTTTCAACATACGCACGATCGATCCATTTTACTCCTGCGTTTTGAGCTTGTTGCTTCATGCGCTCGAGGGCTAGCCCTGCTATCGCATTACTCACTGGTTTAAAGTGATAAAAATAGAGCGTGCTATCTTTCTCTTTTACCTCTCCGTAATGGCCAAACCTTTGTCGGCATACCTTTTTCCATTCGGCGTCTTTTACTTGGCGAGTGCGCTCTATCATCGCAGCCTTATCTAGACTTCCTCCTGGATATGCAAAATTAGCGTGCACGATATCAAGGGTTTCTGATTTTATTTCGTTACGGTTATAGGTACTCCTCACCGGAAAGCCCACATAGTCAGGGAGTCCCTTTTTCTCATATTGCTCAATCGAAGGGTAACCTCCACCCACATCGGTATGGCATCCAGGGAAGTGTTCTTGGTGAAAATTATCGGGTAACCAATTATCACGACTCAGTGACGTTAATGGGAAGTTTTTCCGATACTCATGTTCAGCAACCAACTGCAAGACCGTGTTGGCCATGGTCGGCTCTAGGCCCAAATGAAAATTACCTTCATCGTTATTGCCCGCTAAGTAAAACGACCCTACGGTATCAAATAACCCTAAGAACCTTACACTGACGCCTTTCGTATCATCGCGCTCATAACCACCTTCCTCTGAAAACTTTTTGTTGGTTTCATTACCCAATAGATGAGGGTAAACCTTAACATCCGCCTGCTTGCCCGCAACTGGTCGATGGTAATCCGGTAATCCTTGGTACAGTGCATTGACAAAGTGACGAGATAATGCCGCACCTCGGCTAAAACCGATAACATCAAAAACGATATGGGTGATGTCATTATAATAGTCGGATTGCTCCAATTCATCGATAGTGCGCTGCAACTGACTAAGCAAACTCTGCCATTTGTAAAACGCACCATTCTCACCATCGACATAGTTAAGCAAGACTTTGCCACTAATACCCGCGATAGCATCAGCAAGGTTTCCATCAAACGCCTGTTGTGCACTCACCCCAAACGCCTGCTCTGGTCCTGTTTCATCTTCTTCTGCATCGATGGTGGAGGGGCGCTGACTGTCATCTTCAATGTCGACGGTGCCCACACCAGATACATAGATTGCTGTTGATTCCCCTTGAATTTGCGGATAAGCCGCAAACAAACGCGCCACATTACTGCGAGACTTATTGCCACGTTGCTCTTTGTAAGCGTCATTCTTATCGTTAGCCCCCGTCCCATCAAAAAACACGCCGATACGAAAGAGTTTTTCAGGGCGAAGATTGACGACCGGAATACCTTTGGAAACGAGACTGGGGCTATTGATGGCGACAATCTCTGTCCCATGCAGTAAACGGCCAGGATGTGGGTAATGGCAATCCAGTGGGGCATGATATCGTTCGTTCGGGGTTTCCTTACCTTGTCCTGTATCCACAAGTTCTGAAATATTCAACGCAAGTCCTTGCTCATTGAGCCACGCTGGGTTCACCGTAGAAAATTCATCTTGTGTCAACTTACGAGGTAGATAGAGTAAGTGCTGGTTGTCCAATACCTGATTATCGATACGCCATTGAATCGGTATCGCACTTTGCCAAGCGGTAGGACGAAGCTCATCGCTAAGAGTGAGTTCATCCGAATAGGTCAGGCAGAACCGACAATTACCATTACTGATGATTTTGTACTCTTGAACGAGCTTGCCTTCATTAAAGTGGTAATAATACCCTTGAGTGGCAAGCCCTAGTCGTTCACCAAATTGTACAGTAGGCATCACTGCGAGGAAGGCTTCACTGAGTGCGTTCGTCCCTTTAGGCTTGGCTAAGACGTCAGGGATTGATAGGGGTACTGAAGAGCCTCTCGATGAGAATGCAAGCGTCCTTGGCGCATCCTCTTTTATGTTGGCCACCAATTGCGTGCTGTGCTCGTTTTCTTGTTCACTCCAACGAGAATGCATCGGTGACGTACTCGTTTTAGCTAACGCCACATCCCATCCAACATGTGCTTTAAAAGACGACTGAGAGCAAGAGAGCTCAAAAGCGTATTCAAGCTCCGGTCTTTGGTCTTCTTCTGTATTAGTGACGGTGGTTTGGACGCTTGCGATTTTAGGCTCTTGTTGCACCGGAGGGTAGAATGCACTTTTATAAGAAGAGGCAGGCACGGAGGGTGCTGCGTTGACTGCCGCCCACCTTTCTGATTTTAATTGAGATTTTAATGCGTTGAGGTAAGCATTGGGGCTTTTTCCCACAAAAGGAGCCAGTATTCGTTGCAACTCATCAGGCAGCGCATTATGAAATTTAGATATTGAACCACTGTCAATCAAGTAGCTTGTTAGTTCATCGGCAGCGACAGACTGACCACCTTGCTTTTGATGAAACTCTACTACTTTTATATCCGATATACTCATGGCACTTATTCCTATACAAGTCCGACTAATTACTGGCGAATAAATAATCGTATCTTACTGAACAATAAGGTGCGTGTGTGCCGTTCTTCCCTGTCATTTTGACTGAATTACCAGATAGTCAATATCGACTGATGAAGCTGTTATAAAAAATCAGTTAAATGATGTGCTAATTGAGCAATTGGTTATTTGCTGAAAGAAGGAATGGGGCATTTTCGAGCTAGGAAGTGCCACGGATAAAAAATCTACCTGAGAAGCTTTTGGACAGAAGCAATTTAGGAAATCACCTTAAATCGTGACTATCAGATTATTAAAAGTATCTTGAGACCCCAAGCTCTTGTTATATTTTGGAGCCAAATGGTACTAAATACGGAGCATAATCGAAGTATTCAGGGTGCGTGACCTTAAGGGTATCACCGTTATACATAGAGGATGCCCTTTCACTTGATACGCTTTTGAACACTTTCCCCTTATAAAAATAGAGAAGGCGGTAATCTGCTTTAACAAGTAATATATCTTTATCCTTTGCATATCTGTAAGGGGTTGCGTCGTAACGTTCATTGCGAACATCTATCCGCCTAGGGCTTTTTCCATTCTCACATTTCCAATAAATCATGCCATTTTTATATACTGAGTATTGGGGATTATATTCGGTTGATGTCGGAACAGCACCCCGAGAGATCTGAGCGTTCGTAAGGGTACGACATTTGCTTATATCTTTGGTATTCATATCGCCAATTTCAATTTCAGTATGATAAAAAGCACAGTATGATTGTGGTTTTTCATTGTATAACTCAACGATACCATCCTTAGACTCTTGGTAACTAAATGACCTCTCTATAGAGCCTTGAATAGCATGGCAAACGCTCAGTTTTTCTTGCTTAGACAGCTCATAAGCAACAACTTGATCAAATCGTAGAGCTTCTCTTTCTTCCTTTTTTTGCATCTGCCCAATAATTAGGAGCACAATGAAAAATAAAAGGTAATTCAACCATTTTTTGATAGTCCCACTCCTTCTGCTCGGTAAAAGTATCAACAATTCAACCTAAATATACCACGTAAGACTTAAGTTCCATGTAGCAAATATGTAGCCTTTGAATTTTGCTTACTCGTTCCCCTTTTTGCTTTCAAGCTCGCTTTTGGACAAAACCTTGTTACGAACCTCAGAGCACTTAAAGTTTCGGATAACTTCTGCTATTGAAATAGTAATCAATTTGCTTACATTCTAAATGAAGAGAACAATAGATTATTTAACCCCAATAACTTTATCTAGCAACTCTTGTAGGCTTAATAGTAATTGGTACATCGATCTCTGGTGTAATGATAAATCATCAAGACCTCGCTATTCACTAATAATAGAAATAAAAACAGCCCAACTTATTACAGTGGACTGTTTCATGGAGAGACAATAAAGGTAAATTGTCGAGTTATATTATAAAGCAAAAAGTATGGATTTTACGGATTGTAATCTTACATGTGCGGCGCCAATGATATCCATGAAGCCTAATATGCTATGAGGTTTTTTAGCACTAATCCATGCTGTGCCAGTACTTCCTATAGGGAGCATATCCATAGTTTTACTATCAACTTCTAATATTACTGTCCGTCCAATTGGAGCAGCCCCTCTTTGTATGTGGCCAGATACCATTTGCTCAACCGGCATCAAGTTCCCCTGAGCTTCTCCAGTAGCCTCTACAATGCTATGAACTCGCGCTCTAAATACCTGAGCTGGGTAAGCATCTACATAGAATTCGCTAAACTGCCCCCTTTTAATGTTTTGGTAAGCTTGTTCTGGTATTCGCATTTCGATGAACTTATTTTCAATATCCCATAAATGCAAACCGCCAACACGAGAACCATTAGCAATGTAGACATGAGTAACCATGCCTTTAAATGGTGCTCGTACCGTCAACCTATCCAATTCAAATTCGACATCCCCTAACTTCGCTTCTAATCCTTCATGCTTTGCGTAAAGCACGTTTATATCGGCTTTAGTTGTAGCTATCATATCCGAAGATAATTCCACATCCCTTGCTGTCGCATGATGTTCCAACCCCAAATTTCTCTTATGGTCTCTCATAGCCTGTGCAAGCTTGATTTCTTGCGCTTCTATCGAACGAGCTAACTCTAATTTACTCGCATTCAACCCTGTTTTAATCGAGGTTAATTTGTCGTCTCTTTGGGTATAAAGAATCTCTCCCTTTTCTACCACCTGATTGTGCTCAACATAGATAGTATCTATCTGCTGACCGAACGGAGGCGCAACAATCGCATGTGGCGCTTTGACTGTTGTTGAGTTAGTCAAATCGGCAGGAGAATAGAAGCGGTGAGATACAAATAAAATCAGTAGTAATACAACCCCTACAAACGTGGTCCAAAAATAATTTTTCGGTGTTCGTTTTAGTATCTTAAATTTAAACAGTAACCACACTAACAAAAGGTAAGGAACCATAATCTCTTTCATGACCTAGCCTCCTTTATCCAAAGTTGAAATTTATCCCAATCAATGACTATCGTTAATACGGCAACAACCCATAATGGCTTCCAGATCAACCCCAAAAGACATAACCAAATTACAAACTTAGCTTGTGACAGGTTCTTTTCTTTAGCTAACTTCTTAGGGATTGAATGGATATGCCATAACTTCGCTGCGATCCAAACAAATAGTAAAACAGTAGCAGTGGTTACGACCCACATAAATATTTCAGATTCTAACAAGGCATAGACGCTAGGGATCTGTTCATATGTCAACGTTGTTTGATGAATTTTGATATTGCATACCTCTAAGATTATGGGAAGCTACTCCCACTGCTTGCATCCTGCCTGCTTTTTTAATCTATCAATGGGAAAGTTCTAGTTACTTCTTTGGTCAATGTTACTTACGAAGTTCATAATGCGTTGCTCTACTGACATTCTCATTCCGTCACCAGATAAGCTAACAGCCTCCGCAGGATAGAAATGTCCAAACCCTGGTACCCAAGCAAACGTGTTTTCAATTTGTTCTTGTTTATAGTGTTCAAGCAGAGGTGGATTGATCGAGAATGCAGCATGCAAATCATTCTGCCCTTGAAAGAGTAATACAGGGCTAGATGCTTCAAAATTGGTAGTGTTCTTTATGATGTCAAAGCCAGCAGGACCACCAGAAAGCATGAACGTACCAGCAACAGGTAACTTCATTCCATGAGCAACATTCAAGCTAGTTACAGCGCCAGCAGAGAATCCTCCCAATACTACCTTTGATGAATTGAATCCATATTCATTCGAGTTTTCTTTGATATAACCAACCGCATTACGTAAGTCTTCAGCAGCAGATAAAATCGCTTTATCAATGATCGATTTCTCAGAAGGGTTATTGAAGTCTAGCTGGTCATATCCTAATTGGTGTCTAACTAGGTTAATTTGCTGAGACATTGAACTAATACTTTCAAGGTCCAAATCTTCAGCCGTGTAACCAATGCCTGTCGGTAATGGATTTTCGGGAGCTAATCGATAATCTATTGCAAAACAAACATACCCTTGTTTTGCAAACCTTTGGCAATAGTCATTCATAGAAGTATCTTGCGCACCGCCAACATTGAAGCTTAAATCGGGCGAACCTTGATGAAACGCACCGCCAAATGTCATCACAATAGCTGTCTCTTTAATATGACTCTTGTCTGTAGGCTCAAATACGTTCATCCACAACTCTCTTGAATGAACTATCTCATCGGTTGTGACATTACCAAACCCATACGTTACCTTAGGCGTCATTTTGAAACCCAAGTCGGAACTAGCTTGGGAAGAGAATACAATTACCGCACTACTTAGGATAGCAATCGGTAGTCCTGCTTTAAATTTTGACATAGTTGACCTCGCATAAAAGTTTATGATTTTCGATATAAAGCTTATTACGAGAGTGCTATAGTAAAAAGACGCACTTGAGGGGGAATCCCCCCCTGTGTATAGATTATTTAAATGGGACTACATATGTTCACGAAAGATCAAATAGTTAGTTTTTGTGCAGTTTTCGAGGCTTTGTTTCCTAAATCAGGGAACTAATGCTTAAAGCTACGATCAGATCATCTA